>NZ_JBWKWW010000006.1:87310-493166 GCF_059422425.1 Pseudomonas sp. GW821-FHT01E05
GTGACGCTCCGCGTCACTGCCAAAGCGGACGCGGAGCGTCCAGTGAGGCATTCCCACGCAGAGCGTGGGAACGATCCCATGAGGCGGGGTAGGACGCAGCACTTGGCCTTAGACCTTGATCGTTCCCACGCTCCCGCGTGGGAATGCAGTCCGTGACGCTCCGCGTCACTGCCAAAGCGGACGCGGAGCGTCCGGTGAGGCATTCCCACGCAGAGCGTGGGAACGATCAATCCTTCAAATCTTGGCCAAACCAGTCACGTAACTTGATAGCTTTGACCATTGCCCAGCACCCCACACAGAGCGAGTATTTCCAGGATTTTTCACGGTTCCTACTAATAAAAAGACCGAGGGATTCTGGTGATGCGCGATTACTTGTCTGCCACTGCACAATTCGATTATCAACACACTGTCGATGAAGCCCTGAAGGGCACTCTGGCGGGGCTCAATGCGTGCGTCGAATGCTGCGACCGGCATGCCTTGCCGGGACGTATTGCGTTGTTCTGGGAGGGCCGCGATAGCACCAGTGCGACCTACACCTTCAGCGAATTGCAGGACAAGGCCGCGCGCTTCGCCAACTTTCTGCTGGCCCAAGGCGTCAAGAAGGGCGACAAAGTCGCAGGCCTCTTGCCGCGTAACGTTGAGTTGCTAATTACAGTCTTCGCCACCTGGCGCATTGGCGCGGTCTACCAGCCGTTGTTTACCGCCTTCGGCCCCAAAGCCATCGAGCATCGGCTGAGCAGCTCCGGTGCAGCGCTGGTGGTGACCGACGCCGCTAACCGTTCCAAACTCACCGAAGTGACCGGCTGCCCGACCATCGTCACCGTGGGCGGGCCCAAGGGCCAGGGCATCGTGCGCGGCGACTTCAGTTTCTGGGCCGAGCAAGCCAACTATTCGGCCGACTGCGAGCCAGTCCTGCTTAGCGGCGACGATCCTTTCCTGCTGATGTTCACCTCGGGCACCACCGGTCCGTCCAAAGCGCTGGCCGTACCGCTCAAGGCGATTGTCGCGTTTCAGAGCTATACCCGTGATGCGGTGGACCTGCGCCCGGAAGACGCGTTCTGGAACGTTGCCGATCCGGGTTGGGCCTACGGCATCTATTTCGGCGTTACCGGCCCGCTGTCCATGGGCCATCCGATCACCTTCTACGATGGTCCGTTCACCCTGGAAAGCACCTGCCGGGTGATCAACAAATACGGCATTACCAACCTGACCGGTTCGCCGACGGCGTATCGCTTGCTGATCGCCGGCGGTGATGAGTTCGCCCGCTCGATCAAGGGCAAGCTGCGTATCGTCAGCAGCGCCGGTGAGCCGCTGAACCCGGAAGTGATTCGCTGGTTCGCCGATAACCTGGGGGTGGTCATCCACGACCATTACGGCCAGACCGAGCTAGGCATGGTGCTGTGCAATCACCACGGTCTGGAGCATCCGGTGCATGTCGGTTCGGCAGGTTTCGCCTCGCCTGGGCACCGAATTGTGGTGCTCGATGATCACTACCAGGAGCTGCCGGCCGGGCAGCCGGGCATTCTGGCGATTGATCGCACCCAGTCACCGATGTGCTGGTTCGCCGGCTATGAAGGTGCGCCGACCAAGGCATTTGTAGGCAACTACTACCTCAGCGGCGATACCGTGGAGCTGAACCCGGACGGCAGCATCAGCTTCGTCGGCCGCAGCGATGACGTGATCACCACTTCGGGTTATCGGGTCGGCCCGTTCGACGTGGAAAGCGCACTGATTGAACACCCGGCGGTGGTTGAGGCGGCGGTGATCGGAAAACCCGACCCGGAACGCACCGAGCTGGTGAAAGCCTTTGTCGTGCTCAGCCCGCAATACCGTGCCGCGCCGCAGCTGGCCGAAGAGCTGCGCCAGCACGTGCGCAAGCGCCTGGCGGCGCACTCGTACCCCCGTGAAATCGAATTTGTCAGCGAACTGCCGAAAACCCCAAGCGGCAAGTTGCAGCGCTTTATCTTGCGCAATCAGGAAATCGCCAAGGCTCAAGAGGCCGTGGCTCACAAGGCTTGAACCCAAGGAAACAACGATGCAGATCGAAAATAAGGTTTTTCTCGTCAGCGGCGGCGCGTCCGGTTTGGGCGCCGCTACGGCTGAGATGCTGGTGGCCGCTGGTGCCAGGGTGATGCTGGTGGATTTGAACGCCGACGCCGTGGCGGCCCAAGCGCAAAAGCTCGGTTCACAGGCGCAAAGCGTCGTGGCCGATATCTGTCAGGAAGCGGCAGCCGAGGCTGCGGTAAAGGCAACGGTCGCAGCCTTTGGCGGGTTGCACGGGCTGGTCAACTGCGCGGGCGTGGTGCGCGGCGAGAAGATTCTCGGCAAGAACGGCCCTCATGCGCTGGCCAGTTTCAGCCAGGTGATCAACGTCAACCTGATCGGCAGCTTCAACCTGCTGCGTCTGGCAGCCGCGGCCATTGCCGACGGCGAAGCCGATGCCGACGGTTCACGCGGTGTGATCATCAACACCGCCTCGGCCGCCGCCTTCGACGGCCAGATCGGTCAGGCAGCCTATGCCGCTTCCAAAGGCGCGATTGCCAGCCTGACCTTGCCCGCCGCCCGTGAGCTGGCGCGCTACGGAATTCGGGTGATGACCATCGCTCCGGGGATCTTCGAAACCCCAATGATGGCCGGCATGACCCAGGAAGTGCGCGACTCTCTCGCCGCTGGCGTTCCGTTCCCGCCGCGTCTGGGCAAACCTTCGGAGTACGCTGCGCTGGTTAGGCATATTATTGAAAACAGCATGCTCAACGGTGAGGTGATCCGTCTCGACGGTGCCTTGCGCATGGCCGCCAAGTAAGGAGGATTTATCATGACTATTACCAACGATCCGATTGTTATTGTCAGTGCCGTCCGCACCCCGATGGGCGGTTTTCAGGGTGAACTGAAAAGCCTGAGCGCACCGCAACTGGGTGCCGCTGCGATCCGCGCTGCCGTCGAGCGCGCCGGTGTTGCACCTGGCGCGGTGGAAGAAGTGTTATTCGGTTGCGTGCTCTCGGCCGGTCTCGGTCAGGCGCCCGCACGGCAAGCGGCGCTGGGCGCCGGGCTCGACAAGTCGACCCGCTGCACCACGCTGAACAAAATGTGCGGTTCCGGTATGGAGGCAGCCATTTTGGCCCACGACATGCTGCTGGCCGGCAGCGCCGAGGTGGTGGTGGCCGGTGGCATGGAAAGCATGTCCAACGCACCCTATCTGCTGGACCGCGCCCGCAGTGGCTTGCGCATGGGCCATGGCCAGGTCATCGACCATATGTTTTTCGACGGTCTGGAAGATGCTTACGACAAGGGCCGCCTGATGGGCACCTTTGCCGAGGATTGCGCCGAAGCCAACGGCTTCAGCCGCGAAGTTCAGGACGAATTTGCCATTGCTTCGACGACTCGTGCCCAACAGGCGATCAAAGACGGCAGTTTCGCCGCCGAGATCGTGCCGTTGCAGGTGATGGTCGGCAAGGAGCAGAAGCTGATCAGCGACGATGAGCAACCGCCAAAGGCCAAACTGGACAAGATTACCGGGCTGAAACCGGCGTTCCGCGAAGGCGGCACGGTCACTGCTGCCAACTCCAGTTCGATTTCCGACGGCGCTGCGGCATTGGTATTGATGCGCCGCTCCGAGGCTGAAAAACGTGGCCTCAAACCGCTGGCAGTGATTCACGGCCATGCGGCGTTTGCCGATACGCCGGGCCTGTTCCCGGTGGCACCGGTGGGTGCGATCAAGAAACTGATGAACAAGACCGGCTGGTCGCTGGACGAGGTCGAACTGTTCGAAGTCAACGAAGCCTTTGCGGTGGTCAGTCTGGTGACCATGAGCAAACTGGAAATCCCCCATGAGAAGGTCAACGTACACGGTGGCGCTTGCGCCCTGGGCCATCCGATCGGTGCGTCCGGTGCGCGGATTCTGGTGACGCTGCTTTCGGCCCTGCGCCAGAAAGGCCTGCATCGCGGCGTGGCGGCCATCTGCATCGGTGGCGGCGAAGCAACGGCCATGGCTGTTGAAGTCCTGTACTAAGGAATCTTTATGCTCCCGACTGACGAACAACTACAGATCAGCGACGCGGCCCGGCAGTTTGCCCAGGAACGGCTGAAACCGTTCGCCGCCGAGTGGGACCGTGAACATCGCTTCCCCAAGGAAGCCATCGGCGAGATGGCCGGACTGGGCTTTTTCGGCATGTTGGTGCCGGAGCAGTGGGGCGGTTGCGACACTGGTTACCTGGCCTACGCCATGGCCCTGGAAGAAATCGCCGCCGGTGACGGCGCCTGCTCGACCATCATGAGTGTGCACAACTCGGTGGGTTGCGTGCCGATCCTCAAGTTCGGCAACGATCAACAGAAAGAGCAATTCCTTAAACCATTGGCCAGCGGCGCGATGCTGGGTGCCTTTGCCTTGACCGAACCCCAGGCCGGCTCCGACGCCAGCAGCCTGAAAACCCGTGCCCGCTTGAACGGTGATCACTACGTACTCAACGGCTGCAAACAGTTCATCACCTCCGGGCAAAACGCCGGCATCGTGATTGTGTTTGCAGTGACTGATCCGAGTGCCGGCAAGCGCGGTATCAGCGCGTTTATCGTCCCCACCGATTCGCCTGGCTATAAGGTCGCGCGGATCGAAGACAAGCTCGGTCAGCACGCGTCGGACACCTGCCAGATTCTTTTCGAAGACGTGAAAGTACCGGTCGCCAACCGCTTGGGTGAGGAGGGTGAAGGCTACAAAATCGCGCTGGCCAACCTCGAAGGCGGGCGTGTGGGTATTGCCTCGCAATCGGTGGGCATGGCCCGCGCAGCTTTTGAAGCCGCGCGCGATTACGCCCGCGAGCGGGAAAGTTTCGGCAAGACGCTGATCGAGCATCAAGCCGTGGCTTTCCGCCTGGCGGACATGGCCACACAGATCGCTGTCGCCCGGCAGATGGTGCATTACGCGGCGGCCCTGCGTGACAGCGGCAAACCGGCGCTGGTGGAGGCGTCGATGGCCAAGCTGTTCGCTTCGGAAATGGCTGAAAAGGTCTGCTCCTCGGCGTTGCAAACCCTCGGTGGCTATGGCTACCTGAACGACTTTCCGCTGGAACGCATTTACCGCGACGTGCGCGTCTGCCAGATTTACGAAGGCACCAGCGATATTCAGCGCATGGTCATTTCACGCAATCTTTGACTCAGTATCTCTACTCTTTCTAAGGCAGGAGCCCATTCATGAGTTATGAAACGATTTTGCTGGAAGTTCAGGGCCGGGTTGGCCTGATCACGCTTAACCGCCCGCAAGCCCTGAATGCGCTGAATGCGCAGATCGTCAGTGAGCTGAACCAGGCGCTGGACGGCCTGGAAGCCAACCCCGAGATTGGCTGCATCGTGCTCACAGGATCGAAGAAGGCCTTCGCCGCGGGTGCCGACATCAAGGAAATGGCCGAGCTGACCTATCCGCAGATCTACCTCGACGATCTGTTCAGCGACAGCGACCGAGTGGCCAACCGTCGCAAACCGATCATCGCCGCGGTGGCCGGTTTCGCCCTCGGTGGTGGCTGTGAGCTGGCGCTGATGTGCGACTTCATTCTGGCCGGCGATAACGCCAAATTCGGCCAGCCGGAAATCAACCTCGGTGTATTGCCGGGTATGGGCGGCACCCAGCGTCTGACCCGCGCCGTGGGCAAGGCCAAGGCGATGGAAATGTGCCTGAGCGGGCGCTTGATCGATGCGGTGGAAGCCGAGCGCGCCGGAATCGTGGCGCGCATCGTACCGGTGGATGAGTTGCTGGATGAAGCGCTGAAAGTTGCAGCGGTGATTGCTGGCAAATCCCTGCCGATTGCGATGATGGTCAAGGAAAGCGTGAACCGCGCTTTTGAAGTCAGCCTGTCCGAAGGCGTGCGTTTCGAACGCCGGGTGTTCCATGCGGCGTTCGCCATTGAAGATCGCAGAGAAGGGATGGCCGCGTTTATCGCCAAGCGCGAGGCGCAGTTCAAGGGTAAGTGATGTAGCGTCGAAGATCGTTCCCACGCAGAGCGTGGGAACGATCAGGTTCCCGGTTTCAGCCTTCAGATCTGATAGTTCTTCAACTCTCGCGCAATCACCATTCGCTGAATCTCGCTCGACCCTTCATAGATCTGCGTAATCCGCGCATCGCGGTAGAAGCGTTCTACCGGGTAATCCTCCAGATAGCCGTAACCACCGTGGATCTGAATGGCCGAAGAGCAGACCTTTTCGGCCATCTCCGAGGCAAACAGCTTGGCCTGTGAGGCTTCGGACAGGCAGGGTTTGCCGGCACTGCGCAGACGCGCCGCGTGCAGGATCAGCAAGCGGGCGGCATTCAAACGGGTGTGCATGTCCGCCAGCAGGTTGGCGATGCTCTGGTGCTCGATAATCGGCTTGTCGAACTGCACCCGATCGCGCGAATAAGCCAGCGCCGCTTCGAATGCCGCACGGGCGATGCCCAAGGCCTGGGCGGCGATGCCGATACGACCGCCTTCAAGGTTGGACAGGGCAATCGCCAGCCCCTTGCCGCGCTCACCCAGCAGGTTCGCTTCAGGAATGGTGCATTGGTTGAGGGTCACGGCGCAGGTGTCGGAGGCGCGGATGCCCATCTTGTGTTCAGTTCGGTCGACGATAAAGCCCGGGGTGTCGGTGGGCACCAGAAACGCCGACAGGCCTTTCTTGCCCAGATGCGCATCGGTGACTGCGAAGACGATAGCCAGTTTGGCCCGTTTGCCGTTGCTGACAAATTGCTTGGCGCCATTGATCACCCACTGGCCGTCGCGCAGCTCGGCGCGGGTGCGCAGGTTATGGGCCTCGGAGCCGGCCTGGGGTTCGGTCAGGGCGAAGCAGCCGATGGCTTGTCCGCTGGCCAGGTCCGCCAGCCAGGTCTGTTTCTGCTCCTCAGTGCCGTAGTTGAGGACCGGCCCGCAGCCCACCGAGTTGTGGATGCTCATCAAGGCACCCGTCGCGCCGTCGCCAGCGGAGATTTCTTCCACTGCGAGGGCGTAGGCGACGTAGTCGACATAGGTGCCGCCCCATTCCTCGGGGACCACCATGCCGAGCAAACCCAGCTCGCCCATCTTCGCCACCAGCGCATCATCGATCCAGCCAGCCTTTTCCCACGCCTGGGCGTGGGGCGCGATTTCACGGCGGGCAAAGTCCCGGGCCATGTCGCGGATCATGACTTGCTCTTCACTCAATTCAAGGTCGTGCATGGCTCAGCTCCCACTCATGTCGAAACCGCTGAAGAAACTCGCGACATGCTCGCCATCGAGGGCTTGCAGGGTCGGCGGGTTCCAGCGCGGGTTCTTGTCTTTATCAATCAGCAAGGCGCGCACGCCTTCGATCAGGTCACCACGTTCGAACCACTGACGGTCCAGATGCAGTTCCAGGGCAAAGCACTCTTCCAGGCTCAGCTGGCGACCGCGCCGCAGCATCTCCAAGGTTACGCCCATCGCCAGCGGCGAGCGGCTTTCCAGCAGAGTGGCAGTGGCAAGGGCCCACTCGTGGCTGTCGGCGACCGTGACTTCGCGTAATTGCTCGACGATGCTCGGCACATCGGGCAGGGCGAAGAAGTGGTCGATGGCCCCACGCAAGGCGTGCAACGGTGCGTCGGGCAGTTGCTGCACGGCAAGGGCAGCCAGTAGACCTTGCAGGTCCTTGAGCGGTGTTTCGTGCCACTCCAGGTGATCGAGGCGCTGGTCCAGCAGGCTCAGCCTGTCGCTTTCCAGGTACCAATCGGCCAATCCACAGTAGAGCGCGTCGGCAGCGCGGATCTGCACGCCACTGACGCCCAGGTAGATCCCCAGCTCGCCCGCAACGCGTGGCAGGAAGTAGCTGCCGCCGACATCCGGGAAATAACCGATGGCCACTTCCGGCATCGCCAGACGGCTGCGTTCGGTGACTACCCGCAGATCCGCGCCTTGCACCAGACCCATGCCACCGCCGAGGACGAAACCGTCCATCAGCGCCAGCACCGGTTTGCGGTACTGATGGATGGCCAGGTCGAGGGCGTATTCCTCGACGAAGAAGTCCTGGTGCAGGGTTTGCCCGTTTTTGAAGCTGTCATACAGCGTGCGGATATCGCCACCGGCACAAAAGGCTTTTTCACCGGCACCGCGCAGCACCACCGCATGTACCTGCGGGTCATGGGCCCAGGCATCGAGTTGCTGGTGCAGGCTGCGGACCATGTCCAGAGTGAGGGCGTTGAGGCCGGCGGGGCGGTTGAGGGTCAGGTGGCCGATATGGTTACGGACCTCGGCCAGCACTTCGTTTTGCGTGGCATCCACGGACCGTATCGCCTGGGATGAAACCTGAGCAGTCATCACTAACTCCCTGCTTTTATTGTTCTTTATAGAAGTGTTCGCGCGCGAACGATGCCGGATCGTAACAGTGCAAATTTGCCATGTACAACCCGGATAACTGCAGGTCTGGTGTGCATTTTTGCAGGATGACCCTGTTCATTCGCCCCTTCGAAGGGTGTTATCGCCGGGTAAGTGCCGGAAACGACCGATTCGGCTGTGGAATACCGCTTATCAGCATAGCCGGGCTGTCTGCGCGGGCCGTTACGACACCTGCCCCAAGCATTCTGTTGGCATTCTGGTGTTCCATTTGAAGCCGTCTGCGACAAGGGTTTCAGGGTGGGGGTGTGGCGACGCACCGGTTTAAAACAATAAGAACGCTGTTGCGGTGGATGCCGCATCGACTCTCTGCTCCTGCCCATAAATGTGGCTCGGTCGTGTGCCTGGCCGCGATAAATCCAAATAAATCGGGACTTACGAAGATGAACAAAAAATGGCTGGCCTTACCGGTACTTGCGTTGTTGTTCTGCTCGGCAGGCGCTAGCGCCAAAGAGTGGAAAGAGCTGCGATTTGGCGTCAACCCAAGCTATCCACCGTTCGAATCGACCACCGCCGATGGTGGCGTGCAAGGCTTTGGTGTGGATCTGGGCAATGCAATCTGCGCCGAGCTGAAGCTCAAGTGCGTGTGGGTCAGTAACGACTTCGACGGGCTGATTCCTGCGCTCAAGGCCGGCAAGTTCGATGCGATCGAGTCGTCGATGACGGTAACTGAGGCGCGCAAAAAGCAGATCGATTTCTCCGACCGCCTGTATGCCGGCCCGACCGCCATCGTCACCCGCAAGGATTCCGGTCTTGAACCCACCGCCGAATCCCTCAAAGGCAAGGTCATCGGTTACATGCAGGGCACCATTCAAGAGACCTATGCCAAAGCCAGACTGGCCCCCGGTGGCGTGAAACTGCGGGCCTACCAGAGTCAGGATCAGGTCTACGCGGATCTGGTTTACGGCCGTCTCGATGCGTCGATTCAGGACAAGCTGCAAGCGCAGATGAGTTTCCTGACTTCGCCGCAAGGTGCCGACTTCCAGAACAGTCAGGGCATCAGCGACCCGCTGGTACCGTCGGAAATCGCCATCGGCATCCGCCAGGACAACGACGAGCTCAAAGGCATGATCAACACCGCCATCAAGGCCCTGCATGAAAAGGGCATCTACGCGCAGATCCAGAAGAAGCACTTCGGCGATCTCGATCTCTACAACAACTGATCCTCGCACCGACAGCGCTGCATCGTCCTGTGCGATGCAGCGCCAGGCTGTGGCAATTCAAGACTGGTGACTTGCGTGAATACCTTCCTTCATTTTTTGGGGCTCGATATGTCGGCCCTGCAAGGCTATGGCCCTCTGTTGCTGCACGGCACCTGGGTGACCCTCAAACTGTCTGCACTGTCGCTATTGGTGAGCATGCTGATGGGCCTGGTCGGCGCGGCAGCCAAGCTTTCACCGCTGCGCCTCTTCAACCTGCCGGCGACGTTCTACACGACACTGATCCGCGGGGTTCCCGATCTGGTGCTGATGCTGTTGATTTTCTACAGCCTGCAAGGCTGGCTGAGCAGCCTGACCGAGGCCCTGGGCTGGCCCTACATGGAGATCGACCCGTTCGTGGCAGGCATCATCACCCTGGGGTTTATCTACGGCGCCTATTTCACTGAAACCTTTCGCGGCGCGATTCTCAGCGTTCCGCGCGGTCAGCAGGAAGCCGGTGCTTCATTTGGCTTGAATCGCTGGCAACGTTTTCGCTTCGTGGTATTCCCGCAAATGATGCGTTTCGCCTTGCCCAGCCTTGGCAATAACTGGCTGGTGCTGCTCAAGGCCACGGCGCTGGTGTCGATCATCGGCTTGTCGGACCTGGTCAAGGTCGCTCAGGAGGCCGGCAAAAGCACCTTTAATATGCTGGATTTCCTGCTGCTGGCGGCGGCGCTGTATTTGCTGATCACCAGTGCGTCGAACTATGTGCTGCGCGGGCTTGAGCGTCGTTACAACCAAGGCGTACGGGGGATGACGCGATGATCGAGTTGATTTCGGAATACTGGAAACCCTTTCTCTTCAGTGACGGCTACAACTTCACCGGGTTAGCGATAACCTTGTGGTTGCTCTGCGTGAGCATCGTGCTGGGGTTTTTCCTTTCGCTGCCGCTGGCGATCATGCGGACCTCGCGCTGGGGCCTGCTGCGCTGGCCGGTTCAGCTATTCACCTATGTGTTTCGTGGCACGCCGCTGTATATCCAGCTACTGATTTGCTACAGCGGGATCTACGGCATTGCGGTGGTCCGTTCTCAGCCACTGCTGGAAGCCTTCTTTCGCGATGCGATGAATTGCACCTTGCTGGCGTTCACTCTCAATACCTGTGCCTACACCGTAGAAATTTTCGCCGGGGCGATTCGCAGTATTCCCTATGGTGAAATCGAGGCGGCCCACGCCTATGGCTTGAGTGGCTGGCGTTTGTACTTACGGCTGATCCTGCCTTCGGCGTTGCGCCGGGCACTGCCGTATTACAGCAACGAAGTGATCCTGATGTTGCATGCGACTTCGGTGGCTTTCACCGCGACTATTCCGGACATCCTCAAGGTGGCCCGCGACGCTAACGCCGCGACCTTCATGACTTTCCAGGCGTTCGGCATTGCCGGGTTGCTTTACCTGGCGCTGTCTTTCGGGCTGGTGGGTGCATTCCGCCTGGCAGAGAAGCGCTGGCTGAGTTTTCTCGGTCCGGCTCACTGAGTCATTGCGTGCGGTTGTTCATCTCCATTCTTTCTGTCCAGAGCTGTGCCGATAGCGGTGTGGCTCCAGGAGTGTTTCATGTACAAGCTGACGGTTGAAAATCTGTATAAACGATTTGGTGACAATGAGGTGCTCAAGGGCGTCTCGTTGAAAGCCCGTGCAGGCGATGTGGTGAGCATGATCGGTGCCAGCGGTTCCGGGAAAAGCACCATGCTGCGGTGTATCAACTTTCTTGAACGGGCTGACGAGGGCTCCATCGAGCTGGATGGCGAAGTCATCGCGACGCGGCCGGCAGCCGGTGGCATGCGCGTTGCCAGTCCCGCGCAGTTGCAGCGCCTGCGCACGCGTCTGGCCATGGTGTTTCAGCATTTCAACCTGTGGAGCCACCTGACTGTTCTGGAAAACATTATGCTGGCGCCATGCCGTGTGCTGGGCGTCAGTCGCAAGGACGCTGAGCAAAGCGCTCGTGCTTATCTGGACAAAGTCGGTTTGCCGCAGCGAGTGGCCGAACAGTACCCGGCGTTTCTTTCCGGCGGCCAGCAACAACGGGTGGCGATTGCCCGGGCCCTGGCGGTGGAACCGCAGATTCTGCTGTTCGACGAGCCGACCTCGGCGCTCGATCCGGAGCTGGTGGGTGAAGTACTCAAGGTGATTCAGGCCCTGGCAGAAGAGGGCCGTACCATGCTGATGGTGACCCACGAAATGGGCTTTGCCCGCAAGGTGTCCAGTCATGTGTTGTTTCTGCATCAAGGCCGGGTTGAGGAGCAGGGAACTGCAGAGATTCTCGACCAGCCACAGAGCGAGCGTTTGCAGCAATTTTTATCGGGTCGTTTGAAGTGAGGCAAGACGTACATGGCGGATATCCGCGATCTGTCGATCGTGCTTGATCGTATCGATCAGGCAATCATTGAGGTGCTGCGCCATGAAGGGCGTATCACCTATCAGAAGCTTTCCGAGCGGGTGCACCTGACTCCCAGGCCGTGCCTGGAACGGGTGCGCAAGCTCGAACAGCTCGGGGTTATCCGCGGTTATGGGGCGATTCTCGACGAAAAGAAACTGACGCCGGGGTTGTCGTTACTGGTGCTGGTGGCGCTTTCGAACCAGAGCGGGCGGGCGGCGCAGAAGGCGTTTGAAGCCAAGGTGCGTGCCTGTCCGCAGGTGCTGGAGTGCCGCCTGATCAGCGGCGCGTTCGACTACAGCCTGCGTATGCGTTGCCGGGACATGGAGCATTACCGGGTGCTGACCGAAGTCTGGTTCGACGACCCGGACTTGCGCATCGACAAACTGGTCAGCCATCCCGAGCTTGCGATGGTCAAGACTTCGATGGAGTAAGCCCTACGAAATCATTCCCACGCTCCGCGTGGGAATGCAGCCCGTGACGCTCTGCGTCACAGAAGCGGACGCAGAGCGTCCGATGAGGCGTTACCACGCAGAGCGTGGGAACGATCGATCCAGCGCATATCTTTCCTCCCGCCGAATCGGCTGACAGCCCCCTCGCTTTCAGCCATTTCCATCACACCGACCCGCGTTATCGGCCGGGTTTGCAGATCGTTCCCACGCTCCGAGTGGGAATGCAGCCCGTGACGCTCTGCGTCACAGAAGCGGACGCAGAGCGTCCAATGAGGCGTTACCACGCAGAGCGTGGGAACGATCGATCCAGCGCACATCTTTCCCCCCGCCGAATCGGCTGACAGCCCCCTCGCTTTCAGCCATTTCCATCACGCCCACCCGCGTTATCGGCCGGGTTTGCAGATCGTTCCTACGCTCCGCGTGGGAATGCAGCCCGTGACGCTCTGCGTCACAGAAGCGGACGCAGAGCGTCCGATGAGGCGTTACCACGCAGAGCGTGGGAACGATCGATCCAGCGCACATCTTTCCCCGCCGAATCGGCTGCTCACCCCCTCGCTTTCAGCCATTTCCATCACACCCACCCACGTTATCAGCCGGGTTTTCTGCCCGCCAAACCAGACAATGAGTACCTCTTAACCCTCATTGATTCTGTGCCCATGCAAACCACCAATACCGTTTTGATGATTCGCCCGACACGTTTCTCCTTCAATCAGGACACGGCCGCCAACAACCGTTTCCAGCGCCAGGCCGCGCTCGCCGAAGACGTGCAGCTCAAAGCTCTGCGAGAGTTCGATGGCTACGTCGCCGCATTGCGCGAGCAGGGTGTCACCGTCATGGTGCACAACGACAGCGAAGCGCCGCATACCCCTGACTCGATCTTCCCCAACAACTGGTGGAGCAGCCATCCTGACGGCACTTTGGTGCTGTACCCGATGCAGGGCCACAACCGTCGGCTGGAACGGGACAAAGGCGTACTGGAGTGGTTGCGCGACGAGTACCGGGTCGAGCAGATGCTGGACCTCTCGGGCCTGGAACAGCAGGAAGTGTTCCTTGAGGGCACCGGCAGCATGGTTCTCGATCGTCAGCAGCGAATTTGTTACGCCGGTTATTCCACTCGCACCCATGCCCAGGCCTTGAATCAGGTGGTCGACCACCTGGGTTATGAGCTCTGCGCGTTCAACGCGGTGGACCGTCAGGGCGTCGCCATCTACCACACCAACGTGATGATGAGCGTGGGCAGCAGCCTCGCCGTGGTGTGTCTGGAGTCCGTCAGCGATCTGAACGAGCGCTCGGCGTTGCAATCTCGGCTGGAGGACAGCGGCAAACAGGTCATGGCCCTGAGCTGGGAGCAACTGGAGTCGTTCGCCGGCAACATGCTCGAAGTCCATAACGCGGCGGGCGACCCCTTGCTGGTGATGTCGCGTACAGCCTGGCAATCGCTGGATTTGACGCAACGTCGATTGATCGAGCGTCACGCCACACCGCTGCCGGTGAATATCGACACCATCGAACGCATCGGCGGCGGCAGTGCGCGCTGCATGCTGGCGGAAGTTTTTCTACCTGAGCGTCTGCCTGAACATCAGTCCAACCATCTGGCCTCCAAGGAGCAATCGCGATGATCGTCCGTCCTGCCACAATGGCTGACCTGCCTGCATTATTGACCCTGGCCCACAGTGCGGGCACCGGTTTGACCACCTTGCCGGCCGATGCCGTGCGTTTGCGCCATCGCCTGGAGTGGGCGGAGAAAACCTTCGCCGGCGAGGCCGAACGAGCGGATGCCGATTACCTGTTTGTGCTGGAAACCGAGAGCGGCGAAGCCGTCGGCATTTGTGCGCTGGCCGGTGCCGTGGGCATGCGCGAGCCCTGGTACAACTACCGCCTCGGGTTGTTTGTTGCTGCGTCGAAGAATCTGGGGATCAATCAACAGCTGCCGACGTTGTTTCTGGGTAATGACATGACCGGGCAGTCGGAGCTGTGTTCGTTGTTCCTGCATGCCGGACACCGCAAAGGGCTCAATGGCCGGTTGTTGTCCAAGGCGCGGTTTCTGTTTCTGGCCGAGTTTCGTGAGAAGTTCGGTGAGAAGGTGATTGCCGAAATGCGCGGTTACTCGGATGAAGAGGGTGTTTCGCCGTTTTGGGAAGGCCTGGGGCGGCATTTCTTCAAGATGGATTTTGCCGATGCCGACTACTTGACCGGCCTGGGTAACAAGACCTTTATCGCTGAGTTGATGCCCAAGTTTCCATTGCCAACCTGTTTGCTGCCAGAAGCGGCGCGCTCGGTGATCGGTCGGGTTCACCCCAATACCGAACCGGCGTTGGGCATGCTCAAGGCCGAAGGTTTCGACCATAAGGACTACATCGATATCTTTGACGGCGGGCCGCTGATCGAGTGCGCCACCGGTGACATTCGTGCGGTGCGTGATAGTCAGGTGTTGCAGCTGAGTATCGGCACACCCGGTGAACTCGCAGTGCCCTATCTGATTCACAACCGCCAGTTCGCCAATTGCCGAATCACCGCTGCGCCGGCGCGAGTTGCAGCAGGTACGTTAATTGTCGATGCGCAAACAGCGAAAAGCCTGGGCTTGAGTGCCGGTGCTTCAGTGCGGGCGGTTAGCCTGGCGGTACCGGCGCAACAACGGTCGGCGGCCTAGGGAATGCAACAATGGAGCCCGGAGCGGGGCTCCATTGATTATCTGTGCTCAGACCCTGCTGACCAGCACTTGGCCGATACTGCGGCGTTTGGCGTGCAGCTCGCTGGCGTGGATCAGTTGCTCAAGGTCTTCCGGGGTCACGTCGAAAAACTCTTGCATGTCTTCCAGCGCACGCCTCAGGTCTTCGGCGGTGATGCCCGCAGTGTCTGTGGGCGGGTGATCGGCCACAATCACCGCGACAGGATCGTTATGGCTCTTTGGGTAGCGAATCCGCGTCAGGTTGTTATAGGCCAGGGCACTGAGCAGCATGCAAAGCGCGCCAAGCATGACCGGGCCCAGCGCCAGCCAGTCCATGGCGATGGTCGCGGGATCCGCCAGTACCAGCAGCAAGGCCAGCGCCCCGGCCGGTGGATGCAGGCAACGTAACCAGCACATCAGAATCAGCGCCATGCCGGCAGCCAGGCAGGCACTGCCCAGCGTTCGGCCAAGCACGTGGGCCACCAGCAGGGACACCACCGCGGCGGTCAAGTAGCCGCCGAGAATCGACCACGGCTGAGCCAGTGCGCCGGACGACACGGCAAACAGCAGTACCGCCGAAGCCCCCAGTGGGCCGATCAGGTGCAGCGCCACGTCCATCCCGAACACATGCCCGCAGAACCACACACTGAACAAGGTGCCGAGGGACATGCCGATGGCGGCGCGACTCCATTCCGTGGGGCGGGTATTGACGGCGGCAGGTAACCAGCGAGCAAGCATGATGAAGACGATCCAATTGCAGATGGAGGGCAAAAAGAAGGGCTGCCGAGGCAACCCTTTGAAAGTTCCAACATTTGGGGGAGGAACCGGCACAGTGTGCCGATCAATGGAATCGCTGACAAATTCATAATGATGCTGTTTAAGTGCATTATTTTTGAAGTGTCGAGACTCTGCGTCCGCTCAAGAAGCACAGCGAACCGCCCATGGCCGTCAGGGCGCTCAATGCATAGAACATCGTGCCTGGCGCGGAGTGGGTCAGCAAGTAACCGCAGATCACCGGACTCAAGGCGCCGCCCAGGGCTGCGAGGTTTTGCGCGCCGTAATAGCTGCCGCGCAACTCCTCGGGGGCAAGAGTATCGATGAAGAGAAACTCCGCCGGGTAGATGATCATCTCGCCGAGGGTGAAGACAAACATCGCCAGGCACCACGAGGTCAGGTTGTCGGCGTAGCTGAAGCCGATCAGCCCGAGAATGAACAGGCTGCTGCCCACGGCGATCCAGTAGCGCAGTTGCTCACGCTTCAGGAAACGGCCGATCTGATACTGCAACAGGATCACGCTGATGGCGTTGCAGGCGAGGATCGCCGCCATGGTTTCAAGGGCTCTGTGGGAGTTCTGGGTCACCAACAGGTATTGCGAAAGGTACAGGGTGTAACGCCCATGGACGACGGTACTGAGCAGGCAGCCGCAGGTGAACATGATCAGCGTGCGGTCGTTTTTCAGTGTCACCAGGGTGTTGAGAAAACTTTGCGGTTTGTTGGGGGCGGTGCTGGCGTCTGAGGGAATTCCGCGCATCAGGAAGGTGCTGAAAAACGCGATGCCGCCAGCGATCAGGAACGGCGCCAACGGCTGTACACCAGCGATCACCACCCCGAGCATGGGGCCGGTGGCGTAGCCGATATTGGTCAGGGTGTAGCGCAGCGAGAAAACCCTGGCCCGTTGGCCCATGGGCAGGTTTTCGCTGATGATCGCTTTGGAGCCGATCAGAAACAGCGCGGACGCGGTTTCGGTAATCACCAGGGTCAGGGTTGTCAGGTACAGGTTTTCGGCGAAGGTCAGCAGGACGAAACCGATAGCGCTGGATAGCATCGCGAGGATCAGCAACCGGCGCTTTTCCAGGCGATCGATGATGTAACCGCCATAAAGGGCGAGCAGGGTGGCAATGAACACCGCGATGCCCAGCAACAGGCCGACGTCCTGCTGGTTCAGGCCGAGTTTGTTACTCAGGAACAATGTGAGCAAAGGGCTGGTGATGGCGCGGCTGACGACAATGGTCAGCGAGCAGATCATCAAACGGCGGATTACGAGCGAGTAAGTGGCCACGGAGGTGCAGATTTCCTTGTCGTTGATCGTTCCCACGCTCTGCGTGGGAATGCCTCACTGGACGCTCTGCGTCCGCTCTTGAATGTGACGCGCAGCGTCACGGGCTGCATTCCCACGCGGGAGCGTGGGAACGATCAAACCCTATGTAGCAGCTGCCGCCAGGCTGCGTTCGAGCGCGTAGCGGTCGTAAAATGCCATACCGCGATACTGAGCAAATATTGAGTCGCCCGGATTGCGACCGCTTCGCGCTCGAACGCAGGCTTCGCCAGCTGCTACAGGATGCGCGTTTGCCCCGTTAACCCTTTATCCAGCACCCCAACAGATTCCAGTTCCTCAAGCCGCCACAATTGCTCCAGCAACTCTGCGGCCTGTTCTTTGGGCATCACCTGCATCGCCAAACTGTGAAACTTCTCTTGCAGCGCCCCATCGCTCAACGGATTGCCCGGCGCGCCCAACGGCACTTCGACGCAGAGGCTGGCCTGGCGTCCATCCACACAACGCAGCGTGACCACCGGTTCGCCATCCTCTGACAGCTGCGGATCCACATCTAGCTGGATGCGTTGCAGCCAATGCCGGATCTGCGGGGCGCGACGCTGCTCATCATCGTAGGCATCAAGCCGTGCATGGCCATAGACCAGTCGAACAGCGAGGGCGTAGGGCAGGCTCATTTGCGCGGCAGCCAGGGTGCTGATGTCGCGACCGCCGCACATAGCCTTCAAGAAGCCGCACAGGGACACCTGAATGTCTTCCACCTGATCTGCGCTGACCTGCAACTGCTCAAGCAGCAGGCCCAGGGCGTCTATGGCCGAGTGAGTGCCACGGCACGAGGCATAGGGTTTGATCGAGCAACGGGCGAGTTTCCAGACCTGGCCGAGGGCCTCATCCAGTGCCTGGGGCACAGCGCTGTCACCGGCCAGGGTCTTGAGAAAACCACCCCAGACCTCATCGAACAGCTTCGATGGGCCGCTGATGCCTTGCCGGGCAAAACGCGCCGCCAGCAAACCACCTTCGGCGGCACGGCCGCTGTGGAGTTTTTTACTTTGCGAGCCGTCGTGGATAAAGCACCAGAGCCCGCCGCTGAAGCTGCCGGCGATGCCCAGGGCCGACAGCATTTGCGTTTGATCCAGGCCAAGGATGCGCGCACTGGCCGCCGCCGCGCCGAACACCCCACAGGTGGCGGTCGAGTGCCACCCCGCGCCGTTATGGGCCGAATAGCCGCCGCAGGCTTCGAGAACCCGGCGACCCACTTCATAGCCGATAACCACCGCGGTGATCAGCTCCTGGCCGCTCAATGGTGTCGACCTCAAGCCCGCAGCGGCCATGGCCGCGGGTAGCACCACCGCGCCAGAGTGGTCGCAACCACCGGTATCATCCAGTTCCAGCGCGTGAGCGGCGATGCCATTGAGCATCGCGGCCTGAGTGGCGCCAGTGCGCTGGTGAGTACCCCAGACCAACGCCATGCCCGGCTCTTGTCCCAGGGTCTGGCGTACGGCACCGACAATCTCGCTTCTGGTCCCGGCCAGTGTCGCGCCGAAGGTGTCGAGGATGTGCCGTTTGGCTTTCTCCACCAGTTCGGGGGGCAGGTCTTCAAAACGGGTCTGGACACAGAAACGCGCCAGCCGCTGCATCCGTTCGCTCATGGCAAGTACGCCCGATAGTGCCGCTCATACACCGCCGCCGGATGGTCCTCGGTCATTGGTGCTGCCGACTCGCTCCACCATTGCGCGACATCCGCCGCAGTGGCGATCCACACGTCATCGTATTGCTGGATGCCCTTGAGCAGTTCGCGCAGCACCCCGATACGGCCTGGAGTGGCGATAATCTCCGGGTGCAGACGCAGCACGTAGCACAGGCCGAAACGATGAAACCCGGCAAAGTCCATCTGCAGGTTGCCCAGGGTGTGGCTGTAGGAGGCGATCCGCGATTGCGCCGGCGGCACCGCCGGACTGAGGTTGAAGGCGAAGTAGGGCTCGTCCTCGAGTTCATAGTGCAACGGCAACTCGATCACTTGCGGTGCCGTGGGGTGGGCGAACGGCAGATCATCCCCGCGCCAGGACGACGACCAGCGAATGCCTTGCGCGCGCAGCGCCTCGACAAATCCGGGCGCCCAGTTGCCGGCCGGGATGCGAAATCCCTGTGGTGGCTTGCCAGTGATATCGGTCAGCGCCTGGCAACCACGAGCCAGTGCATTTACTTGCTCGGCGAGACTGAGGGTGTCGTAGTTTTCATGGCGGTAACCGGCGCAGGCAATCTCGTGCCCGGCGGCCTGGATCGCGCGAATGTGCCCGGGATTTTCTTGCGCTACGACGCCGGGAATACACCAGCTGCCGGGTACACCCAACTCCTCGAACAAACCCAGCAAGCGATCGACACCGCGCTGGGTGCCGTAGCGCCAGACCGACAGCGTTTTGTCACGCCCGGCGACTTCCGGGGCCTGGGTCAGAATGCCGTGGATGTCGTTGTAGTCCACGGTCAGCACCACGGCGCAACGATAACCTTGTGGCCAAACACTGGACTCAGCCATGGTGATGCTCCTTGAGCCACCAGTGGGCGACATCGCGGCAGGTGGCGAACCACACGTCATCGCGCTGACGCATGTGTTCGAAAAGGCGTTCGAGCAGCAGAATGCGGCCCGGTTTGCCGGTGATTTTCGGGTGGAACAAGGTGGTCAGGCACAGCCCTTCGTCGGCGGCGCCATCGAATTCGCGGCACCAGTTGTCCAGCGTCAACTCGTAGCTGGCGGTGCGGTCCAGACCTGAGGGAAAGTCCGGTGCGCGGGTGTAAGCCAGTGAGGTGTAGTCGTCCATTTCCCAGCGCCCGGGGATTTCCACCAATGGCTGTGCATGACCGGGAACCTGCACCAGGTACGGCCGATCGTCACCGCGCATGCTGCTGGAATAGATCACGCCGGCTTCCACCAGCATGGCCGGAGTTTCGGCACGCCAGTCGCCGGATGGGGTACGAAAACCTTCAGCACGGATGTTCAGATGCTGCCAGAACACCTCGCGGCATTTGTTCATGACGTCCTGCTGCTGCGCCAGGGTCAGGGCATAGAAGGACTCGTGTTTGTAGCCGTGATACGCCACTTCATGGCCTCGCTCGACAATCGCCTGGCATTGCCTGGGCCAGTTCTCCACGACCCAGGCCGGGACGAAGAAGGTCGTCGGAATCCGGAACTCGTCGAGCAGGTCGAGAATCCGCGGCAAGGCCCGATACGGGCCATACCCGCCGAAGCCGAAATACTCGGGCTTGTGCCAGATCGAGCCATTGAGCATGGCATCGCCGGTGGGACCGTCGAGGTCGAACGCCAGGGCCAGACAGGCTTTGTGACTGCCGGGCCAGGTCGGTTGCGGCGAGGAGGGCATGGGTGGTGCTCCATTAATTTATTGGTGCCAATGTAGGAGCGAGCTTGCTCCGGGCGGCGTTCCGACGATGGACTCAAGGGCGGCGCGTTCATTCAGAAAGCCCGCGTTATCGTTAACGTCCATCGCGAGCAAGCTCGCTCCTACAAGGGGCGGACTTCGAATCAGTCGTCAATCTCGACCTTTGCGAAACCCACCCAACCGAAAACCTACTTACCGTTATTGATAGCCACCGTCTCGATCGCTCCCTGGCTCAGGTCCCATTTCTTCAGGATGCTCTGGTAGCTGCCGTCGGCAACCATGCTTTGCAGGGCAACTTTGATGGCTTCGGCCAGCTGCGGGTTGCTCTTGCTGACGCCAAGCCCCGAGAACTGCACGGAGATCGGTGTGCCGAGGGTTTTGAAGGTGTTGGCTTCCTGAGTCTTGAGGTACGACAAGGTTTCGCTGCCTTGCATCGCCGCATCCAGTCGACCTTGGCGCAGTTGTGCGCGGGCATCAGCCGAGCCTTCGGAACCCACCACTTTTATCGCCGGTTTGCCGGCCGCTTCGCAGTTGGCTTTGCTCCACTCGGCGATTTCTGCCGGGAAAGTAGTCCGGCGGCTGGTGCCGACGGTCTTGCCGCACAAGTCGATGCTGTCATTGATCGCGGTGTTTTTCTGCAAGGTGTAGAACTGCGGACCGCTGGTGAAATAGTCGACAAAGGTCACGGTTTGCTGCCGCTCGGCGGTGTCGGTCATGCCCGAGAGCACGATGTCCACACGCTTGGTGCTCAGCGCGTTGATCATTTGCTCGAAGCCGGTTTCCTGCCATTTGATCTTCACCCCCAGACGTTCAGCCAGGGCGTTGCCCAGGTCGTAGTCGAGGCCGGTGAGGGTGTTGCTGGCCGGGTCCTTGAAATCCATCGGCGGGTAGTTGGGCATGATTGCCGCAACGATTTCGCCCTTGCTCTTGATACTGGCGGGCAACTCGGTGGCCCAGACTGCGGATGAAGCCAATAGACCGGTGATGACTGCTGGAATGACAAATTTCTTCATGGTCGTTCTCTTTTTGAGTTGTTGTGAGATCCGAAACCGGACCTAGGTGCGAACGGCAGAAATGAAGCTTTGGGTGCGAGGGTTTTGTGGACTTATTAGAATTTCTTCGGGGCTTCCAGCCTCCACGATCTGCCCGCCATCCATAAACACCATGCGGTTGGAGACTTCGCGAGCGAAGCCCAATTCATGGGTGACGACGATCATGGTCATGCCGGTCTGCGCCAGATCGCGCATCACCGACAGCACCTCACCGACCAGTTCCGGGTCGAGTGCCGAAGTGGGTTCATCGAACAGCATCAGTTTCGGGCGCATGGCCAGGGCACGGGCAATGGCTACCCGTTGCTGCTGGCCGCCGGAGAGTTCGATCGGGTAGCTATTGCGTTTGTCGGCCAGGCCGACCCGCGCGAGCAACTCCAGGGCATCCTCCTGGGCTTCCTTGGGCGAGCGCTTGAGCACCTGGCAAGGGCCTTCGATGATGTTTTGCAGCACCGTCATGTGCGGGAACAGGTTGAAACGCTGGAACACCATGCCGGTGGCCAGGCGCTGGCGGGCAATCTGCGCTTCGTTGAGTTCGTGCAGCTTGTTGCCGACGATCCGGTAGCCCACCAGTTCGCCGTCGACCCAGAGACCGCCCTTGTCGATTTTTTCCAGCTGGTTGACGCAACGCAGCAGGGTGCTCTTGCCGGAGCCGGAGGGGCCGATCACGCACAGCACTTCACCTTGCTCGACTTCCAGGCTGACATCTTTGAGCGCGTGGTAGTTGTCGTAGTACTTGTTGAGGCTGACAGCCTTGACGATGCTTCTCATGTTCAATTCTCCAGCGCGGCTTAAGAGCGCTTACCAGCGCCACGGGCGAAGCGACGCTCCAGGCGGCTTTGACCGAAGGACAAGACGGTAACGGCGGCCAGGTACCAGATGCCGGCGACGATCAGCAATTCCATCACCCGGGCGTTGGCGTAGTAGATGTTCTGGGCGTTGTAGAGCAGTTCCGAGTACTGGATCACGCTGGCCAGGCTGGTCATCTTGACCATGCCAATGAACTCGTTGCCCACCGGCGGGATGATGATGCGCATGGCCTGAGGCAGGATGATCCGGCGCAGCGCCTGCAAGCGCGGCATGCCGATTGACTTGGCGGCTTCGTACTGGCCGGTGTCCACCGAGAGCAATCCTGCGCGTACCACTTCGGCGGTGTAGGCACCCTGGTTGATGCTTAACCCGAGGAGGGCGGCGATGAAGGGCGTCATCAGGCTGACGGTGTCCAGTTCGAACAGACCGGGTATGCCGATGGTGGGGAAGATCAGCGCCAGGTTGAACCACAACAGCAGTTGCAGGATCAGTGGCGTGCCGCGAAACAGCCAGGTGTAGGTGACGGCCACGTAGCGCAGGATCGGGTTCTGCGACATGCGCATGATCGCCGTGATGACCCCGAATACCACGCCCAGGGCCATGGCCAGAATCGCCATGACGATGGTGTTGAACAGGCCGAACAGGATCGCTTTGGAGGTCAGGAACTGGCCGATGTACGACCACTCGATCTGGCCTTCGGCAAACGCGCGCACCAGCCCCAGCAAGGCGACGACGATCAGGGTAGCGAAGATGATTCGCCCGTAGTAACGCCGGGGTACGTGTTCGTACTGGGTAATGTCGAACTGATTCTCGGCTTGTTTGCGCTCGGCAAGGAGGCGCTGTGCCTGGGTCTGGCTCATGTTGTTTCTCCGAACGCAGGCTGACGGCACCTGCGGTCTATCGGTCATTCAAAAAAGGCAACGGCGAACACAGTAGGAGCGAGCTTGCTCCTACAGGTGTTCAGGGTTTCAGAGACGAAAGCCGTTGTAGTCCTCGGCCCATTGGTGCTGTGCGGCCAGGGCGGTTTTCAGCCGGCCGAGCTGCTCGCGCACCTGTTGCGGCGCGGTGCCACCCCAACCACTGCGAGCAGCGATCGCCGCTTCCAGGGTCAGGCTGTCGCGCACCTGCGGTGTCAACCGTGCATCGACCTCGGCGAGCAACGCCGGTGAGGCTTCCCAGAGTTCGATGCCGTGCTTTTCACAGGCCTGGACCAGGGCGCCGGTAATTTCGTGGGCTTCTTTGAACGGCACGCCGCGAACCGCGAGCCAGTCAGCAACTTCGGTGGCAAGGGTGAAGCCCAGCGGTGCCTGACGACGCAACTCTTCGACGTTGACCTTCATGGTCGCGACCATTCCGGCCATGGCCGGCAGCACCAGCAGCAAGGTATCGACGGTATCGAGTACGCCGTTCTTGTCTTCGCTCAGGTCGCGGTTGTAGGACAGCGGCAAGGATTTGAGGGTGCAGAGCAGGCCGGTGAGGTTACCGATCAGCCGGCCAGCCTTGCCGCGTGCCAGTTCGGCGATGTCCGGGTTTTTCTTCTGCGGCATGATCGAGCTGCCGGTGGCATAGGCATCGTCCAGTGCGACCCAGCGGAACTGCCGGGATGACCACAGGCAAAACTCCTCGGCCAGGCGCGAAATGTTGATGCCGAGCATGCTGGCGACGAACAGGAATTCAGCGACGTGATCGCGGCTGGCCACGGCGTCGATGGAGTTTTCGCAGACACCGTTGTAGCCCATTTCCCTGGCCGACTGCTGGGGCATTCGAGCGATGGCGGAGCCGGCCATGGCCGCAGCGCCCAAGGGTGACAGGGCGGTGCGCGCGTCCCAGTCCACCAGACGCTGCACGTCGCGCAACATGGATTGGGCGTGGGCCAGCAAGTGGTGGGCGAAGACGATCGGTTGGGCCTGCTGCAGGTGGGTAAAGCCCGGGCAGATGCTCTCGATGTGCTGCTCGGCCTGATCCACCAGCGCTTGCTGCAGAGCCAATACTTCGACCGTCAGGGTGCGGGCGTGGTCACGCAGGAACAACCGCAGGTCGTTGGCGGTCTGGTCGTTGCGTGAACGGCCGGCCCGCAGCTTGCCGCCCAGAGCGCCGAGACGCTCGGTCAGCAGACGCTCGATGAAGGTATGGACATCCTCGTCATCCTGGGTCGGGCTGATGCGAGCGTCGCGGAAATCAACGCCGATTTGCTCGAGGGCTGCGAGCATTTTCAGGGTTTCCTGCTCATCCAGCAGGCCTGCACGCTGCAATTCACGGGCATGGGCCTTGGAGCCAGCGAGGTCATACGGGGTCAAGCGGAAGTAGCGTTCGGGGCAACGCGACAGTGCTGCCAGGGCCTCGGAAGGGCCACTTTTGAAGCGCGCTCCCCACAGACGATCGGTAGGTTGAGTCATTTTTATTTTCCTCGTCGGTAACTCGAACTGAAGGCGGTACGCATGTCCGTAACAGGTGACCGGGGCTTAATCGAATAAGTCGGACCGTGTTGAGGTCATGCAGTTTTCAAGAGGGCAGTTGCAAGTGGCGAGAGCTGATCGAAGTGTCAACTTTAAATCGTTCGACATCAGCAGGTTGAGGCTGATTGATGGATTTATTTGTAGTTGCCAAGCCTTGTTTTCTGTGTTCATTATTATTGGTCGGCTATGTTTTTGTTGTTGAGCACAGCCTGTTGAATAGGGCGCGTGAGGTAAATAAGCATTATGGAAACCCCACTTTCCAATTCTGGAAACCCACCACCGAAAACCGTGCATAGAGCACCTTTGGCGCTCAGTGGTCTGGATTTCAAACTGCTCAAGGTGTTCAAGGCTGTGGTCGAGGCCGGAGGCTTCAGTGCCGCCCAGAATGAGCTGAATGTGGGTCTTGCGGCCATCAGCAAACAGATCTCGGATCTGGAAATTCGCATTGGCATGCGCCTGTGTACCCGAGGTCGCGAAGGTTTTTGCCTGACCGAAGAAGGCACTCTGGTATATCAGGCATCGATCGAGTTATTTGCCTCGGTTGATAACTTTCGGGATCGCCTTAGTTGCGCGCAGAATGAATTGATTGGCGACCTTAGTGTCGGCGTTATTGATAATACTATTTCAGATGAGCAGTCGCCGTTAGTGGCAGCGTTAAGGCGGATTCATGATGAGTCGCCCAAGGTCAGGTTTCGACTGCATGCGGCTCAATTAGATGAAGTGGAACGGGGCGTGGTGGAAGGGCGTTTAGTCGCCGGAATAGTACCCGTGTATCAAAAAAGAGAAGAGTTTGATTATTTTAATCTCTACGAAGAAAGATCAGAGGCTTACTGCGCTGTCGGGCATGCGCTGTTCAACGCGGCGGACAGTGACATGAGTGTCGATGTACTCAAGGACCATCAGTTCATCAATCACCGTTACGCCATTCATCGGGATAAAGCCAACTTTGCTGTCTACGACAGTGACTCCGCGTCGGCTTCTCAGGTTGAAGCCGTCGCCATGTTGATCAAAACCGGACGATTTGTCGGTTTTCTTCCGCAGCACTATGCAGCGGCTCTGGTGGCGCGAGGGGAGTTAAGGGCACTGCGGCCGGATCTGATTAATTTCAGCACGCCATTCAATCTGATCTTGCGGCATAACATCGTTCGCAGCCCGCTGGTAAAAGCGTTCGCGAATGCCTTGGGAGTCGACCTTAAGGCCGTTTCCTGATGGACCAGTTGTCTTTGGAAATCCAGGGGCCGGGAGGCGCCTATGGTGTTTAAACGAGGAACTCAGAAGTAACGTTTCTGGGTCGCGTCTATGAAGGGTTGTTGAGTGGCTGAAGAACTTTATTCCGAGTCGCTGCTACGGGTTGATTATGATCCGCTGGAGGGACGCTCATAGGTGGCGGTTACCTATATCGCTGTCGGATTTTGCTGCGAAAAATTCATGCATGAGGGAATAGGAGGGGCCGTCAGAAATACTTCTGACGGCTGTATTGGAGGGCGTTAAGCGTTACCTGTCGCTTTGGCGGGAGGCCGGTCAGGGCTGTGCTTGCGGCAAGTGCAGCAGCACGTAGTCATTCTTGTCGAAACGCCCGGTCAGCAGCGGCTGTAATGCAGCGAATCGGGTGCCTTGCAGGGCGAGGTAGTCGGTTTTATCCATCACCAGCCACGCGGGTCCTTGTACTCGCTCAAGGTCTTGCGGCGCGTCAGTGAAGGTTGGTTGCAGGTCCTGCTCGAGATTGACCATGAACTTGATGGCCTTGGCGTCTTTCCCCATGGCGTGCAGGACGACGGTCGCCGGATCGTGCTGGATCATATCGTGAGCGGCGAGGGTGAAGGCGCGCGTGTCATACAACTCACGCTCGGCAGGCTCGACGACCAGGATGAAACTGGACCACACGGCCAGCACGGCGCAATACGCCAGCCCCACTGCACGCCAGCGGGATTTGAACAGCAGCGCCAGTGCCGCCAGTTGTAGCACTGCCAGGAGTATCAGCATCGAAGTGATCGAGGGCAGTTGCTCAGGAAACCGTCGTTGAGCGAACAACAACCCGGCGATCAGCAAGCCAGGCAGCAACAACCAGATCCCTTGCATCAAGCCTCGAAGCCAGAGGAACACCCGGCCTTGTGCGACCTGGAACGGATAAGCTGCAACGATTGCGGCCATGGGCACCATCGGCAACAGGTAGCGGGCTTTTTTGGCCTGTGGTATGGACAAACCGATCATCACGATCAGCCCGGCGGCAGCGCAAAAAAACAGCAAACGTAATGCCGGCCGTTGATGCTGACGACCAGCCGCAATCACCGATGCCAAAACCAGCAGCGCCAGCGGGTAGGCCAGCGCAAAGTTGCCAAGCGAACTGCTGAAGTAAAAAAACAGGCCGCTGGAGCCTTCTCTGCCGTCCATGCGCCCCATGAACTGCATGCGGATCACGTCCTGGACGAAGGCCGAACCACCGCTGACGTTCGCCAGCCACAGCAGCAGACCGATACCCGCCGCCAGCAGCAGCCCGGCCAGCAAGCCGACGCTGATCATCCGGCGCCACTGGCCGTTGAGCAGGTAATAGCTGCACAGCACGCCAGTGGGCACCACCAGCCCGATGGGCCCGCGAATGGCAAAACCGAGTACCAGCAGCGCGAGTATCCAGACCAGCCGCCGTGGTGCGGCGAAATGGTCGGCGGCATAGCCCAGGTAGAACACGGTAAAGGTCACGGCCGCGACCATCTGGTCGAGGGACACGGCACGGGTTTCGGTGATGAAGGTATTGGTCAGCAACAGCAGGGCGATGCTCAGCAGCGCCCAGGTTCTGGAGTAGGGCGCCACCAGGCGATACATCAGCGTAACGATCAGCGCCGAGGCAATGGCGCTGGGCAACCAGGCCGTCAAGGCGTTTACCTGGCCGAACGGCAGCGACAGCAGCCAGGTAAACAGGGTCGAGGTGGCCCAGTAGTCAGCGTAAGGCTGGCCATAGGTGGTCGGGAAGAATCCCGGCCCATGGCGCAGCATTTCCTGAGCGAACAGTACGAACCGCGTGTCGAAGCCTATCGCCGTTTGCTGGTAGACCCCGGCGCAGAACAGCAACAGCGCCAAAAGTCCCAGCCCTAACGACTGCTGACGGATCCTTGTCAATGGATAAGCGTGCACGCGGCCTCCTAGGCTACGACTGGGGCGGATGGCCACTGCTGATCAGGGATTGGCAGGTTGCGCGACTCGCCACGACCCATCGGGAAGTACTTGAAGCCTTTGCGTGCCAGACGATCGGCGTCATACAGGTTGCGCCCGTCGAAGATCACCGGGGCTTTGAGCCGCTGCTCGATCAACTTGAAATCCGGCGCCTTGAACTGTTGCCATTCGGTGCAGACGATCAAGGCATCTGCGCCCACCAGTGCGGACTCTGGCGTACCCATCAACGACAGGTTTTGTTGATTCGGGTACAACCGTTGGGTCTCTTGCATGGCTTCAGGGTCGAAGGCCCGTACCTGTGCGCCGGCAGCCCATAAGGCTTCCATCAGCACCCGGCTTGGCGCATCGCGCATGTCGTCGGTGTTGGGTTTGAATGCCAGGCCCCAGAGGGCGAAGGTCTTGCCCTTCAGCTCACCCTTGTAGAACGCGTTGATGCGCTCGAAAAGCTTGTGTTTCTGCCGCTCATTGATGGCCTCGACCGCCTGCAGCAGGTCGCTGGAGCAGTTCGCTTCCTGGGCACTGTGGATCAGGGCGCGCATATCCTTGGGGAAACACGAGCCGCCATAGCCGCAGCCAGGGTAGATGAAGTGGTAGCCGATGCGCTGGTCCGCACCGATGCCCATGCGTACGGCTTCGATATCCGCACCCAGGTGTTCGGCCAGTTCTGCGATCTGGTTGATAAAGCTGATTTTGGTCGCGAGCATGCAGTTGGCTGCGTACTTGGTCAGTTCGGCACTGCGCAGGTCCATGAAGATGATGCGGTCATGGTTGCGGTTGAAGGGCGCGTAAAGTTCGCGCATCACTTCACGGACTTCTTCACGTTCGCAACCGATGACGATGCGGTCAGGGCGACGGCAGTCGCTGACGGCCGAACCTTCCTTGAGGAATTCCGGGTTGGAAACGATATCGAACTCCAGGGTACGCCCGTCCTTGTTCAGGACTTCTTCGATGTGCGCCCGCAGGGTGTCGCCTGTGCCGACCGGAACAGTAGATTTTTCCACGAGAATCAGCGGTTCGACCCGATGGCGTGCGACCGCGTCACCCACGGACAAGACATATTTCAGGTCGGCCGAGCCGTCCTCGTCCGATGGCGTGCCGACAGCGATGAACAACACTTGCCCGTGTTCGATCGCCAGCTTTTCGTCGCTGGTGAAATGCAGGCGCCCGCTCTCCAGGTTCTCCTTGACCATGGTCTCCAGCCCTGGTTCAAAGATAGTGACGTGGCCTTTCTGCAGCAATTTGATTTTGTTCTGATCGACGTCCATGCAGATGACATCATGACCGACTTCAGCCAGGACAGTTGCCTGCACCAGACCTACATAACCGCTACCAATTACGCTGATTTTCATACGGAGTCCCTAGGACGGGGTATACGTGAAGAGTTAATGGTGATAACACCGAGCATGACCAAGGCCACCCCCAGTGTTTTGGACATACTGAAGTGTTCATTGAAGAACGGCAAACTGGCGGCAAGCAGATACACCAGGGCGTAGCTGATGCTCAGCAAGGAATAGGCCCTGCCCAGTGGCAGGTCACGCAATGCGGCGAGCCAGCAGAGCATGGACAGGGCATATGCCAGGATAGAGCTGAACACTATTCCCAGTGCCAGCAGATCGACACTGCCGCCGGTCAGGGCTTCGAGCCACTGCGCCGGTGCTGGCAAACGGGTCATGCTCCAGCGCATACCCAGTTGCGCACCGCTGACCAGCAGCACGCTGCCCATGGCGAAGATAATTCCGCGGCGCAGATTCATGCGTGTACTCCCAGCAACACGACACCGGCAATGACCAGGGCGACTCCCAGCCAATGACGACTGTCGACATGCTCATGGAACACGAAGCGCGCGACCAGGGTGATGAGTACGAAATTCAGGCTCAGCATCGGATAAGCGATACCGACTTCCAGTCGCTGCAATACCAATAGCCAAACCAGCAAACCGAAACCAAGGCAGGCGAGGGCGAGCCACAGCCATGGGGAGAGCAGCTTGGCGATCCAGTCATGATCTGTCCCGCGCCAGCTTTCCACGGCGTATTTCTGGGCGATCTGCCCAAAACAGGTCAGCAGGCAAGCGGTCAGTAGTAACAGCAGGGTCATGGCGCACTCTGGGAGAAGATCAGAATCACGATATTGCCTTGCTCATAGCGCTTGGCATCTTTGGGAAGCAACTCGATTTCATGCAGTTCGTCGTCGCTTTTGACCCGCATCACCACGCCGACCGAGCCGGTCTTGCGGGCGTCGCTCATCCAATGCTGAATTTGCTCGAGATTGACCTGGCGCTGGGCGGAGTCGGGATAAGCCAGGCCATATTTCACCTCGCCCACGGTGTTGTACAGCGCCACATCCGGGCGTTGCAGACGCCAGGCCAGGGCCGAGGCAGCACCCAGGTCATTGCTCAGCAGTTTCCCGGTCTGGCCAAGTTCCTGAGCATGGTCGACGATGAACTGGTCGGGCATCTTGTTGTAGACCAGCGAATTGGGCAGCGCGGCAGGTGCCAATGCCACCAGCAGCCAGCTGCCGAGCGCCGGCGCGGCCCATAGCCGCAGCGGCCTGAACGCTTGCACAAGATTGCAGATGATCCAGCCGAACAGCACGATGAACACCAGCACCAGATTCTGGAGTTGATCTACGTACACCGGTTCCTTCAGCTGGAAGTAGACCAGTGCCAGCAGAGCGAGCAGGCCCAGTACCGCGTTGAGGAGCCCGTTCAGGCCGATAGCCCGGCCGCGCGCTGCAGCCACTCGATCCATCAGCGCATTGCCCATCAGCAAGGCCAGCGGCAACAGGCAGGGCATGATATAGGTCGGGAGCTTGCCTTTGCTCAGGCTGAAAAACGCCAGTGGCAGCAACAGCCAGAGCAGCAGGAACCCGATGCTGGCCTGACGTTTTGTTTGCCAGGCCTGTTTGAATGTCGAGGGCAGCAACCCGGCCCATGGCAGACTGAAAGCCACCAGCATCGGCAGGTAGAACCACCAGGGTTGAGAGTGCTGGGCATCGTCCCCGGCGAAGCGCCGAATGTGCTCATGCCAGAAGAAGAACCGCCAGTAGTCCGGTTCTTGAGCGTGGACGGCCAGGACCCACGGCAAGCTCACCGCAATTGCCACCACGACCGCTACGCAACCGTAGGTCAGCAACTCGCGCAAACGCTTTTGCCAGAGCATGTAGGGCAGGGCGATCAACACCGGCAACAACCAGGCCAGGAATCCTTTGGTCATGAATCCCATGCCGCAGGCCAAACCCAATGCTGCCCACGCAGCGAGGCGGGCGCGTTGACTCACGCTATCGAGCGCAAACCACAACGCCACCAGGCTCAAATTGACCCAGAAGGTGAATTGCGGATCGAGATTGGCATACCCGGCCTGGCCGGCGATCACCGCGAAGCTCGTATAGAGCAGGGCGCTGGTGAAACTCTTGCGAGGATCATTCCACAGGCGGCGAGCGATCAGGTAGGCCAGGACTACACTCAAGCCGATGCTCAGCGCCGAGGCGATCCGTACACCGAATAGATTGTCGCCGAACACGGCCTGACCGATAGCGATCATCCAGTAACCGGCGACAGGTTTTTCGAAATAGCGAATGCCCATGAAGTGCGGGGAAATCCAGTCACCGCTCAGGAGCATTTCCTGACTGATTTGGGCGTAGCGGGTTTCGTCCGGAATCCACAGCCCGTGAGAGGCCAGAGGCAGCAGATAAAACAAACCGAATGCCAGCAACAGCAAAGGCAGCGCCCAACGGTTGGTCATGCGCCTTGCACTCCCAGCCAACCCTCGCGACCCTCCAGGGCACCGCGTATCACCCGGCCTGCAGGCAAGCTGCCAGGCTCGGCGGGCAGCAAATTGCCCAAGGGTTGAAACTGGATGTCACGTTGACTGGCCGTAGCCAACAGCTGACGAAAATCGTTAGCCATCAGAATCCCTTCTACTTCCGCATGAATCGTGTAGACGTTCAGCTTTTCAGGGCTGAAACGATCAAGAATGAATGAGTTGAAATCATTGGCGGCAACCACCGGCCCGACGACTTCGTCGAAAGTCGGCAAGTCGACCGGAATCTGTGGCGCGCCCAGGCTGCCGTCAGCCAGCCGCGGCTGGAACAGACTCTGACCGCGACAATCGCTGTTGTAACGGAAGCCAAAACGTTGCTTGGCCTCGATGACGCGTTCATCGGCACGCCAACCGGCAGAGGCCGAACAATCGACAGCCTGGCCGATAATATCGCTCAGACTGTCGACGCCACGACGAATTTGCTCGATCAGATCCGCTTCACTCCAGCGCCCGGCGTTGGCTTGCCAGCCATGGTGATCCCAGGCGTGCAAACCAACCTCATGCCCGGCCGCAAGCGTCTGACGCATGAGATGCCCGAGATCACGACCGATGGGTTTGCCTGGCCAGGCAGTGCCGGCCAGCAAAATATCCCAGCCGTACAAACCGGCCGCATTGGAGCGCAGCATCTTCCAGAGAAATTGCGGACGGATGAGGCGCCATAAATGGCGCCCCATGTTGTCCGGACCAACGCTGAAGAAAAACGTCGCCTTGACCTGTGCTTCATCGAGCATCTCCAACAACCGGGGTACCCCCTCACGGGTACCTCGGTAGGTGTCGACATCGATCCGAAGACCTGCCTGCATCAGCGCTTGTCCGCGATTTCGAGCATGGCTTCACGCAGGAAGAAGTCCAGTGTGTTGCCGATGGTTTCGCTCATCTCCACGGTTGGCTCCCAGTTCAGCAGGCGCTTGGCGTTTTCGATGCTTGGCTTGCGGTGTGCCACGTCCTGGTAACCGGTGCCGTAGAACGCCTTGCTCTCTACGTCGCGGAAACCGGCGAACGGAGGGAAGTTGGCGCGCAGCGGGTGAGCTTCGAACTGACGCAGCAGTTCTTCGCCCAGCTGACGGATGCTGGCTTCGTTTTCCGGGTTACCGATGTTGATGACCTGACCGTTGCAGGCATCGTTGTCGTTGTCGATGATGCGTGCCAGGGCTTCGATGCCGTCGGCGATGTCGGTGAAGCAGCGCTTCTGCTCGCCACCGTCGAACAGGCGGATTGGCGTACCTTCCACCAGGTTGAGGATCAGCTGGGTGATGGCGCGGGAGCTGCCGATACGGGCCGAGTCCAGACGGTCCAGGCGCGGGCCCATCCAGTTGAACGGACGGAACAGGGTGAAGTTCAGGCCCTTGGCACCGTAGGCCCAGATCACGCGGTCCAGCAGTTGCTTGGAAACCGAGTAGATCCAGCGCTGCTTGTTGATCGGACCGACCACCAGGTTGGAGGTGTCTTCGTCGAAGTACTGGTCCTGGCACATGCCATAGACTTCGGAGGTCGACGGGAAGATCACGCGCTTGTTGTACTTGACGCAGTAGCGAACCAGTTTCAGGTTCTCTTCGAAGTCCAGTTCGAATACGCGCAGCGGGTTGCGGGTGTATTCGATCGGCGTGGCGATGGCCACCAGCGGCAGGACCACGTCGCACTTCTTGATGTGGTACTCGATCCACTCGGAGTGAATGCTGATGTCGCCTTCCACGTAGTGGAAGTTCGGGTGGCTGCGCAGGCGCTCGATGGCGTCGGAGCCGATGTCCAGGCCGTAGACTTCGTAGCGGTCGTCACGCAGCAGGCGCTCGGACAAATGGTTACCGATAAAGCCGTTCACACCGAGGATCAGTACGCGGGTACGGCGTGGCTTGCGGCCGGATTCAGCACCGCGCAGCACGGAGCCGTCCACCAGGCCCAGCTCGTTAGCCAGGGAAGGACCGGCCAGGTACAGGCCATTGTCATTGCGCTGACCAAAAGTGATTACCAGCGAGTCTTCACCGCAGGCGATGCGCAGCGGGTTGACGCTGATCACACGACCTGGTGCCAGACCTTCGTTGCCCTTGGCGACTTCAGCGCTCCAGACAATCAGTTTGTGCTCGCCCACGTCGCAGAAAGCGCCCGGGTAAGGCTGGGTCACGGCGCGAACCAGGTTGAACAGCTCTTCGGCAGGTTTGTTCCAGACAAGCTTGCCGTCCGCTGGGGTACGACGACCGAAAGAAGTGGCCTTGGATTCGTCCTGGGCGGTTTCGGTGACTTTGCCCTGAACAAGCAGCGGCAGGGTGTCGCGCAGCAGGTTGGAAGCGGCTTCACGCAGCTTGCCGTGCAGGCTCAGGGCGGTATCGGCACGGTCGATTGCAACGCGTTGCTGGGCGACGATTGCGCCAGCGTCGGCACGCTTGACCATGCGGTGCAGGGTCACGCCGGTTTCGGTTTCGCCGTTGACCAGTACCCAGTTTGCTGGAGCGCGGCCACGGTAGGTTGGCAGCAGCGAGCCGTGCAGGTTGAACGCACCTTTGCTGGCGGTAGCCAACAGTTGCTCGCCCAGCAGGTTGCGGTAGTAGAACGAGAACAGGTAGTCCGGGTTCAGTTTGGCGATGCGCTCGATCCACAGCGGGTGGTTGGCATCTTCCGGTGCGTGCACGGGAATGCCTTTACGGGCGCACAATTGGGCTACTGAGCCGTAGAAGGTGTTTTCCTTCGGATCATCGGCGTGGGTAAACACGGCAGCAATCTCGAAACCTGCGTTGAGCAGTGCTTCGATACCTGCACAGCCGATGTCGTGGTAGGCGAAAACAACAGCTTTTGGATTCATGGCGAAACCTGATCAGTAGTGGTGGAAGGCAGACCGTCGACAGTGACAACGGGAGCAGGAGTAGCGGGTTTGTTACGTAGGATTTTTTCGATAAAGAAGCGCGGCCGGGCGCGCACATCGCTGTACATGCGGCCCAGGTATTCACCCAGAAGGCCCATGCCGATGAACTGGCCGCCGGTGAACACAAAGAGCACTGCGAACAGTACGAAGGTGCCGTCACCCGCCCAGCTGGCGCCGAATATCAGGCGCAGGAAGATCAGCAGGAAGGCAAACAGCGCTCCCAGTGCCGCGAGGCTGAACCCAATGATGCTCAGCAGTCGCAACGGGGTAGTGGTCATGCAGGTCAGCAGATCGAACATCAGGCTGATCAGGCGCATCGGGCTGTATTTCGACTCGCCATGCTCGCGCTCGGCGTGCTGCACCAGGATTTCGGTGGTGTGACGGGCGAAGCTGTTGGCCAGAATCGGGATGAAGGTGCTGCGTTCCCGGCAGGCCAGCATGGCGTCGACGATGGTGCGGCGGTAGGCGCGCAGCATGCAGCCGTAGTCGCTCATGGCGACACCGGTAGAGCGTTGCACTGCCAGGTTGATCAGTTTCGACGGCCAGCGGCGCAGGGCCGAGTCCTGACGATTGTTGCGCACGGTGGCAACGACGTCGTAGCCCAGTTCGGCTTGTTCCACCAGACGGGGGATTTCTTCCGGCGGGTTCTGCAGGTCGGCGTCAAGGGTAATGACCACATCGCCTTTGCAGTGCTCGAAACCGGCCATGATTGCTGCGTGCTGGCCGTAGTTGCGATTGAGAATGACCGCGACCACTGAACTGCCTTCACGCTGGGCGGCTTCTTCTAGAAGCTGTGCCGAGTTGTCGCGGCTACCATCATCGACCAGGACGATTTCATACTCGTGCTTGAGCTGCTGACAGGCCGCTTCGGTACGGCGCAGCAATTCAGGCAAGCTTTCTTCTTCGTTGTAGACCGGGATAACGATCGACACACACTTAATCGGATAAGGTCTCAAAGGCTTCAGTCCAGAATGTTTTCAATGGCGCTCGCGACACGCTCGACATCGTCGAGGGTCATGTCGGGGAACAACGGGATCGAACACAGGCGTGCCGAGTTCCACTCCGTATTGGGTAAATGGATGTTCGGGAAACGCTGGCGGTAGTAAGTATGCAGATGGGTAGCGACAAAGTGAATGCCGCTGCCGATGTTTTGTTCCTGTAATGCTTTCATGAAGGCATCACGATCGCGCCCACAACGCTCGGCGTCAATGCGCAGAATGAACAGATGCCATGTATGTTGTTGCGGGTAGCCCGGCATTTTCAGCGGTTCTACCGGCAATGCACTCAGGCGCTTCAAATAGGCTTGCGCCAGTTCTTCGCGTTTGGCATTGATTTCATCCAGGCGCTGCAGTTGCACCAGTGCGATCGCCGCATTGACGTCGGCCAGGTTGTACTTGAAGCCGGGCTCGATCACCTGTGCCTGCGGCTTGCGGCCATGGGTCAGGCGATCGTAGGCATCAACCCCCAAGCCATGAAACTTGAGCATGCGTACCCGGTTGGCGAGGGCCTCATCGTCGCTGACAAACATCCCGCCTTCGGCGCAGGTCATGTTTTTGATCGCGTGGAACGAGAAGATTGCCGTGCCTTGGGCGCCGACTGCGCGGCCGCGATACTGCGTACCGACGGCATGGGCGGCGTCCTCGATCACGGGGATGCCATGCCGGGCCGCCAGCGCATAAAGTGGATCCAGGTCAAAGGCAGCGCCGGCGTAATGCACCGGGATGATTGCCTTGGTCCGAGGGGTGATTGCCGCCTCAATGGCATGGACGTCGGTCATCAGTGTGTCGCGGTCGATGTCGACGAAAACCGGTGTTGCCCCCAACAGGCAGATCATATTGGCGGTGGAGACCCAGGTTTGCGAAGGCGTGATCACTTCGTCGCCTGGACCGATCCCCAATGCCAGCAAGGTGATGTGCATCGCGCCAGTGGCCGAAGACAGCGCCACGGCATGCCGACAGCCCACACGCTCTGCGAATTGTTCTTCGAGCTGCTGGTTTTTCGGGCCGGTAGTAATCCAGCCAGAGCGAAGTACCTGCTCAACGGCGGCAATCTCTTCATCGCCAATGCTGGGACGTGAGAAGGGGAGAAACGGCTGGTTCATCAAGACCTCGGGTAAAACGGGTAGGGGGCGCAGGCAATAAAACGGGTTAAAACCAGGATGTCATTCAGTGAAATTGTTCAAGCCGGGCATTCGACAGTGTCCATTCCAGAGGTTGGATGCGGGCGATCCATGCGCACCGTGAGTAAAGACCAATAGGCTGAAAAGTAAATAAGGATCAATACTTTATCGTCATCGCCCGGAATTGTCACCCGTTGCTGCAGTGGGGCTGTAGTGTCTGCACCATCAACGTGATGGCACCCTATTCTCCGGGGCGAGGTTAAGCGTAAAAATGTGAAACTAATATGAAAAATAGGGCAACAGACTGTTTATCTCGGGGCCAGACAGCTAATGTTCAGAGTTTTTCAGGTTTTTTGGCCCGGTGGCTTTCTCTGGAAAAATATCTGTCGGTCCTTTTGGACGCGTCAGGGAAGGGCATCACTCAGTCGGTGGCATTCGCAGTGGCTGTTGTTCTGTATTAAATTTTCTCGCCCGAATGGATGTTTGGTTGAGCTATTTTCATTTAAGGGCTGTTCAGTTTGATTGATCTACCCACTAACGATTCACCGCATACCCCCGGCAGCCGATTGAACGTGCCTGAGGGGAAGGGTAACGACAATCCACTGACCCTCTATCTGGCTCGATTGGCGCCTTCAAGCCGGCTGACCATGCGTTATGTGCTGCAAGACGCTGCGGATCGGCTGGGTTTTGAAGATATGAATATCGAGGAAATCCCCTGGCATGAACTGCAGCCCGGCGACGTTATCGCGCTGGTGGCGACATTACGCGCCGATGGTTATGCGCCTAATACATCCTCGTTATATGTCAATGCCGTGCGCGGTGTGATGAACGAGGCGTGGCGTCTGAGCCTGATCACTCAGGATCATCTGTTGAAAATGCGCTCGGTCAAAGCCATCGCGGGCACACGCCTGTCCCAGGGGCGAAACCTCAAGCGCTCATTGATCCAGGAGCTGATGGCCGTCTGTGCGGCCGATCCAAGACCGCAAGGGCTGCGGGACGCTGCGGTGATAGCAATCCTGTATGGCTCAGGCATGCGTAAATCCGAATCGGTGAATCTTGAGCTCAACCAGATTGATTTTCGTGAGCGCAGCCTGCGAGTCACGGCAAAAGGAAACAAGGAACTGATCAAGTACGCACCGACCTGGGCGTTCGCCAGGCTGGACGCATGGTTGCAGTTTCGGCGCTCACAGTTGGTCGAAGGGCAGGATGACGATCCGTTTCTGTTCAACAGAATTCGTCGTGGCAGTCACATCACCCGTGAACGGATCACCAAACACGCGATTTATTACATTGCACGACAACGCGGTGCCCAGGTTGGCGTGAAAATCATGCCTCATGATTTTCGTCGCTCGTTCATTACGCGTGTGATCGAGGAGCACGACTTGTCAATTGCGCAAAAGCTCGCGCATCACACGAACATCCAGACAACCGCCAATTATGACGTTCGAGATGAAAACGAACGACGCCGGGCGATTGATCGCTTTGACCTTTAAAGGGTGCACTATTGCCTGGGAGGGCCCGCCGGGCGGGCTCTTCTGCTCGACGTCGAGTGCCATTGCCGAGTGCCAATGGGTACCAAAGCTGGCGCGAACTCACACACCGGCCTTCGCCTTGGCTCAGGCGGGTGTGTGATGGGCGAAAACCCGCGATCAGGCGCTGTGCAGGGTCTTTATGACAGTTCAGCGACCCTTGGAGCCTGCTTGCCGAGTCTCATCAGCCAGTAGTAGCTGATGGCTGGCACCACCAATCCGACTACCCAGGCCAGGTCAATACCATCGAGCAGCGTGGCCAGCGGACCGACGTAAAGGGTGGTGTTCATGAAGGGGATCTCCACCACGATGGCCACGATGAAGCTCGCACAGGCGATCCAGTTGACCCTGCCGTAGATGCCATTCATGTCGAAGATATCGTCAATCCGGTATTCACCTTTCCTCAACCAGTAGAAGTCGACCAGATTGATCGCCGTCCAGGGGATCAGGAAATAGCTCATGAAGAAGATGAAATTGAGGAAAAAGGCGATGAAGTCAGCCTGATTGATGGTGCATAAGGCCGTGGCGACGAGGCTGATGATCAACATGAACACGCCCCTGACCCGTGGTGTGACGCGCAGGCGAGAGAAGGGTTCGATCACGGTGATGGTCGACATGAACGCCCCATACAGGTTGAAAACGTTGATCGACACCTGGCCGTAGACGATAAACGCGAACAACAGCAGCGCCGCCGGGCCGAACAGTCCGGCGACATGGCCGCCTACATTGGCGGCGAAGTCGGGAATGGCCACGCTCAGGATCGCCCCAAGGATCATCATCCACGCACCGCCGCTGACCGTCCCGGCGTAGCTGTACCAGAACACCTGGGGCATCGGCGTTTTGCTCGGCAAGTAGCGTGAGTAGTCCGCTACATATGGGGCGTAGGACAGTTGCCAGGTCACTGCAATGCTCACTGCCATCAAGAATTTCGCCAGTGAGAAGTCCGTCGCAGCCCATTGCCCCGCCGGGATCGGCAGGCTCAACGCGAGCAGCGTGGCGGCGATGAACACCAACAGCGACAGGATCGACAGCAGCTTTTGCAGCCGATGGATCAGCCGGTAGCCATACAGCGCCACCACGAAGCACAACACACCGATCAGAACGATGTTGGCGTTGCTACCCAGCGGGCTGACGGACTCCAGGGCCTGGGCCGCCAGCAAGGTGTTGCTGACGAAGAAGCCGAGGTAGATCAGCATGACGAACAGCAACGGCAGGATCGCACCGATCACCCCGAACTGCGCGCGGCTCTGGATCATCTGCGGGATCCCCAGTTTGGGTCCCTGGGCCGAGTGCGAAGCCATGAAGATCGCGCCCAGCAGCGAGCCCAGAACGATCGCCAGCGCGCTCCAGAACAGATTCAACCCAATCACCACCGGCAACACCCCGGAGGCGATGGTGGTGATGTTCATGTTGGCGCCGAACCAGATGAAGAACAGCGAACCGGGCTTACCGTAGCGTTCGGACTCTGGAATGAAATCGATGCTTCTTTTTTCGATGCTCATGACAGGCACTCCTGGCGCTGAAGGCTGGATTGGAAGCGGGCAATGGTGTTCGTCAACTCCTCGGGCTGGTGGGCGAACAGGTCCGGCTGCCCGGGGGCGCAGCAGACAAAATGCTCACCGCGCAGCGAAAGCAGGAATTGTTCGCAGGTGAACAGCTCGATTGAGTACACCCAGTTGGCCATGATCAGCAGCGCAGAGTAGTGCGCCGCCCAGGTGCTGGTTGAGCAGGCGTCGGTGATCAGCTGGATGCGATAACCCAGCGAAAAGGCGTCGAAAACCGTCGTTAATACACAAACATCGGTCAGCACGCCGCTGATGATCAGGGTGTCGATGTCCAGCTGTTTGAGTCGCGCGTCGAGGTCGGTCTGATGAAAGCCGCTGTAGCGATGTTTGTCGATGACCTGCTCGTCCGGCCGGGGTGCCAGTGCAGCGATGATTTCTACTTGAGCGGTACCGGCCCGGTAACTGCTGGGGCCGCCGTCGTCGGCCCTGGGCTCGCCCGGAGCTAGACCACGGCCGTCGGCCTGATTGATATGCCGGGTGTAGAACACCGGGATAGAGCTGCGGCGGGCCGCCGTGAGCAATGCAAGGTTATGGGCGATGACCCCCTCGAAGTTTTCCAGGGGGAAGCCATCTTCCTGTTGCATGTCGATGATCAAGAGCGCGTTTTTATTATTCATGAGCAAACCTGATGAAGAACGGGGCGCAAACGGCCGCCCCGCAGACTCGATCGAGTCGAAGCAGAGTACACAAACGACAAGACTCGCCAGGCGAAGTCCGGTCGCAGTGTGGTTCTAACTCAGGGTTTGCTCAGGTGATTATCAGCCAGAAGCCGTTCTGCTTGGCCGAAACGCAGGCGCGCAAGCGCTTGAGATGGATGTGCGAAGAGGTCGAATCGCCACGCAAGTACGCCAGTTCAGCGCCTGGAGCAGGGGAGCTTGCACGTGGGTAGAATCGACTGTTTATCATGAAAATCGACCATGACAGGCAATGCTGATCGGGTACTGCCGCAACCCTGCAGGTGCGGCAGTATACGTAACCGCAGGCTTACTGGAACGCAGGCACGACGTGCTTGATGAACAGCTCCAGGGATTTCTTTTTCTCGGCGTGGGGCAGACTGTTGTCACACCAGAAGCTGAATTCGTCGACGCCCAGTTCCTGATAGTACTTGATCCGTGCGATGACTTCTTCAGGCGTGCCGATCATGGTGTTCTTGTGGATGTTTTCCAGTTCGAACTCAGGACGGCCTTCGAATTTTTCTTCCGGGCTAGGTGCCAGGAACCCGTTGACCGGTACTTGCTTGTTGCCAAACCAGGCATCGAAGGTGCGATAGAAGCGCGAAATGGCCTTGGCGCCGACTTTCCAGCCTTCGGGGTCGTCAGCGCTGTGGATATGGGTATGGCGCAACACCATCAGTTGCGGGCGCGGGACGTCGGGATTATTGGCCAGAGCGGCTTCGAACTTGTTCTTCAAGTCGAGCACTTCTTCGTCGCCTTTCATCAGCGGCGTGACCATGACGTTGCAGCCGTTGGCCACTGCGAAGTTGTGCGAGTCCGGGTCGCGGGCGGCGATCCACATCGGCGGGTTTGGCTGCTGGATCGGCTTGGGCACGCTGGTGGACGTCGGGAACTTCCAGATCTCGCCATCGTGGGCGTAGTCGCCTTGCCACAGCGCGCGCACCACCGGAACCATTTCCCGCAGGGCCTGGCCGCCGGAGGAGGCAAGCATGCCGCCGGCCATACGGTCGAACTCAACCTGGTAAGCGCCTCGGGCCAGGCCGACTTCCATGCGGCCGTTACTGATCACATCCAGCAGCGCGCATTCACCGGCGACCCGCAGCGGGTGCCAGAACGGCGCGATGATGGTGCCGGCGCCCAGGTGAATGGTGGTGGTGCGTGCCGCGAGGTAGGCCAGCAGCGGCATCGGGCTTGGGGAAATGGTGTATTCCATGGCGTGGTGTTCGCCAATCCAGACGGTGCGGAAACCACCGGCCTCGGCCAGCAGGGTCAGCTCGGTCAGGTCTTCGAACAATTGGCGATGGCTGACTTGCTCATCCCAGCGCTCCATATGCACGAATAACGAAAATTTCATGACGCATACCTCGGATCTTTTTTGTTGTTGCCTGTCAGCTACAGGCACGGGGGTGGGATCAGGCAAAGGCTGGCAGGGCGCCCATCTTGCCGCGGCAATACACCAGCGGGCGGCTCTGCTGCTGCGGCACGATCAGGTTTTTCACCGCGCCGACCATGATGGCGTGATCGCCGCCTTCGTACTCACGCCATAGCTCGCATTCGATAATGGCGGTGGCATTGCTCAGCAGCGGATTACCCAGCTCGCTGAGGGTCCATTGGATGCCTTGCGCCTTGTCCTTGCCTTTGCGGGCGAAGGCATAGGCTTCGTTCTGTTGTTCACCGGAAAGCAAGTGAATGGCAAAGCGCTTGTTCTTGATCAGCACCGGGTAGGAGTCGGAGCTGTAATTGGGGCAGAACAGCACCAGGGCCGGGTCCATCGACAGTGAACTGAAAGCGCTGGCCGTCAGACCGACGATTTGACCCTCATCATCCAGTGTGGTGATGACTGTCACACCGGAAGGGAAGGAGCCCATGACTAATTTGTAGACGTTCGCGTCGATCATTGGATGTTCCTCGGCCAGACGGTAGCGCTGTGCGCCTTTTTAGTGATTTTGTATGTCTGATGGTATACCGTAATATCATCTTTGCAAGTGGTTTTTCTTCTGTCTAGACGAATGTCCGTTCTCGGCTGAGAGGTCATGAATCGGAGGAATTTTATGGCCGATACAACAATCCCCTCGTAGCAGCTGGCTTCGCCAGCTGCTACGAAAAGCGTGCTACGACAACCGCAGGCTTGCCCGAAACGACAATCTGTCACCCACAAAAAAGCCAACGCCCTGGTTAAAGGGCGTTGGCCTGGTTTGGCAGGGAAGCAGATCAGTGCGCGCCAGCCGCCTTGTTCAAATCACTCTCCGCCCACAGGGTATAGACGCAGGCATCGGCAGTGGCCCAGCGCACCCGCACCGGATCGCCGGTTTTAAGCGGCATACCCGCAGCAGACAGCGCTTTGACGGTCATCGCTGTGCCGCCAGAGGTGACCACGCTACAGGTCTGGCTTTCGCCAAGAAACAACACTTCCGTAACGCTCGCCGACACTTCGTTCCAGCCTGGGGCGAGGGGATCGCTGGCGGCCTGTTCGACGCTCAGGGCCAGGGCTTTTTCCGGGCGAACCATGAGCAGCACTTCCTGACCGGTTTGCAACCCTGAGGTCAGACGGATCGACAGCGGTCGGCCTTCAAAGGTCGCCACGGCATTGCCCTGGGCCTTGAGCTTGAGGAAGTTCGAGTTGCCCAGGAACGAGGCGACAAAGGCATTCGGCGGGTTCTGATACAGGTCGAAGCCGCTGCCCAGGCCGACGATCTTGCCATGACTGAAGATCGCGATGCGTTGTGACAGGCGCATGGCTTCCTCCTGATCGTGGGTCACGTAGACAATGGTGATACCCAGGCGCCGATGGAGCTGGCGCAGTTCATCCTGCAGGTCTTCACGGAGTTTTTTATCCAGCGCGCCGAGTGGTTCGTCCATCAGCAGAATGCGTGGCTCGTAGACCAGCGCCCGGGCAATCGCCACGCGCTGCTGCTGGCCGCCGGACAGTTGCGAAGGGCGGCGATGGGCAAACTGATCCAGTTGCACCAGTTTGAGCATGGCTTCGACCCGACGCTCACGTTCGGCTTTGCCGAGTTTGCGAATATCCAGCGGGAAGCCGATGTTGTCGCGCACCGAGAGGTGCGGAAACAGCGAATAGCGCTGGAACACCATGCCGATGTCGCGTTTGTGCGGTGGCACATTGACCAGCGATTTGCCGTTGACCTGGATCTCCCCGGAACTGGGGGTTTCGAAGCCGGCCAGCATTGACAGGGTGGTACTTTTCCCGGAGCCGCTGGAGCCGAGAAAAGTGAGGAATTCACCGTCCTGGATATCCAGCGAGATGTCGTCCACGGCGGCGAAGTCGCCGTAGTGCTTGTTCAGGTTGCGCAGGCTGACCAGGGTCTTGTTGTCCTGCTGCGCAGGGTCTTTGATCACAGCACTCATTTTTTTCTCCCAGGCGCTCAGGCGCTGACTTCGTTGCGCCGGCGCACAGCGGCGGCGATCACCATGACCAGTACCGACAGCGCGATCAGCAGCGTCGAGGCGACGGCGATCACTGGGGTCAGGTCCTGACGCAAGGTGGTCCACATTTTTACGGGCAAGGTTTGCAGGGTCGGGCTGGCCATCATCACGCTGAGGACCACCTCATCCCACGACACCAGAAAGGCGAACAACGCACCGGCGACCATGCCCGGGCGGATTGCCGGAAAGGTCACCTTGAACACCGCTTGCAGTCGCGAAGCACCACAAATCACCGCAGCGTCCTCAATCGACTGATCGAACAGTTTCAGCGAGTTGATGATCGAGATAATGGTGAACGGCAACGCGACGATCACATGGCTGACCACAAAGGCGAACATCGTCCCGGTGTAGCCGAGCTTGAGAAACAGCGCGTACACCGCCACGGCGATGATCACCAGCGGCACGATCATCGGCAGGGTGAACAGGCCATACAGCATCTCCCGGCCGCGAAAGCGCCCACGCACCAGGGCGAAGGCGGTCGGTAAACCCAGGGCCACGGCAAAGATCGTGGTCAGGACCGCGACCTTGAGGCTGGCAAAGGCTGCATCCATCCAGTCGGCATTGGAAAAGAATTGCATGTACCACTTCAGCGTCCAGCCCGGTGGCGGGAACACCAGCCACTGAGAAGAGCCGAACGACAGCAGCACGATGAACACAATGGGCAGCAGCAGAAACAACGCTATGACCCCGGTGGTGAGGTAAAGGCTCAAACGCATGCGCCGGCTCATGGCATTGGCGGTCAATAACATGATGGCTTACCTCGAGTTGCTGGAGCCGACCGGGGATTCCGGTTGCAGCTTCAGGTAGCAGTAGAACAGCACCAGGGTGATCAGGATCAGCAAGGCTGCGCCAGCGCTGGCCAGGCCCCAGTTGAGGAACGACTGCACCTGCTGGATGATGAATTCCGGCAGCATCATGTTCTGCGCGCCACCGAGCAGTGCCGGGGTGACGTAGTAGCCCAGGGACATGACGAACACCATCAAGCCGCCGGAGAACAGCCCCGGCCGACACAGCGGCAGGAACACCCGAAAGAAATTGCTCCACGGGCTGGCACCGCAAATGGACCCGGCCTGCAGGACCATCGGATCGATGGCTTGCATGGTCGCCTGCAGCGGCAGGACGATGAACGGAATCATGATGTAGCTCATGCCGATCACCACGCCGGTCAGGTTATGCACCATCTCCAGCGGTTGATCGATGATGCCCATGGCCATCAAGGCCTTGTTGATCACCCCTGAAGCCTGGAGCAGCACCAGCCAGGAATAGGTCCGTGCCAACAGGCTGGTCCACATCGACAGCAAGACGATATTGAGCACCCAGCGGCCCCAGCCACGCGGGACCAGGGTGATTGCCCAAGCCAGCGGGAAACCCAACAGCAAGCTGAATACGGTGACCAGGCCTGCCACCGCGAAGGTGTTGAACAGCACGCGGGCGTAAGCCGAGTTGGCGAACAGCTCGGTATAGTTGCCCAGCCCTGGAACAGGTTCGAGGACCCCACGCAGCAGCAGGCTGATCAGCGGCGCGAAGAAGAACAGGCCAAGGAACAGCAGTGCCGGGGCCAGGTTGCTGGCACCGCGCCAACGTTGGGTCAGTGGAGTGGAAGGCTTCATGGCCGCCGCCTTGCCTGGAGCCGAACCGGCGACGCCAGAGGCGCCCCCGACCGGATTGGATTGACGGGACGCAGTGGCCGTCATCTTCATTTGAGCAGCCATTCGTTCCACCGTGTCGCGATGCTCTGACCATTCTTGGCCCAATACGCGAAGTCGAGAGTGATCTGATCCTTAGCGTAGGCAGTCGGCAGATTGGGTGCCAGTACTGAGTCCAGGCGTTGCACGCTATCGGTGTTGATCGGTGCATAGGCGGTCAGGTTGGAGAAGTCGGCCTGGCCTTTGGCGGAGCTGGAGTTGGCCAGGAAACGCATGGCCGCGTCCTTGTTTTTCGAGCCTTTGGGGATAACCAGGAAATCGGCCATGACCAGGTTTTGTTTCCAGCTCACACCGACCGGTGCGCCATCTTCTTGCAGGGCGTGGATCCGGCCGTTCCAGAACTGACCGAGACTGGCTTCACCGGAGGCCAGCAGTTGTTGGGATTGCGCGCCACCGCCCCACCAGACGATGTCTTTTTTGATGGTGTCGAGTTTCTTGAAGGCGCGATCCAGATCCAGAGGATAGAGCTTGTCGGCGGGAACACCGTCGGCCAGCAGGGCCAGTTCCAGTACGCCAGGGCTCGGCCATTTGTACAGCGCACGTTTGCCCGGGAAGGTTTTGGTGTCGAACAGTGCGTTCCAGTTTTCCGGGGCCGTAGCGCCTAGCTTGCTCTGGTTGTAACCGAGGACAAAGGAGAAGAAGAACGAGCCGACGCCGTGATCGGAGACGAAACGCGGGTCGAGCTTGTCGCGCTGGATCACCTTGAAGTCCAGCGGTTCGAGCAAACCTTCAGCCGCTGCGCGCAGGGCGAAATCCGCCTCGACATCGACCACGTCCCATTGCACGTTGCCGCTTTCAACCATGGCCTTGAGTTTGCCGTAGTCGGTCGGGCCGTCCTGGACCACTTTGATCCCGCTGGACTTGCTGAAAGGGTCGGCCCAGGCCTGCTTTTGCGCATCCTGGGTAGAGCCACCCCAGCTGACGAAACTCATGCTGTCAGCCGCACTGGCTGCCGTGCAGGTGATTGCCAGAAAGCCTGCAGCGAGTAACGCGGTTGCACGTTTATTCAACACCATTTTTACGCCCTCATTTGTTGTGTTTTTGAGCGGGCTGTTGACGCCCGCCTATCGGGAGCAGTAGGTCCATCGGGGCCTTGAACATCGACCGTGTCAGGGGCTGTTGTTGTGTGTCCTCCCTGGCGGGTGCACCTGACGAATTGTTCGGTCTATGGAATATCATATTATGGTATTCCAAACTTTCTGCAAGGGCTTCGCCTTACCGATTGTCAGCAGATGGCGATATTTCTTATCTGATTACGGTGCCGCCTCGGCACATTCCCCGTAGCAGCTGCCGCTAGGCTGCGTCCGGCTGCGCAGCAGTCGTAAAGCCTGCGTCCACGGTTAACCTGAAACACCGCGGTGCCTGAATTTACGGCCGCTGCGCAGCCGGACGCAGGCTTCGCCAGCTGCTACGGGAAGCGCGTCATGCCCATACTCCATCGTGGCGTCAGCCGGTAAACGGAATGCTTTCCACGACTTCCAGGTTGTACCCGGTCAAGCCTGCATATTTGAGCGGTGGCCCGAGGTGGCGTAGTTTGCCGACGCCGATGTCTTGCAGAATCTGTGCCCCGGTGCCGACTTCGGAATAGATTCGCGATTGTGAGCGGGTGTATTGCCGAGGCGGTTGGGTCAACTGGGGAATCCGCTCAAGCAGCGCCTGCGAGGACTCGTGATTGGCCAGTACTACCACCACACCACGGTCTTCTTCGGCGACTTTTTGCAGTGCCGCCCACAGCGTCCAGTTCGACGGCCCGGTGTACTCGGCGCCAACCAGGTCGCGCAGCGGATCGATCACATGCACGCGGACCAGTGTCGGGTCTTCGCGACGGATATCGCCCATGACCATGGCCATGTGCACGCCGCCTTCGATCCGGTCCTCATAGGTGACCAGTCGGAACGTACCGTGAACGGTTGGCAGTTCGCGCTCGCCGATGCGCGTCACTGTATGTTCGGTGCTGAGCCGGTAATGGATCAGGTCGGCGATGGTGCCGATCTTGATGCCGTGTTTGGCCGCGAAGATCTCCAGGTCCGGTCGCCGGGCCATGGTGCCGTCATCGTTCATCACTTCAACGATCACCGAGGCCGGGGTATAACCGGCCAGGCGCGCCAGATCGCAACCGGCCTCGGTATGCCCGGCGCGGGTCAGCACGCCACCTTCCTTGGCCCGTAACGGGAAAATATGCCCCGGTTGTACCAGGTCTTGCGCGGTAGCAGTCGCCGCCACGGCGGCCTCGACGGTGCGGGCGCGGTCGGCGGCCGAGATTCCGGTCGTGACCCCGGTGGCGGCTTCGATGGACACGGTGAAGGCGGTGCTGAATACACTGCCATTGCTCGGCACCATCTGCTCCAGACCCAACCGCTGACAGTGCTCGTCGGTCAGCGTGAGGCAAATCAGGCCCCGTGCTTCGCGGGCCATGAAGCTGATCGCCTGGGCGTTGCAGCGTTCGGCGGCGAGCAGCAGGTCGCCTTCGTTTTCTCTGTCTTCATCGTCGACCAACAGGACCATCTTGCCTTGACGGTAATCTTCGATAAGTTCTTCGATGCTGTTGAAGGCCATGCTCGGGCTCTCTGTGTCGCGAATGGTTGAAGGTTCGTGTTTATGGTATACCATAATACAAAATAAACCGAAATAACGAGGTTGCTATGAAGGCTTACTGGATTGCCCACGTCGACGTCACCGACCCGGATCAATACGTTCAATACACCCAGCGCGCGCCAGCAGCCTTCGCCCTGTTTGGCGGCAAGCTGCTGGCCCGTGGCGGGCGTTGCGAGGCAATGGAGGGCAGGGCGACGCCGCAACGCAGCGTGGTGATCGAGTTCGAATCTTACGAACAGGCGCAGGCGTGCTATCGCTCGCCGGAATATCAGCAGGCGTGCCGGTACCGCCAGGGCGCAGCCAGGGCTGAAGTGATCATTGTCGAAGGGTATGAAGCCTGAGTTTCGGCGGTTCGGTCAGCGGATGAAGTGGACTGTGCCGCTGTCATCGTTGCCCATATAGATGCCGTAGACACCCGCCTGGCGTTCCTCGATATAGCGTTCGAGGATCTGCCGGATGGCCGGGTAGTAGATGCTGTCCCAGGGAATGTCCTGGGGCGCGAAAAAGCGACAGTCGAGGGTCTCCGGACCGTATTGTCCAGTGTCTTCCACGGCGATGGCGCGGAAGATGATGTAGACCTCGCTGATCTGCGGCACGCTGAAGATCGAGTAGGGCGAGACGATTTCCGCGCGCACCCCGGTTTCTTCCCAGACTTCGCGCAGGGCTCCCTGCTCGGTGGTTTCGCCACTTTCCATAAAGCCTGCGGGCAGGGTCCAGGTGCCGGGGCGCGGCGGGATCGCACGCTGACACAGCAGGTATTTGCCATCCTGCTCGATGATGCAGCCGGCAATGATCTTTGGATTGACGTAGTGGATGTAACCGCAACCGCGGCACATCAAGCGCTCATGGGTATCGCCTTGCGGCTGCTGGTGACCGAGGTCACTGCTACCGCATTGCGGGCAGAAGCGCGGGATGGGCATGTTCAGTGACCTATGCGCGGTTCTTTGAGAACGATGGGCGAGACGATTTCACGCACCTTGTCAGTCTCGTTCTGCTTGAGCTTGAGGTAGTCCAGCGCGACTTTCGCGGCGGCGCGGACGTGATCGACCGATGCCTGATGCGCAGCCAGTGGGTCGCCGCTCTTGATCGCCTCGACGATGCGTTCCATTTCCTGGTTGCTGACGCTGCGGCGGTTCTCCTGGGACACCGAAGTGGCGCGCAGATAGCTGATGCGTGCCTGCAACTGGCGCAACTGGGTGGCCGCGACGTGGTTGCCCGAGCCTTCCAGCAAAACGTCGTAGAAGCCTTGTACCGAATCGAGTACTTGCTGCAATTCGCCGTCCTTGAGGGCCTTGCGGTTCTCCTCGAGGGCTTTTTCCAGGGCGCGAACATCCTTGGCCTTGGCGCGCAGTGTGAACAACTGGACGATCAGGCCTTCGAGCACGCAACGCAGCTCGTAGATATCACAGGCATCTTCCAGGGTAATGATGGCAACGCTCGGGCCCTTGGCATCGGCGAATTCCACCAGACCTTCGGATTCCAGGTGGCGCAGGGCTTCACGAACGGAGGTGCGGCTGACACCCAGACGGTCGCACAGATCCCGCTCGACCAGACGGTCTCCCGGCAGAAGCTGGAAGTTCATGATGGCGCTTCGCAGTTTATCCAGCACGATTTCGCGCAGGGTAACGGGGTTGCGATTGACCTTGAAGCTGTCGTCAAGTGGCAGGCGTTTCATCGGGTCCGCTCTGAATGTGGCTGTCCATGCAAAAAGAGCACTTCGATCGCTTCGATCATCAGTGCTCCGGTCAGATTGAACAGCCAGTGGTTAACTGGATGCCTCGGCGTCGGCTTCGGCGAATGCTTCACGGGCGAGACGGAAACTGTCTACGGCTGCGGGGACACCGCAGTAGATGCCTACCTGAAGCAGGATCTCCCGTATTTGTTCACGACTCAGACCGTTACGCAAGGCGCCGCGTACATGCAGCTTGAGTTCGTGTGGCCGGTTGAGTGCCGAAATCATGGCCAAGTTTATCATGCTGCGTTCTTTAAGCGATAAGCCCTCGCGGCCCCAGACGTGACCCCAGCAGTACTCGGTGACCATTTCCTGCAGCGGCCGGGTGAAGTCGTCGGCGTTCTCGATCGATTTGTTCACATAGTCCTGGCCCAGCACTTGAGTGCGGATTGCCAGACCCTTTTGGTATTTCTCGTTGTTCATGTCAGATCGCTCCCGGCGGATCAAAGCCCACCCATCAGGGTGTATTTGAGTTCAAGGTAGTCGTCGATGCCGTATTTCGAACCTTCGCGGTGATTATGGGTGGTGGCGTGCGACCCTGAAGAAAAGTGCTCAGGCGAGGGTGGGCAGCGGGCCCAGCTTGCCTCGGTGATAGATCATTGGCGTGACGGGTTGCTCAGGCAGGATCAGGTTCTTCACCGCGCCAACGATGATTGCGTGATCGCCGCCATCGTATTCGCGCCACAGTTCGCACTCGATGATCGCCGTGGCCTCGTTGAGCAGCGGGTTGCCCAGTTCGCTCAGGTGCCATTCGATGCCTTTGGCCTTGTCCTTGCCTTTACCGGCAAAGGCGTAGGCCACGGCCTGCTGATCCGCCGAGAGCAAATGGATCGCAAAGCGTTTGCTGTCGCGCAGGATCGGGTAGGTGTCTGAGGCGTAGTTGGGGCAGAACAGCACCAGCGCCGGGTCGATCGACAGCGCACTGAAGGCGCTTGCGGTGATGCCGACGATGCCGCCCTCGGGGTCGAGGGTGGTGACCACCGTGACCCCGGAGGGGAAGGAGGCCATCACGTCTTTATAAATGCCAGGTTCGATCATTTCGGGCCATCCTCAACGCATGACAAAGGGGTCGGGCATGGGAGCCGACGAGAGGTTGATCCATACCGTTTTCAGCTCGGTATAGGCCAGCACCGAATCGATGCCGCTCTCGCGACCGTAGCCGCTGTTCTTGAAACCGCCGATCGGCGCCATGGCCGAGACTGCACGGTAGGTGTTGACCCAGATAATCCCGGAGCGTACATCCCGCGCCAGGCGGTGGGCGCGGCCCAGGTCGCGGGTCCAGATGCCTGCCGCCAGGCCGAACTGCGAGTCGTTGGCGATGGCCAGCGCCTCGGCCTCGTCCTTGAAGCGAATCACCGACGCGACCGGGCCGAAGACTTCTTCCTGCATGATCTTCATCGAATTGCGGTCGCATTCGAACAGGGTCGGCTCGTAGAACCAGCCGTCGCTGTCCATTGGCGGGCGCTTGCCACCCAGGCGCAGGCGGGCGCCTTCGGCGATGGCGTCGGCCACCAGACCTTCGACCACGGCCAGTTGCTGGGAAGTGGCCATCGGGCCCATTTCGCTGGAGTCGTCCTGCGGGTTGCCGATGCGGATGCGCTTGGCGCGTTCTACCAGACGCTCGACGAACTCATCGTAGATCTCGTCCTGCACCAACAGCCGCGAACCGGACACACAGCTCTGCCCGGAAGCGGCATAGATGCCGGCGATGGCACCGTTGATCGCGCTGTCGAGGTCGGCGTCGGCGAAGATGATGTTTGGAGATTTGCCGCCCAGTTCCAGCGACAACTTGGCAAAATTCTCGGCACTGCTGCGCACTACGTGGCGAGCCGTTGCGGCGCCGCCGGTGAAGGCGATCTTGCGCACCAGCGGGTGGCGGGTCAGGGCCGCGCCGGTGCTGGGCCCGTACCCGGTGACGACGTTGACCACGCCCGCTGGAATGCCGGCTTCGAGGGCCAGGCGGGCCAGTTCGAGGATGGTTGCCGAGGCGTGTTCGGACGGCTTGATCACGATGGTATTGCCCGCTGCGAGAGCCGGCGCCAGTTTGATCGCGGTCAGGTACAGCGGGCTGTTCCAGGGAATGATCGCAGCGACCACCCCCATCGGTTCATGCACGGTGTAGGCAAACAGGTCGGGTTTGTCCAACGGCAGGGTGCCGCCTTCAAGTTTGTCGGCAAGGCCTGCGGTGTAATGGAAGAACTCGGGCAAGTAGCTGACCTGACCGCGGGTCTCGCGGATCAGCTTGCCGTTGTCGCGGCTCTCCAGCTGCGCCAGCTGCTCTTTGTTCTCGGCGATCAGATCACCGAGACGGCGCAGCAATTTGCCACGGGCGGTGGCGGTCAAACCGCGCCAGGCCGGGCTTTCGAAAGCTTTTTGCGCGGCCTGTACGGCGCGCTCGACATCGGCTTCGTCAGCATCCGGCAGTTCGGCCCAGGCTTGGGCCAGCGCCGGGTTGAGGCTTTCGAAGGTCTTGCCGGAGAGGGCATCGACCCATTGTCCGTCGATGCACATCTGGAAGCGTGCGAGTGTCATGCAACGATCCCCTTTATTTGATTTTGTCGGGTTTGCGCCGTGTTGAGGAAGTCCAGCAGCACCTGATTGACCAGGCGCGGCGACTCTACCGGCATCATATGCCGTTGCTCGTGGAGCACGGCAACTTGCGCGCCGGGTATCCGTTCGGCCAATTGCTGGGCCATTTGCGGCGTGGAACCGGGGTCCAGCTCGCCGGTGGCGATCAGGGTCGGCACCTGGATAGTGCCCAGGTCCTCGGCGCGGTACATGTCCTGGGTGGCGAACAACTCATAGGTGGTCAGATAACCTTGCGGGTCATTGCCGGCCAGGGTCTGGCGGATCGCCGCGATCTGTGCCGGATTGGCCGCCTGATATTCACGGCTGAACCAGCGCGATAGCGCCGCCTCGGCATTCGCATCCGGGCCGTGTTCGGCGGCCTGGGCGGTCCTCTCGATGACCCCGGCGCGCTGCTCAAGGCTTCGGTTGAACACGCTGTTGAGCACCACCAGCCCGAGCAAATGCTGCGGGTAATGCAGGGCGAATGCCCGTGCCACCAGCCCGCCCATGGAGAAGCCGATGACCGTGGCTTGTGGCAGCTGTAAATGTTCGAGCAGTTCCAGTAACTGGTCGGCATAACCGAGCAGCCCGGTACCGGATGCCGGGCGCGGGCTGGCACCATGCCCAAGCATGTCATAGGCAATGACCCGGTAATGCGGAGCGAGACCAACGATCTGGCCGCCCCACATTTCTTTATTCAGACCCACGCCGTGGATCAATACCACGGGTTGGCCTTGGCCGGTCGCCAGATAACTGGTGCCGGCCGGGGTGAGTTCAGCGCTGAGCCGAATCATGGATCGCTCCTGCAAATCTTATGAGTTACTGGGCTTTCTCTGCGGCCAGTTCTTCCAGATCGATGTAGCGGTTGCCGATGCGTGGGTGCAGGCGACCGCCGTTGGCGCAACCGAGAACGACGACAATCTCATCCGAGCGCGGCGCGTCTTCGATCTGCATTTCCAGGGTGATGTAGTGCGAACGCAGACCTTCGTCATCCTTGTGCATCATCGGAATCTGGATCGAGGTGCCCGGGCCGCCGCGTTTGTTGGTGAAGCTCAAATAGCTCTTGGCTTTCACCGCTTCGCGGTAGTGATTGCCGAAACGCAGGGTGTGGATCACAGCGGAAGCATGCTCGATCTCGCCGTCGGCGCCGACTACGGCAGCCTTGCCATAGGCCTCGATCTTGTCTGCACCGCCGATCGTCGCCACCAGGCGCTCGACCATCAGAGCCCCCAGATCGGAGCAGTTGGCACGAATTTCCGGCTTCAGGTCTTCGACAAAACCACGACCCAGCCATGGGTTCTTGATGACAACGGCCAGGCCGACCATGGTCACGGGCGTGTCAGCGGCCTTGCCGCCTTCGATAAAGGTTTCTTCCACGTAGCTGACGATCTTGCGAATTTCGAAACTCATGAGCGACTCCGTATGAGAGAGGGAATGTGTTTGTCGTATGATGGTATACCATAATATTGTGTATGCAAGCGTCAGCTGCAAGTTCATCGAAAGGGAAGGCGACGGAAGGTAGAGCGGGCAGGGGAAAGTGGGGAATGCTGCGGGTGCGATTCCACGGGTTGGAAGTCGATGTGGGCATGGCGACAGTTTTGAAGCCTGGCCCAATCTAATGTGGGAGCGGGCTTGCTCGCGATAGCATCACCGCGGTGTTTCAGATACACCGAGGTGTCTGCATCGCGAGCAAGCCCGCTCCCACATTAGATTGGTGTCGCCAAGGGGATTGCGCTTGAGGGTTAAGCCTTAAAACCCATCTCGACAGAAATCAGGTGTGCGCAGTCCAGCAGCATGTTCTTGAAGCGTTCGCGATTGTCCGGGGAGTCCATGATCGCATCCGGGCCGGACAGATTGATTGCAGCGACCACCTCGCCGCGGTGGTCGCGGATAGCGGTGGCGATGGCAGTGGAGTAATCGGAGCGGTGCAGTACCCAGCCCAGTTGTCGATCCTGTTCGGCGATCTGCTGCAGCTCGGGCAAGGTCTTGGGCGCGGGCGCCGGGTAGTCGTCGAGCCGCACGTGCTGGTACAGGCTGACCAGGGTGGCTTCGCTCAAATCGCTGAGCAGCACCCGACCCATTGCGGTGCAATGGCAGGCAATGCGCGTACCGATGGGCACGTTGACCGACAAGCGTTGGGAGGCGAAAGCCCGGTAGATGTAAACGCTGTCGGTCTGCTCACGCACGGCCAGGTGACAGGACAGTGAGCTGCGGTCACGCAAGGTGTTCAGGTGTGGGATCGCGATGTCCACCAGATCACGGCTGGCCAGGTAGGTGAAGCCATTGGCGATCACCTGCGGGCCGAGTTCATAGGTGTTTTTCCCGGCTTTTTTCAGATAACCCATGCCATTGAGCGTCTGCACGATGCGGTAGATCGACGACACGCTGAGCGCCAGGCGCTCGGCGATATCGTTCATGCTCAGCACCCGTTCGCTGCTGCTGAACAACTGCAGAATCCACAGCCCGCGCTGCAAGGCCGGGACACGGTAATCGCTGTCGAGGGTGGGGTCTTCGATGCTGTTCATGGAGTCTCCTGCAGGAGTAGCCGGACCATCATGCGGTGAGTCAGGTACGCCGCCTCGCGAGCAAGCTCGGCTCCTACAGTGGAATTGCGCCAGATCTGGATGGTGTGATTGGCACATAACCTGTAGGAGCCGAGCTTGCTCGCGAGGCGGCCTATAAGGCACGAAAATCCCTCAGGCAGACCTCATCCCGCCAACAACGCATCAATACCCACCGGTTCGCCACCGAACTCCTGCATCGCATCCAGCAACGCACCCCACAAATATTGCGCCGAAGCCCGGTCGCAGAGGATGTGGAACAGCGGCAGGTCCGGTTGCGAGGCATTGATGATGATCGCGCTCATGCGCGCCACTGACGTCTGTGCCACGGCACCGGTGGCGAACGTTTGTTGTCGCAGATCGACGCCGCAGACCTTGGCCATCACCGAGCTGAGGTGTTCGCCGGTCAACACCAGCCAGGCGTGGCTGTCCTGCCGCGGCAGCAGGTAGCAGGCGCTGGAGGACAGTTGCCATTGGGCTTCGAGCTTCTGAAGCCTGGCTCCCGCGTCCTGCAAGCTGCCAAGCAGGAAATACTCGGTCTGGGAAAGGCGTGCGACGCTGCTGCCATCGGCCTGCACGACGCAGCGGTTAGGCGCGCTCGGCAGTTCGAATTGTTGCGCGTGCAGATGCGCGGCGGCATCGGCACCACGAAAGCCGACCCGCGCCAGATTGCTCAGGTCGAGCAGGGCGCAGCTCGCCAACTGCGCGGTTTCATCCTGGTCGCCGTAACGGCTGACGATCAGGCTGTCGCCCAGACGTGCCAACCGGGCGTTTTCCTGTAAGGCAGACAATGGGCTGCGTTCGCGAAAATCTTGTGCAGTGACCATGCTCACAACTCCTGGCGTTGGCTATCGACATCGAAGAACGGCAGTTTGACCACCGTGGCCTGTACCACTTGCGCGCCCTCTACCCGAATCGGAATCTGTTGCCCCGGTGTGCTCTGATCGACGGCGGCATAGGCCAGTCCGATGATCATGCCCAGCGTTGGCGAATATTCGCAGGAGGTGACGTTGCCGCTGATGTCCGGGCCCTTGAGCACCAGATGACCTTCCAGCGGCTGGCTGCTGCCCTTGGGCAAGGTGAAACCCACCAGTTTGCGCTTGAGCGGCTGGGCTTCGAGGATGTCCACGGAGCGCCGGCCGACGAAGAACGGCTTCTTGCGCGAGATCGCCCAACCCATGTCGATTTCTGCAGGGTGGGTCATGCCATCGGTGTCCTGGCTGATGATCACGTGGCCTTTTTCCAGCCGCAGCAAGCGCTGTGCTTCGACGCCGAACGGGCGAATGCCCTGTTCACGTCCGGCGTCCATCAGCGTGTCCCAGAGGTATTCGGCATAACGCGCCGGCACATGGATCTCATACCCCAGCTCACCGACGAAGCCGACCCGCATGACCCGAGCGGCGATCCCGGCCACCGTGCCCTGACGCACACCCAGGTAAGGGAAGGCGTCAGGCGAGAGGTCGATATCGGCGCAGACCTTTTCCAGCACCTTGCGCGATTCGGGCCCGGCCAGGTTGACCGCCGCGATGGCCGCGGTGACGTTGGCAATATCGACGTTCAGCCGCCATTGCACGTTCCACTTGAGCATCGACTGATAGATCCGGTCGACGCCGCTGGTGGTGGCCGTGACATAAAAATGTTGATCGGCCAGCCGCGCACAGACGCCATCGTCGATGACCACACCGTGTTCGTTGGTCATCAACGCATAACGGGTGCGGCCAATCGGTTGTTTGGCGAACGCGAAGGTGTACATCCGCTCCAGCAGTTCGGCGGCATCCGGGCCGCGAATGTCCAGGCCACCGAGGGTCGAGACGTCGATCAGACCGACGCTTTTGCGCACATGACAGGCTTCTTCCTGCATGCAGCGCTCACGGCTGGCCGGTTGGCCATTTTTGTCCTTGAAGCCGTAGTAGGCCGGACGCTGCCAGTTACCGGCCGGCATCATTTTCGCTCCGGCCTGTAGATGACGCTGATGGATGGCGGTACGCCGGATCGGGTCGAAACTGCGCCCGGCGATGTGCGCCAGCTTTTCCGCCTCGAACGGCGGGCGAGCGGTGGTGACACCGGTTTCGCCGACAGTGCGCTGGGTGCTGGCGGCCACCAGACGCGCCGTTGGCAGTGCCGAGTGCCGACCTTGCGAAGGCCCCATGCCCACAGTGGAGAAGCGTTTGACCAACTGCACGTCGCGATAGCCGTGGCGCGTCGCGTTGATGATGTCGCGGATTTGCAGGTCTTCATCGAAGTCGACGAATTCCTTGCCGCTCGGGTGCGCGAAGATTGGCCAGTCGAAGTTGACCCGATGTTCGGGGCTCAGCGCCTGCTCCTGATGCTCCACAGCCAGGCCCAAGGCCAACGCCGCTTGCGCACCGACTTTGGCACCGTCCTTGAGTACGTTTTCCAGCAGGTGCCGACCGTTGACGGAACCGGCGATGGCGAGGTTTTTCGGCAGGCCGGTGATGGCGAACTCCGCCACTGGGTCGGCGTAGGCCAACTTGCCACCGGCCTGACAGGCCAGTTGATAGACTGGCATGTAGCCTGCGGTCATGCACAGCAGGTCGCAATCGAGTTGCAGACTTTCCCTTGCGACTTCGCCACGGGCTGTGATGCGCCGGATATCGACGCCGCTGATGTGGCGCATGCCTTTGCTGTGCAAGGCTTCATAAACGGTGTGTTGCAGGTGCACGGTAACGCCCAGGCGATTGAGCTCGGTGCTCAGACGCGCATCGTCGGCGTCGTTGCGCATGTCGACTACGGCTGCGACTTCAACCCCTTGCTCCAGCAAATCCAGCGCGGTGCGATAACCGTCGTCGTTGCCGGTCAGGACCACCGCGCGTTTGCCGGGTTTGACCGCGTACAACTTCATCAAGCGTTGCGCGGCGCTGCACAGCATCACGCCGGGCAGGTCGTTGTTGCGGAAAATCACCGGCTGATCGAAGGCGCCCGAAGCGATGATGCATTGGCTGGCGCGCACTTTGTACATGCGCTTGTCCTTGATCACCGGCAGGTAGTTGTCGGTGAACCAGCCGTTGCAGGTCGCTTCAGTGAGAATCTGGATGTTGGCGTGCTGGCTGACTGCGTTCACCAGCGCCTGGCGCACGTCATCGGCCTGAGCGCCCTGCACGTCGAAGCGTGCATAGGTGAGTGCGCCGCCCAATAGACGCTGTTGTTCGATCAGCAGCACTTTGGCCCCGGCATTGGCGGCGGTCAGTGCTGCCTGCAAGCCGGCGGGCCCGGCGCCGACCACTGCCAGATCGACGAACAGGTAAGCCTTGTCGTAATACTGCGGCTTGAAATCCAGGTTGAGGATGCCCAGCCCGGCCTTTTTGCGAATCAGCGGCTCCCAGATTTTCCACATGCCCTTGGGCTTGTAGAACGAGCGGTAATAAAAGCCCACCGGCATGAATCGCGAGAATTTGCCCAGCAGCGCATCCCGGTCATTGTCCAGGGAGCCGGCATAGTTTTGTCCGCTGACCTGGACACCGGCCTGCAGCCAGTGAGTATCGGCCAACACATTAGGCTCTTGCGGCAGTTGCACCAGGGTGTTGGCGTCTTGCCCGGCCATGGTCAACGGGCCGCGTGGGCGGTGGTATTTGAACGAGCGCGAGAGCAAAAAACGGCCGCTGCCGAGCAAGGCGCTGGCGATGCTGTCACCGGCAAAGCCGGAATAGGGCTTGCCGTCGAAGTTGAAGACCAACGGGCGTTGCCGATCGATCAGCAGGCCCATGGGCAGCGGCAAGCGGCTTTCAAAGGTGGAATCAGGCTGGCTCATTGCTGTGCTCCGCAAGGCTGAACTCGACGCGCTGGTTGTAGATTTCGCGAGCATCGAAAGTGCGCAGGATTTCGTCGGTAACGGTGTGGCGCTCGGCCAGGAACCAGTAGCTCGAGGCGTTGTGCATCCACCACTCGCGAACCACGCCGGCGGCGTTCTCGCTGTTGAACACGTAATGCGCCCATTGCGCGTCGCTGCAGGTCACCGGGTCGGGCATATCCTTGAACTCGCCGCCGTAGGTGAACTCGGTGATATTGCGCGGCCCGTTCAGTGGGCAATTCATGACTTTCATAGGTTTCGCCCCTTAGTGACTGGCCGCGGTCGCGCCCATCTCGTTGACTTGCTGGAAGGTCGAGAAGCGTTCCAGGCCAAAAGGCTTGATCAGGTCCGGAACCTTGCCACCGGAGGCGACCAGTTCGGCCATGGTCTTGCCGCAGATCGGCGTGGCCTTGAAGCCCCAGGTCCCCCAACCGGCATCCAGATAGTAATTGTCGACCGGCGACAGGCCCATGATCGGGCTGTAATCGGGGGTCATGTCGGTGATCCCGGCCCACTGGCGCATCAGCTTGGCATTGGCCAGGAACGGGAACATTTCGATGGCGGCAGAAATCAGGCTTTCCTTCAGGTCCAGGGTCGAGCGGGTGTTATAGAGCGGGTAGGGGTCGGAGCCGCCGCCGAACACCACTTCGCCACGGCTGGTCTGCTGCACGTAACAGTGCAGCGCCGACGAGCTCACCAGCGGATCGAGGAACGGCTTGAACGGTTGGGTGACCATGGCTTGCAGCGGATAGCAGACGATGGGCATGTCGATTTTGGCCTTCTTGGCCATCAATGAACTGTGCCCGGCCACGGCTTGTACCGCGCAGCCGCACTGAATCGTGCCGCGGTTGGTTTTCACTGCGGTGATCCGGCCATTTTCGATAATCAGGTCCTGCACTTCGGTCAGCTGATGGATTTCCACTCCGCGTTTCGCTGCGCCCTTGGCGTAGCCCCAGGCCACGGCGTCATGCCGGGCAGTGCCGCCATCGATATGCCAAAGGCCAGCCAGGACCGGCAGGTGGCCGGGGTCGAGGTTGAGGCTGGGCACCAGCTCACGGATCTGCTGGCGGTCGATCATTTCCGTACGGCCACCGAAATGCTTGTTCACCTCAGCGCGTTGGCGGAAAGCCCGGACCGTTGCGTCGGTGTGGGCGAGGGTCAGTTGGCCGCGCTCGGAGTACATGATGTTGAAGTCGAACTCGTTGGACAGGTCCTTGAACAACTTCACCGACTCGCTGTAGAAACGCACGCCTTCGCTGGTCAAGTAGTTGGAGCGAATCACTGCGGTGTTACGCGCCGTGTTGCCGCCACCCAGATAGGATTTTTCCAGCACCGCGACATTGGTGATGCCGTGGTACTTGGCCAGGTAATAGGCAATTGCCACGCCATGACCGCCGCCGCCGATGATCACTACGTCGTAGGATGACTTGAGTTCCTTGGGCGGTGGCAGGTCCATCTCAGCCGTGTACTCGCAGGAGAGGCCGTACTTCAAGAGATTAAAGGGCATCACGCCTCCTGGATCGGCGGTTGAGTGGCAGGCGAGTCGGCAGCCCGTTGCAGTTGCAGGCGGGTGGCGATCACGGTGTTTTTCAACAGGTAGGCAATGGTCATCGGGCCGACACCGCCGGGCACCGGGGTAATGGCGCTGGCGACGGTGCGGGCGCTGGCGTAATCGACATCGCCCACCAGGCGGCTGCCGTGTTCAGTCTCGATGCGGTTGATGCCGACATCGATCACCACCGCGCCGGGTTTCAGCCAACTGGCATCGATCATCTGCGCACGGCCGACGGCAGCCACCACGATGTCCGCCAGACGACACAGGGCTGCGGCGTCAACGCTGCGCGAATGCACCACGCTGACCGAACAGTGGGCCTGCAACAACAGGGTCGCCATGGGCTTGCCGACGATGTTCGAGCGGCCGATCACCACCGCATGCTTGCCGCTCAGGTCACCGCAAGTGTCGTGCAACAGGCGCATGCAGCCGCTTGGCGTACACGGCGTAAGGACTTCCTGGCCCTGGACCAGACCACCGACGTTCTCCCGATGAAAGCCATCGACATCCTTGATCGGGTCGATCGCCTGAATCACCGCGCCTTCATCGATATGCGCCGGCACCGGCAGTTGCACGAGAATACCGTTGACCGTCGGGTCGGCGTTCAGCTCGGCGATCACCGCGAGCAATTGCGCCTGGCTGGTGGTCGCGGGCAAGCGCTGTTCCAGTGAGCCGATTCCGGCCTCTTTGGCGCGAAGAATCTTGTTGCGCACATAGACCTGACTGGCCGGGTCTTCACCGACCAATACCACGGCCAGCGTCGGCGTCACCTGCTGTTGTGCCAGTTCACGGACTTCGGCCGCGACCTCGCTGAGGACCTGGGAAGCAATGGCTTTGCCGTCGATGTCGCGGGCGAGCGGGATAGAACTGTTCATCGGAAGATCACCGTTTTTTCGCGATTGATGAACACCCGGTGTTGCAGGTGATATTTGACGGCTTTGGACAGCGCGACGGTTTCCGTATCGCGGCCGATAGTCACCAGATCGTCTGCCTTGTAGGCGTGATCGACCCGTTGCACCTCCTGCTCGATGATCGGACCTTCGTCCAGGTCCGAGGTGACGTAGTGCGCTGTCGCGCCGATCAGTTTCACCCCGCGCTGGTGGGCCTGATGGTAGGGCTTGGCACCCTTGAAACCGGGCAGGAACGAGTGATGGATGTTGATCGCCCGGCCCGACAATTGCTTGCACAGGTCATCGGAAAGAATTTGCATGTAACGCGCCAGCACCACCAGCTCGGTCTGCGTCTCTTCGACGATCTTCAGCAGCGCGGCTTCCTGCTGGGCCTTGGTGTCCTTGGTCACCGGCAGGTAGATGAAACGGATGCCTTCACGTTCGGCCATGGGTCGCAGCTCCAGATGGTTGGAGACGATGGCGGTGATCTGCATGTCCATCTCGCCTTTGTGGTGGCGGTACAGCAGGTCGGTCAGGCAGTGGTCGAATTTGCTGACCATGATCAACACGCGCATCGGTTGGGCGACGGCGTGCAATTGCCAGTCCATGTTCAGTGCCACGGCCACTTCATCGAAGCCCCGGCGCAAGGTTTCGATGTCACCCGTGACGCCGCTGTTGAAGCGAAAGACCGCGCGCATGAAGAACTGACCGGTCTCCTCGTCGTCGAACTGCGCCAGTTCGCTGATGTAGCAGCGGTTCTCGGCGAGAAAGGAGGTCACGGCGGCGACGATACCCGATGTCGCCGGGCAGCTGATCTTGAAAATGAAGTGGTCCGGTTCGGTACTCATTACGGGTCCTCGCAAGGGTGACATACAGGCTAAGGGGGCTGTGGAGTCGATGAATATTCATCGGTGGGAATTAAATTCATCGCTGAATAAAGATTCTCTGTGCGAATAAAATATTCCTGTGGCGCTTTTTATAGGTGAAATAAAAAACGCCGTCCAGCGTTGTTTTGGTTTTTTTTGCGAGGAGGAAGAAAGGCGGCGCGAGGGGAGGAGGGTTGTTCTGGATGTTGCATCGTGGCCAAGCGCTGATGCCCTGTAGCAGCTGCCGCCAGGCTGCGTCCGGCTGCGAAGCAGTCGTAAAATCGGACCCTGCGGTGTTTCAGCTTAACCGTGGAGGTTGGATTTACGACGGCTACGCCGCCGAACGCAGGCTACGCCAGCTGCTACGGGGGATGTGCTGAGCCTTGATCAATCGTCGCCGTAGTTCATGATCGACAGCAGCTGGATCGGCACTTTCACCAACTGCTCGGGGCCGTGAGGGACTTCGCCATCGAATGTCAGGCTGTCGCCGGCTTTCATGTGATAGAGCTGGTTACCGTGGCGGTAGACGATTTCGCCTTTGAGCAGATAGAGAAACTCGGTGCCCGGATGGGAGAAGGTCGGGAACTCTTCGCTGGCATCGTCCATGGTGACCATGTAAGCCTCGAAGGTTTTCTTCGGCCCACGGGTATGGTTGAGCAGGTGATAGGTGTGGCCTTTGTCGGTGCCGCGACGCACCACCTGCATCCCTTCACCCTTGCGCACCAGCAGGGCGCCACTGCCTTGCTGGTCGTATTGACTGAAGAGTTTCGACATCGGCATACCGAGGGCGTCGCACAGGCGGCTCAAGGTATCGAGGCTGGTGGACACCTGGGCATTTTCGATCTTGCTGAGCATGCCCTGGCTGATGCCGGCCAGTTGCGCCACATCGGCAATCTTCAATTCCTGCAATTGCCGCTGCCGCTTGATTTGCACGCCCAGATATTGCTCGAGCCTCAAGCGGGGCTCGGCCTCGGTGGGAATCACTTTGTTCATGCTTCATTTCCGATCATGAATATAAATTTCGCACTATGAATGTGCGATGCACTTCTGCTGCTACCCGTCATTTCTCCAGCCTGAGCGGTTCCAGCATGTCTGAAGTTTGCCCGTTGCGACACTCATTTCCCTGACGAGCCCTTGAAACACCAGCGTTTCCTGGCGCCGGGCGCTGTGCAGCGGCTATCTGAAAGCAAATCTGGCAAGGCAATTGCATTCTCATTAGGAAAGTAAATTTCTTTGTGAGAATAATCGGGTTGGCTTCAGGTCTCGTCCAGCTGAATTCTAGCACTGGGCAATCGTTAACGACTTCGGCCGACCCTCCCAGCAGATCCCGCTGTTTTGCCTTGCTCGAGGAGTCATATGTGATGTTGCCCACAGATACACAACGAATCATCGATGAGCACAAAATCAAATACGTGCTGGCTCAGTTCGTGGATATTCACGGCTCGGCGAAAACCAAGTCGGTACCTGTTTCCGGGTTACAGACGGTGATCGACAGTGGCGCCGGCTTTGCCGGTTTTGCCATCTGCGGCATGGGCATGCAACCCCACGGCCCGGACTTCATGGCCAAGGGCGACCTGAGTACCTTGACGGCGGTGCCTTGGCAGCCGGGTTACGGGCGCATCGTCTGCGTCGGCCATGTCAACAACGAACCCCATCCTTACGATTCGCGTTACGTCTTGATGCGCCAGGTGGAGCGCCTGAGTGCTCGCGGCTGGACCCTCAATACCGGCCTGGAACCTGAGTTCAGCCTGTTCCGTCGTGACGCCGAAGGCAAGCTATGCAGCGTTGATGCCAGCGATAACCTGGACAAACCCTGCTACGACTACAAAGGCCTGTCGCGCTCGCGGCAGTTCTTGGAGAACCTTACCGAAGCGTTGCAGAAAGTCGATTTCGACATCTATCAGATCGATCACGAAGACGCCAACGGCCAGTTCGAGATCAACTACACCTACAGCGATGCGCTGACTTCGGCCGATCGTTTCACCTTCTTCCGCATGGCCGCCGGTGAAGTCGCCAACGACCTGGGGATGATCTGCTCGTTCATGCCCAAGCCTGACCCCAAACGTGCGGGCAACGGCATGCACTTTCACTTGTCGATCGCTGACGCTGTGAACAAGAACCTGTTCCATGACGCCAGCGACTCAAGTGGCATGGGCCTGTCGAAAATGGCCTATCACTTCGCGGCCGGCCTGCTGGCCCATGGTCCGGCGTTGTGTGCTTTCGCCGCGCCGACGGTCAACTCTTACAAACGCCTGGTGGTCGGCCGTTCGCTTTCCGGTTCGACCTGGGCTCCAGCGTTCGTTGCCTACGGCTCCAACAACCGCTCGGCGATGGTCCGTGTCCCTTACGGGCGCCTCGAGTTTCGCCTGCCGGATGCCGGTTGCAACCCGTACCTGGTCAGCGCCGCGATCATCGCTGCCGGCCTGGACGGAATCGACCGCAAGCTGGAAGCAGGGCCGCCGTGCAACGAAAACCTCTACTCCCTGAGCCTCGAAGAAATCGCTGGCCGTGGCATCGCCACCTTGCCGCAAAGCCTCAAGGAAGCCTGTGACGCGCTGGATGCCGATCCGTTGTTCCGGGAAAAACTCGGAAGCGAAATCGTCAACGAGTTCATCGAGCTCAAACGCATGGAATGGGTCGAGTACAGCCGCCACGTCTCCGATTGGGAGATCCAGCGCTACACCGAATTTTTCTAAACGAGCCTTTTCAACCACCCGTTTTGTATCGACCCGGTACCTCTGATCGAGGAACCGGCTGCCCAGTAGGAGAAATGTATGTGCGGAATCGTAGGTCTGTACTTGAAGAATCCAGCGCTGGAGTCCCGGCTTGGCAAACTCTTCGAACCCATGCTGCTGTCGATGACCGACCGTGGCCCGGACAGCGCCGGCTTTGCCATTTATGGCGATGAAGTGGCTGAAGGCTCGGTCAAGCTGACCCTGCAAAGCACGGTGCCCGGTTTTGACTTCAATGCCCTGATGGGCGCGCTGGAAGGCCGGCTCGGCCAGTCCGTGAACTGGTTTCAGAACGCCAGCGCAGTGGTGTTGAAAACCCCCGCCAAAGAAGCCGCTGTTCGCAGTGCACTGGCCGAACTGGCGCCGGGCGTGCGCATCATGAGCGCCGGTCAAAGCATTGAAATCCTCAAGGGCATGGGCTTGCCCAAGGAGATCTCCGAGCGTTTCAACCTCGCCGGGATGAAAGGCAGTCACATTATCGGCCACACCCGCATGGCCACCGAAAGCGCGGTGACCATGGAAGGCAGCCACCCGTTTTCCACCGGTGCCGACCTGTGCCTGGTGCACAACGGCTCGTTGTCCAACCACTTCCGCCTGCGCCAGGAACTCAAGCGTCAGGGCATCGTGTTCCAGACCGAGAACGACACTGAAGTCGCCGCCGGTTACCTGGCCTGGCGCCTGCAACAGGGCGACTCGCTGAAAGTGGCGCTGGATCACGCGCTGGACGACCTCGACGGCTTCTTCACGTTCGCCATCGGCACCCGCAACGGCTTCGCGGTGATCCGCGACCCGATTGCCTGCAAGCCGGCGATCCTCGCCGAAACCGACGACTACGTCGCCATGGCCTCGGAATACCAGGCGCTTTCGAGCCTGCCCGGCATCGAGAACGCCAAGGTCTGGGAACCGGCGCCATCCACCATGTACATCTGGGAACGCAAAAGCGCCTGAGGAGCCCCGTTATGAAAACTATCGATCTATCTGTCAGTGAAGTACGCGAGCTCAATCAGGGGCTGCACGACCAGGCCAGACAACTGAGCTTTGCTGAGTGGGTGGTGACCCATTCCAACGGCGCGCACAACATTGCGGTCGGCGTTGACCAGGAACTGTTCATCGATATCCAGGGCCACGCCGGTTACTACTGCGCAGGCATGAACAAGAAAGCCCACATCACTGTGCACGGCAACGTCGGCACCGGTGTGGCGGAAAACATGATGTCCGGCTCGGTACGGGTCAAGGGCAGCGCCTCCCAGGCCGCTGGCGCCACCGCTCATGGCGGCTTGCTGGTGATCGAGGGCGACGCCGGTGCGCGTTGCGGGATCTCCATGAAAGGCATCGACATCGTGGTCGGCGGCAGCATCGGCCACATGAGCTGCTTCATGGGCCAGGCCGGGCGTCTGGTGGTCTGCGGCGATGCCGGGGATGCCTTGGGCGATTCGCTCTACGAAACCCGGATCTACGTGCAGGGCAGCGTGCAGTCGCTGGGGTCGGACTGCATTGAAAAGGAAATGCGCGACGAACATCTTGCCGAGATCAAAGAGCTGCTGGACCAAGCCGGTTTCACCGCTGACCCGAAAGCCTTCAAACGCTACGGTTCGGCCCGTCAGTTGTACAACTTCAAAGTCGATAACGCGTCCGCGTACTAAGGAGAACACAATGAGCGACAAACCTGTTCCGGTCCTGCGCGAATCCGCGACCTTCGACCGCCTGAGCATTCAGGAAATCCAGCGCGCCGCCGAAACCGGCATCTACGACATTCGCGGTGGAGGCACCAAGCGCAAGCTGCCGCACTTCGATGACTTGCTGTTGCTCGGCGCCAGTGTTTCCCGCTATCCGCTGGAAGGCTATCGCGAGAAATGCGGCACCGATGTGATCCTCGGCAACCGCTTCGCCAAAAAGCCCCTGCACTTGAAGATTCCGGTAACCATTGCCGGCATGAGCTTCGGCGCCTTGTCGGCGAATGCCAAGGAAGCCCTGGGCCGTGGCGCAACCATCGCCGGGACCAGCACCACCACCGGCGACGGCGGCATGACCCCGGAAGAGCGCGGACAGTCCCAGCACCTGGTTTATCAGTACCTGCCATCGCGTTACGGCATGAACCCGGATGATCTGCGCAAGGCCGATGCCATCGAAATCGTCCTGGGGCAGGGCGCCAAACCAGGTGGCGGCGGCATGCTGCTGGGCATGAAAGTCACCGAGCGCGTGGCCGGGATGCGCACGCTGCCCATCGGCGTCGATCAACGCAGTGCCTGCCGTCACCCGGATTGGACCGGGCCGGACGACCTGGCGATCAAGATCGCCGAGATCCGTGAAATCACCGATTGGGAAAAACCGATCTACGTGAAGATCGGCGCGAGCCGTCCGTACTACGACGTCAAACTGGCGATCAAGGCCGGTGCCGACGTGATTGTGCTCGACGGCATGCAAGGCGGCACGGCGGCGACTCAGGAAGTCTTTATCGAGCATGTCGGCATTCCGATTCTCGGCGCCATCCCGCCTGCGGTGCAGGCGTTGCAGGAGGAGGGCATGCATCGCAAGGTGCAGTTGATCGTTTCCGGCGGTATCCGTAACGGTGCCGACGTGGCCAAGGCCATGGCCCTCGGCGCGGATGCGGTGGCCATTGGTACGGCGGCGTTGATCGCCCTGGGTGACAACCATCCACGTCTGGACGAGGAACTGCGAAAGCTTGGTTCGGCCGCCGGTTTCTACGATGACTGGCAAGCGGGCCGCGACCCGGCGGGTATCACCACCCAGGACACGGAACTGTCCAAACGGCTTGATCCGGTGGAGGGCGGTCGACGTCTGGCCAACTACCTGCGGGTGTTGGTCCTCGAAGCCCAGACCATGGCCCGGGCCTGCGGCAAGTCGCACCTGCATAACCTCGACCCTGAGGATCTGGTGGCCTTGACCGTGGAAGCCGCCGCCATGGCCCGCGTGCCGTTGGCCGGGACTTCGTGGATTCCTGGGCAGCAGTACTAAACGCGGAACCTGTGGGAGTGGGCTAGCCCCAATGCCAGTGAGTTAAGGGTATGTAGGAGCGAGCTTGCTCGCGATAGACGTTAACGATAACGCGCGCTTGCTGAATCAACGCGCCGCCCTTGAGCCCATCGCGAGCAAGCTCGCTCCTACATACCCTTAACTGCCCGGCATTAGGGCAAGCCCGTTCCTACAGGTCTCCGGTTTTACCCCTAACGGGCACAGACCCGTATGCACCGCGAGGCCTCATGGCCTCGCACTTTCCTTGCTCTGCCAGCCCCCTTTAGACGACTTTCCTGCTCTGGAGCTTGCTGACAATGATTCCATTCCCTGATTCACGGCTGACCTTCTCCCGGCTGACGCTGATGTTCGCGGCACTGTGCCTGTCGCCTCTGGCCTCGGCGGCCGATGTCACCCTGGACACTGGTACCACCGCCTGGATGATGACCGCGACGATGTTCGTGTTGTTGATGTGCATTCCGGGCCTGGCGCTGTTTTATGGCGGGATGGTCCGGGCAAAAAATTTCCTCTCGGTGTTCACTCAGTTGCTTGCCATCGCCGGGGTGATCGGTGTGCTGTGGGTGGTCTACGGCTACAGCATCGTCGTCGACGCGACCGGTATGGTCGCCGGTGAAGTCAATCTGAACAGCTTTGTCGGCGGTTTCAGCAAAGTGTTCATGCTCGACATGACCCACGACAGCCTGGTCGGCAGTATTCCCGAAGGCGTCTACAGCGTGTTCCAGATGTCCTTCGCGATCATTACGCCGGCGCTGATTGCCGGTGGTTTCGCCGAACGCATGAAGTTCAGCGCCGCGCTGGCGTTCATGGCGCTGTGGTTCACCTTTGTCTACGCGCCAGTCGCACACATGATCTGGGGCGGCCCCGGCGGCTTGATGGTCAATTGGGGGGTACTGGATTTCGCCGGCGGCACTGCTGTGCATATCAATGCGGGCGTGGCGGCACTGGTGGCGTGCCTGGTACTGGGCAAACGCAAAGGCTACCCGAACGTCGCGATGCCACCGCATAACCTCGGTTTCACCCTGATGGGCGCCGGTCTGCTGTGGGTTGGCTGGTTCGGATTCAATATCGGCTCGGGAGCCGCGGTGAATACCGGTGCCGGGATCATCATGCTGACCACCCAGGTGGCAGCGTGCGCCGGGGTCGTCGGCTGGATGCTCACCGAATCCCTGATCCAGGGTCGGCCCAGCGCGCTCGGTGCGGCCTCAGGTGCATTGGCCGGCCTCGTCGGTATCACCCCGGCCTGTGCTTATGTCGGTCCGGCCGGCGCCTTGGCGATTGGCCTGATCACCGGGGCCGCATGTTTCTTCGGCGTCAGCCAGTTGAAGCAGAAGCTTGGTTACGATGATTCGCTGGATGTGTTCAGCCTGCATGGCATTGGCGGAATCGTCGGTGCGATCCTGACCGGCGTCTTCGCGTCTCCTGCATTGGGCGGGTATGTGGAGAATCTGGATATCGTGACTCAGGTGCTGACTCAGTTGAAGGGCGTCAGCTTCACCTTCGTCTACTGCTTTGTCGTGAGCCTGATCATCCTCAAGGTACTGGAATGGACCATCGGCCTGCGCACCAGCGGCGAGAACGAGACAGTGGGCCTGGACCTGGCCGAGCATGACGAGCGTGCTTATAGCGTGTGATCCGGCAGGTTAAAAAAGATGAGGAGCCTTGGTTCCCAATGCCAGTCAGTTAAGGGTATGTGTAGGAGCGAGCTTGTTCGCGATGGACGTTAACGATGACGCGTGTTTGCTGGATAAACGCGTCGCCCTCAGGTCCATCGCGAGCAATCGAGCGTCGACCGGCTGCTCCTACAAAGGCTGCGTTCGCTTAACTGACTGGCATTAGCCTTGGTTCCGGCTTTTTTGTAGGAGCCGAGCTGAACTGCGATGAGGGCGTTGCTGCCACAGCAAATTTCTGGCGGTCAAGCTCATCCGCTTTACCGCTTCTCAGCTAAGTCTTTGCTTCTGTTGATTAATCCCGGAGAATCGCGCCCCTGTTACGGCCGGGGCGCTGCCTGTCAGCTTTTTCTGACTCGCTCCGGCTGTGTGGCAAATGACCGGAATGCGGAGATCCGACCGGATGAATGATCAGGCCAATAGCGTCGACGAACGCTTTGATGCGGCGGTACCAGCAAGCCTAAGTAGCTGGAATCGTCATGACACTACCTGGATGCTGGGCCTGTTTGGCACGGCAATCGGTGCGGGTACCCTGTTTTTGCCTATCAACGCTGGTCTAGGCGGCTTCTGGCCGCTGTTGATTCTGGCGCTGCTGGCGTTTCCGATGACATTTTATGCGCACCGCGGCCTCAACCGCTTCGTGCTCTCCGGCCGTGCGGGTGCGGACATCACCGAAGTGGTCGAAGAGCATTTCGGGATCAAGGCTGGCGCGCTGATCACCTTGTTGTATTTCTTCGCCATCTTCCCGATTCTGCTGATCTACAGCGTAGCCCTGACCAACACCGTGGGCAGTTTCCTCGAGCACCAGTTGCACATCATGCCGCCACCGCGGGCGATTCTGTCGTTCGTGCTGATTCTCGGCCTGTTGGCAGTGGTGCGCTGTGGCGAACAGGCGATCGTCAAGGCCATGAGCCTGATGGTCTATCCGTTCATCGTTGCGTTGCTTTTCCTGGCAGTGTTCCTGGTTCCGCACTGGACCGGCGGCATTCTCGCCACTGCGACCACGCTGCCTGAGCCTTCGGCCTTGCTGCACACGCTGTGGCTGGCGATTCCAGTGATGGTGTTCTCGTTCAACCATTCGCCGATCATCTCGGCGTTTGCGGTGGACCAGAAGCGTCGTTATGGCACCCATGCTGAAGAGCGCAGCTCGCAGATCCTGTCTCGCGCCCACGGCTTGATGGTGGTGATGGTGCTGTTCTTTGTCTTTAGCTGCGTGCTGACTTTGTCGCCAGCGCAATTGGCTGAAGCGAAGGCGCAGAACCTGTCGATCCTGTCGTACCTGGCCAACCACTTCAGCAACCCGACGATTGCTTTCGCCGCACCGCTGATTGCCTTTGTGGCCATCTCCAAGTCGTTCCTGGGGCACTACATTGGCGCCAGCGAAGGCCTGAAGGGCTTGATCGTCAAGAGTGGCCGTCGCCCGGCACCGAAGACTCTGGATCGCATGACCGCTGCCTTCATGCTGGTGGTGTGCTGGATCGTCGCGACGCTCAACCCGAGCATCCTGGGCATGATCGAGACCCTGGGTGGCCCGGTCATCGCGGCGATTCTGTTCCTGATGCCGATGTATGCGATCCGTCGTGTGCCGGCCATGGCTGCGTATCGCGGCCAGGCCTCCAACGTCTTCGTGACACTGGTCGGCCTGGTGGCGATTTCGGCGTTGATTTATTCGCTCACCGCCTGAGCCTGTGCAGGGTCAGCCTGGACCTCCAGGCCGACCCTCGACTCATAAGCGTGCGCTTGAACAAAGTGACGGACGCCGATTTAGCGTGCAATGCGCTGTGGCGGTTTTGCTGACGTTGCCTTACCGATTCGTTGAATATTTGATGGGTATCAAGGCCATAGCGCCATTGCCGTCTAAGCTTGGGACTTATGCCCCGCGCCGTGCAGTTCTTGCTGTTAGAAACAGGTGAACTCGCCAAACGTTTCGGGCTTTCTCATCTGGAGGCTCTACATGGCTCGTGCTCATCCGCAACTGATCACCGGTAAGCTGGAAAAACTGCATCCAACGCAGCTCACCGTCGGCCTGGCCGAAGTGAATGCCAAGCGCAAGGACTGGGGAAAACTCAAACGCAAGGAGCGCGCTGCGGCGCTGGAGAATCATTGGTTTCCCTCTATTCTGGGGCCTGAAGGGCGTTATTACATCGTCGATCACCATCATTTCGGTTTGGCGCTGCTACAAGAAGAGGTCAAGTTCGTAGCGCTGCTGGTGCTCAAGGATTTGTCTTTTGTCGAGCCGGTGACGTTCTGGAATGTGATGAACTTTAACCAGTGGGCACACCCCTACGACGCCCAGGGCGAAAGGCGTCCATATGAGGCCATCCCTCGGCGTATCGCCGATTTGCAAGACGATCCCTATCGCAGCCTGGCCGGGCAGTTGCGACGTGCCGGTGGTTACGCCAAGGACGCGACGCCCTTCAGTGAGTTTCTCTGGGCTGATTTTTTCCGCAGCCGGATTGCCAGTGAACTGATCAACGATCAGGGCCCGAAACTTCAGGACAGAGCCCTGACTCTTGCACGCAGTCAGGAAGCCCGATATCTGCCGGGCTGGGTCGGTCCGATTGCTGATTAGTCCGCGCGCGCCAATCTCTGCGTCCCCCCCGGAGCAGGCTGCACCACCACCGCAAAACCGCACGCGGGATCTGCTTGCAGGCCTGTCGATTGCTGGTTTGCTGTTGCCTGAAGCCGTTGCCTATTCGAGCATCGCGGCGTTACCACCTCAGGCCGGGGTCATCGCATTGTTCGCCGGTTTGCTCTGTTATGGGTTGTTCGGTACCAGCCGCTACGCCATTGTTTCCGCGACGTCCTCTTCGGCAGCGGTGCTGGCGGCGGCGACCGTGACGCTGGCGGGTGGCGATTCAGCGCTGCGATTGACGCTGGCGATCGCTCTGGTGCTGGTGACCGGGGCGTTCTTTCTGCTGGCGGGGCTGCTCAAGCTCGGCAGCGTGACGTCCTTCATCGCCAAGCCGGTATTGCGCGGGTTTACGTTTGGTCTGGCGATCACCATCGTCATCAAGCAGGTCGCCAGTATCGTCGGCGTGCACCTGACCAACAGCAATCTGATCCGTTTTCTGCCTGAGTTAGTGGAGCAGTTACCGCACTGGAACCGGGCCGGTGCCGGCGTTGCAGCGCTAGCCTTGGCACTGTTATGGCTGTTCGCACGGGTCAAACGCTTGCCGGGAGGACTGCTGGTGGTGATGGTCGGTATTGCGGCTGGCCAATGGCTGAACCTTCCGGCCTATGGGGTGAAGTTGATCGGTGTGATTGATTTGAGGCTGGAGATCCCGAATCTTCCGGTGTTGCCGTTCGCCGACTGGTTGCGCCTGGGTGAGTTGGGCTTTGCCATGGTCATGATCTTGTATGCCGAGTCGTACGGCTCGATCAGCTCCTTTGCCCTCAAGCACGGCGATCGGGTGTCGTCGAACCGGGATTTGCTCGCGCTTGGGGCGGCTAATCTGATTTCCGGCCTGTTTCATGGTATGCCGGCGGGCGCTGGTTATTCGGCGACCTCTGCCAATGAGGCGGCGGGTGCCGACTCGCGCCTGGCAGGTGGCATCGCCGCATTGGTGGTGCTGGCCATCGTGCTGACGGTGCTGCCGTACATTGCGTTGACACCGGAGCCGGTGCTGGCGGCCATCGTCATTCATGCCCTGGCTCGCGGGCTGAGCCTGCAGCCATTAGGGCGCTATTTTGTCTGGCGCCGCGACCGATTGCTGGTCACCTGTGCCGTGGTGGCGGTGCTGGTACTCGGTGTGCTGGATGGATTGTTGGTGGCGGTCGCCATCAGTGTCGTGCTGATGCTGAGGCAGATGTCCTCGGCAGATATCCAGATCCTTGGGCAAATGGGTGGAGGGCATGATTACGTCGATCTGCAACGCCATCCCTTGGCCCTGAAAATTCCCGGGATGATCATTCTTCGCCCCGGTGAGCCGCTGTTTTTCGCCAATGTCGAACGGATCCTGGGCGGGGCGCTCAGATTGATACGTCACAGTGAAGAGCCGATTCATACGGTCATTTTGAGTCTGGAAGAGTCGCCTGACCTGGACGGCACCAGCATCGAGGCGCTGGAGGAGTTCTTTGGGCATGTCAGTGTTGAAGGCAAGCGATTGGTGCTGGCGCGTTTGAAGCACGAGGCCAAAGAGGCATTGCGGGCCTTGCCGGTGACCGAGCGTTCGCAGGTGATACTCAGTGGTTTGAGTGTGGACGGCGCGGTTCAGGAGGCGCTGAAGGCATGGACTGATCAGCAGGCATAAAAAAACGCCGCGTATCGCAAGATACGCGGCGTTTTCTATAGCGTTGTAACGTTAGGCTTGAATGACCGGAATGTTGGCATTCGCAGCAGCTTCACGGAACTCGGCGATCTGGTCGAAACTCAGGTAGCGATAGACATCGCTGGCCATGGTGTCGATTTCCTTCGCGTAGGCCATGTACTCCTCGACGGTCGGCAGGCGACCCAGGATCGAAGCAACAGACGCCAACTCAGCCGAAGCCAGGTAGACGTTTGCGCCGTCGCCCAGACGGTTCGGGAAGTTACGGGTCGATGTCGACACTACGGTGGAGTTCGGTTCAACGCGAGCCTGGTTACCCATGCACAGCGAGCAGCCCGGCATTTCCATGCGCGCGCCAGCCTTGCCGTAGATGCCGTAGTAGCCTTCTTCGGTCAACTGGTGAGCGTCCATTTTGGTCGGCGGCGACAGCCACAGACGGGTTGGCAGCTGACCCTTGACCTGATCCAGCAGTTTACCGGCAGCGCGGAAGTGACCGATGTTGGTCATGCACGAACCGATGAACACTTCGTCGATCTTCTGGCCAGCAACGCTGGACAGCAGACGGGCGTCGTCCGGATCGTTCGGCGCGCAGAGCACAGGCTCTTTGATGTCGGCCAGGTCGATGTCGATGATTTCAGCGTATTCGGCGTCAGCATCGGCAACCATCAACTCAGGGTTGGCAATCCAGGCTTCCATCGCTTGAGCGCGGCGTTCCAGAGTACGCGCATCGCCGTAGCCTTCGCCGATCATCCAGCGCAGCAGGGTGATGTTGGAGCTCAGGTACTCGGTGATCGACTCTTTGGACAGCTTGATGGTGCAACCGGCAGCGGAACGCTCGGCCGAGGCGTCGGACAGTTCGAATGCCTGTTCGATGCTCAGGTTGTCGAGACCTTCGATTTCCAGGATACGGCCGGAGAAGGCGTTCTTCTTGCCTTTCTTCTCTACGGTCAGCAGGCCAGCCTGGATCGCGTAGTAAGGAATGGCGTGAACCAGGTCACGCAGGGTGACGCCCGGTTGCATTTTGCCTTTGAAGCGAACCAGGATCGATTCCGGCATGTCCAGTGGCATCACGCCAGTGGCTGCGGCGAAAGCGACCAGACCGGAACCGGCCGGGAAGGAGATCCCCATCGGGAAACGGGTGTGGGAGTCACCACCGGTACCGACGGTGTCCGGCAGCAGCATGCGGTTCAGCCAGCTGTGGATGATGCCGTCACCCGGACGCAGGGAAACACCGCCGCGGGTCATGATGAAGTCTGGCAGGGTGTGGTGGGTGGTCACGTCGATCGGCTTTGGATAAGCCGCGGTGTGGCAGAAAGACTGCATTACCAGATCGGTCGAGAAGCCCAGGCACGCCAGGTCTTTCAGTTCGTCACGGGTCATGGGACCGGTGGTGTCCTGGGAGCCGACGGTGGTCATTTTCGGTTCGCAGTAGGTACCTGGACGAACGCCAGCTACGCCGCACGCCTTGCCGACCATTTTCTGCGCCAGGGTGAAGCCCTTGGTGCTTTCAGCCGGAGCTTCCGGCTTCTTGAACAGATCGGACGGCGGCAGACCCAGCTCGGCACGCGCCTTCTCGGTCAGGCCACGGCCGATGATCAGCGGAATACGACCGCCAGCACGGACTTCGTCGAGCAGGACCGGGGTCTTCATTTCGAAGGTGGTCAGGATTTCGTCGCTGTTGTGCTTGGTGACTTTACCGGCATGAGGGTACAGGTCGATCACGTCGCCCATGTTCATGTTGGTCACGTCGAATTCGATTGGCAGTGCGCCGGCATCTTCCATGGTGTTGTAGAAGATCGGAGCGATTTTGCTGCCGAAGCAGAAACCGCCAGCGCGCTTGTTCGGCACGTAAGGAACGTCGTCGCCGAAGAACCACAGCACCGAGTTGGTGGCCGATTTACGCGAAGAACCGGTACCCACTACGTCGCCGACGTAGGCGATCGGGAAGCCTTCGCCGCGCATGGTTTCGATCTGCTTCATGGGACCGGTGACGCCTTGCTCATCAGGCACGATGCCGTCACGGGCCATTTTCAGCATGGCCAGGGCGTGCAGCGGGATGTCTGGACGGGACCAGGCATCAGGAGCAGGGGACAGGTCGTCGGTGTTGGTTTCGCCGGTGACCTTGAATACGCGCAGGCTGATCTTGTCGGCCAGAACAGGGCGGTTCTTGAACCACTCGCCGTCAGCCCAGGATTGCAATACGCCTTGAGCGTGAACGTTGCCGTTCTTGGCTTTTTCCGCGACGTCGTGGAAAGCATCGAACATCAACAGGGTGTGCTTGAGTTGCGCGGCAGCGACCGGAGCCAGTTCGGCTGAGTCGAGCAGGTCAACCAGCGTCACGATGTTGTAGCCGCCTTGCATGGTGCCAAGCAGTTCAACAGCGCGCTTTTTGTCGAGCAGAGGGGAAGTGGCTTCGCCTTTGGCCAGAGCAGAGAGGAAACCGGCCTTTACATAGGCTGCTTCGTCCACGCCAGGCGGTACGCGATTGGTGATCAGGTCAACGAGGAAAGCTTCTTCGCCAGCCGGGGGATTCTTCAGCAGCTCGACCAGGCCTGCAGTTTGTTCGGCGTTAAGCGGCTGGGGAACGATACCCAGTGCTGCACGCTCTTCGATATGTTTGCGGTAGGCTTCAAGCACAGTTATTACCCTCATCAGTGGTCCCAAATGGGTGTCCGGGACGCTCATCCCGAAATTGCCGTACTCATGCGCTGCGTAGCGTTGTGGGCCACTTAGCCAGAATTACCGGCAATTCCTTACAGAAGCTGCTTTCAAAGTTTTACGCCTGCAGAACGGGGAGCTGATGAGGGTTGGCGTTGGGCTTTTCCCCGCTGGAAAAACCCTTCGCCAACACCGCTCTGAAGGAACGACTGTGCTCGTGACGCTTTGAAAACAGCTTCTAACGGACATTGGCGCCTTAAAAGGCTGGCTGATTCTACGGCAAAAAAAATTTTAAGGTAAGTTAGCCTCTGAACTTTGAGGGGTGATGAATGTTAGACAAAGGGCTAACATGCCGACCTGTTTTGCTTCTCACGTTCTGCTTACCTATGCCCAATCAGACCATCAAGACCCCCTGCGTCGGCCTCTGCTCCACTGTTTACGGTGATCTGGTATGCCGTGGCTGCAAGCGTTTCCACCATGAAGTGATTCACTGGAACGGCTACAACGAGGAAGAAAAACGTGCGGTCTGGCTGCGTCTGGAGCAGCTGCTGGTGCAGGTGATGGCCGGCAAACTGGAAATTTTCGACCCCAAACGGCTGCGTCAGCAGCTGGAGCAGCGAAAAATCCGCTTCGTGCCCCATCAGTCCGAATATTGCTGGGCCTATCAGTTGATTGCCCGTGGCGCGCGGGTCATCAGCCAACTGGACGCCTACGGCATGGTGTTAATGCCCGAGTTTCGCGGCTGGAGCCTGCCGCAGCTGCGTGATGCCATTGATCGGGAGTTTTTCCTGCTGTCTGAAGCTCATTATCAGCGTTACATCGCGCCGGGCTTTCTCAGGGATGCCTTCGGTTCCTGATTGCTGAAACCTAGTGGCGAGGGAGCGGCCACTCCCTCGCCACAGGTGATCATCACCTCAATGCTTCAACGCCACTTCCTCCAGGTGGTCCATGATCTGGTCCGGCTTGAGCACCAGTACGTCGCTTTCCAGCGAGTCGAGCACCACTTCCGCGGTATTGCCAATCAATGCACCTGACAATCCGGTACGCGCCACGGTACCGATGACCGTGACCGATGCCTGCAACTTGTGGGCAAAGTGTGGAATCAATACGTCTGCCGGGCCTTCTTCGATATGCAAATGGTCGTCATCAATGTCGAACTCGGCCTGAAACGCCTTGCACTGCTCGCGGTAGCGGGCTTCGATGGTTTCCTTGAGCTGAAACACTGGATCGGCCGCCGACAGCATCGGTGACGGATGGGCGCTGATGACATGCAACTGCGCCTTGGCCAGGCTGGCGATGTCAAAGCCGTGATCGACGATGCTGGCGTGCAGGTTGCGGTGTTCGCCATCGGTATTGCCGACGTCGATGGCCGCCAGAATGGTTCCGCCAGTCCAGGGGGTGGAGGTCTTGACCAGTAACACCGGAGTCGGGCAATAGCGTAGCAGTTTCCAGTCCGCCGGGGTGAGCAGGGCCTTTTTCAGCGGGTTGTCGGGGTAATGCTGCTTGACCACCAGGCCGCAGCCTTCGGCCTGCTGCACGTCGATAATGGTTTCGTGCAGGCTTTCATTCCACGCCTGTTCGGTGGTGACGCTGTAGCCTTCGCTCAACAGGCTGCTCTTGAGCACGCTCAGGAGCGCCGAGTGCTCATGCTTCTTGTCGCAGACCAGCAAATGCAGGTGCGCCTGGGTCACTCCGGCGATCAGCTTGGCGCGTTTGAGTGCGAGACTTTCCGAATGCTCGGGCTCAATGACCACCAGGATGCTGCGAATGGCTTGCATGATCGGGATCTCCAGAAGGTGATAGACGCTACGTTGCACAACTATAGTTGCTGTGCGCTGACTGTGATGTTGACGCACATCAAGTCGGCCGACTGGTGGTCTGCGGCCCGGCCGGTATAATCAGCGCCCTTCGCTGTGAACCTTTCTTTCGTGAGCCTCATGTTACCGATCCTTGAAGTCGCTGCCCTCCTGCCTTGCCACGCTCCTGAACGTACGGAAGTGTCCCTATGATTTTTCCGGAAATTCACGAGTTTTTGGGTTGCCGCACCCCGGACGGTTGGGTCCAGGCCGCGCTGGCGGATCAGGAAACCCTGCTGATCGACCACAAGAATTGTGAGTTCAAGGCCGCTAGCACTGCTCTGAGCATGATTGCCAAGTACGGTGCTTACTCTGATCTGGTGATCATGATGTCTCGGCTGGCCCGTGAAGAGCTTGTGCATCACGAACAGGTTTTGCGGCTAATGAAAAAGCGCAAAATCGAATGGCGCCCGCTGTCGGCTAGTCGGTATGCCTCTGGGCTAAGAGCTGTTGTACGAAGCCATGAGCCAGTGAAGCTCGTTGATACGTTGGTGGTGGGAGCCATTATCGAGGCCCGTAGCTGTGAGCGCTTCGAAGCGCTGGTGCCGCATCTGGACGATGAGTTGGGGCGATTCTACTTCGGCTTGCTTAAAAGCGAAGCACGGCACTTCCAAGGCTATCTAAAGCTTGCGTATCAGTACGGGGATGCCGCTGACGTGGATCGTGTAATCGAAAAGGTCAGGACGGTTGAGGCTGGCTTGATTGACAGCCCGGATAGCGAATTCAGATTCCATAGTGGTATCCCGACGCTGACGTGACGTAGTTTTGAATCATGATCTGTCCGCCATATATAGAAAAGCCCCGCAGATTAAGGTCTGCGGGGCTTTTTAATTTTTGCATTGAACGCACCCCGAGGGAGTACTCTCGCTCGCCGACCCAGTGCAGCCAAGCGAGAGCGCTCGGTTGTTTCAGGTGGGATCGCTATCGAGAAAGACATAGAGCGCCGCTATCTTCCCATCGCGAACGATGATCACATCCCAACCCGTGTAGTCGGGTGACTCGCCGCGCGGACCAGAGCCCCATGCCAGGCGACCGGCATTGTGGAGCGCCTGCGGTTTACTGTGTGGCGTGTACACGAAGTGCGGGTGCATCGCGCGAAGATCTCCGGCAAGTTTGTCCAGCGCGTCGTGCCCGACAAAAACACCTGGAGGCACGTAGATCATGCAATCCTCTGTGTAGAGCTCCATGATGGCCTCGCGACGACGGGACGCGTCACCTTCACCAAAGACCTCCTGAAGGTTGCGAAGCAGCAGTTCATTGATGCGAGCATTCATGATTCTTTTCCTCAGTCATTGACTGTTGAGCCGATTCCGGGCGTATGGCGTGGACCTCTCTCGCATCCGGCGCCCTCAAGCGGCCGCTTTGCCCCAGGGGGTTGAGAGAGTGGGCGTTGCGTTATTGAGCAAGCGCCAAGGTCTTCTTGATGGCCGTAACGACTGCGGGCCGCGCCGAGACTTCTTCGTACCAGCGAGTCACGAACGGGAACTTGGCGAGAGAGGCGCCGATTGCCTGGTGACGCCACACCCACCCGAAATGTGCGATGTCCGCAATGCTGTACGTCTCACCAGCCACATAAGGACTCTGCTCAAGGTTGTGGTTGAGCACCCCCAGAACTCGATCTACTTCCGATAAAGCACGCGCTTGGGCCTCAGCTTGCGGTGAGGACTGCAGGTTGACCAGGAACGCCTGCAGGAACGCGGGACTCAGGCCGGACGCGTGGAAGAAGAGTTGTTCGAATACCTTGCCGCGATGAATGCCATGATTCGCAAGCAGTTGCCCGGTTTTCTCTGCAAGGTAGACCAGGATGGCGGCGGACTCGCCGAGCACCACATCGTCGACGCCTGGCTCGGAGGAGCGGTCAATAAGCACGGGCACTTTGGCGTTGGGATTCAAGGCTCGGAAGGCTTCGCTCTTCTGTTCCCCCTGACGCAAATTGACGGGGACGAGCCGGTAGTCCAGCCCCAACTCTTCCAGCGCGATGGAGACCTTGAGGCTGTTGGGCGTGGCAAAGGCAAACACTTCAAGCATGGTCATATCCTCTTTCATTCAATTGACGAACCAGCCGCCCAGGCCAGTCGTCAGACTTGGGCCTGCCCTCCATCGACGAAGAGCTCCGTACCCGCGATGCAAGCTACGTCGGAGGAAGTTGGGTGAGACAAATCTATGGCCATGCGCTATTTTTCGAAATAGAAATGAATGAAAACCATCGTTGCAGGAATGTCATGTCGAAGCTGCCAGATTTCGAAGGACTCGCGATGTTCGGGAAGGTCGCCGAAGAAGGTTCATTTGCGGCGGCGGCAACAGCCATGGGTGTCTCGGTCGCGACGGTCTCGCGGGCCGTTACCCGCCTTGAAGAGCGGTTGGGAGGTCGATTGTTCAACCGCACCTCCCGACGACTTGCGCTCACGGACTATGGCCGCTCGCTCGCCGATCGAGCGGCAAGGATCTACGCGGAGGCTGAGGACGCCGAGGATTTCGCACGTGAGACATCGAGTCGACCACGTGGTCTCGTAAAGCTCGCGGTACCGCTTTCCTTTGGGGCGCGCTGGGTCGCCCCGTTGCTGCCCGAGTTCTTTCGGACCTATCCAGACATTTCCATCGATCTCCATTCCGCGGACGCGCAAGCTGACTTGATTGGCGAGGGCTTTGACGCCGCCCTGCGTATCGCGGTCATGGAGGATTCGTCACTCGTTGCCCGTCTCATTGCACCGGTGCGCCGGTTCGTGGTGGCGTCCCCTGACTATCTGTCCCACTACGGTCGCCCGCAACACCCGAGCGAGTTGGGTGCTCACCGGTGCCTGAGTTACATCAACAGAAATAGGCATGACATCTGGCGCTTTACGCACACAAAGAGCGCTGAGGAATGCACTGTTGTGCCCGCCGGCGGGTTGCGGGCAACGAGCGTGGAGGCATTATTACCTACCGTCCTTGCCGGACTGGCCATCACGGAGATCCCCGAGTTCATCGCGACACAGTATTTGCGCGACAAGCAGCTCGAGCCGCTGTTGACCGATTGGCGTTTGCCTGAAGGGGGGCTTTATTTCGTCACACCCACGGCTCGTGCACGGCCAGCGAAAGTTAGCGCCTTGGCAGAGTTCTTTACCTCCAGACTCGCCGCGGCGCAATGGAGAGCCGAGACGGTCCTGGAACAGAAGCCATCAAACCGGCGCAGACGGTGAAGATGGCGGGGGGAGTGAATGGCCCGCTCCGGCAGCGCTCGGAGCAATAGCGCACCTCGCCAACGTCGCCATAAATGCAAAACTGGGGACGCCAGCTCTCCGCAAGCTGCTATGCCTCGGGGTTGCGCAAAGTAGTGCGCAACCCCGAACCGGTCAAACTGGTGGATACCCTGGTGGTCGGTGCCTTTATCGAGGCTCGAAGTTGCGAACGCTTCGAAGCGCTGGTGCCGCATCTGGATGAAGAACTGGGCAAGTTCTACTTCGGTCTGCTGAAAAGCGAGGCCCGGCATTTCCAGGGATATCTGAAACTGGCTCACCAGTACGGGGACGCCAAGGACATTGCCCAGGTGATCGAGAAGGTCAGGGCGACCGAGCAGGTTCTCATCGAGTCATCGGATACCGAGTTCCGCTTTCACAGCGCGATTCCAGCGCTCTCTTCGGTAGCCTGATTTTTCGGGCAAACCTGTCAAATAATTCATAGGCAGGGGGAACAGCTTCGAAGACCCCGGTGGGCTTAACTAAACTAATGTTTAGGTTCAGGGGAACGCTCTGCTAGGTGCCCATTGTTATCTTCGCGCCATTCGTGGTGGCCAAGCCACACAGGCTTTGCCGGAGATGATCAGTAGATGCCCGTCGTTACGTTACCTTCGTCTTTCAGACCGTCCTCAGCCTCGCTTCGACTTTCTAAACGGCTGACGCTCCTGGGCATGCTGTTGTTGAGTGGTTGCTCGCTGGTGCCGACCTACCATCAACCCGCATTGGCAGTTGCGCCGGCCTGGGCCGGCGCGGCTTCCAGCGCACCGGCAGCGGGCGGGCAGTGGTGGACAGAGTTTCACAGTCCGGAGCTCGACGCTCTGATCGCCCGCGGTCTGGATCACAATTACACCCTGCAAGCGGCTCTCAGCCGAATCGATGAAGCCCGTGCTTCGGCCCAGGTGGCGGGTGCCGCACAATACCCGGCAGTGGCTTTGGGCGGCAGCTATCAGCGGCAGAACGGTAGCTCGACGAGCCAGACACGCAGCGTGTTTGCCCAGGCGTCCTATGAGGTGGACTTCTGGGGCAAGCACCGGGCAACGGCTGACGCAGCCCAGACGCTGGCGCAAGCAAGCGCTTTCGATGCGCAGACCTTGCGCATGACCTTGGGAGCGTCGATTGCCGACAGCTATTTCCAGGTGCTCTCGCTCGAAGAGCGGCTGCGTCTGGCACAGTCGATCGCTGACGACGCGCAACAAGTGCTTGAGTTGGTCCAGGTGCAAGCCAGCCAGGGGGCAGTGTCCAACCTTGAGGTCGAGCAGCAACGCAATGCCCGACAAACCTTTCAGGCCGCGGTGCCGGCCCTGCGTCAGCAACGCGATCAGGCGCTGTATCAATTGGCGGTACTGGTCGGCGCTGCGCCACAAGGATTCACCGTGTCTCAGACCGGCCTGGAGCGGTTCGACGTACCAAAGCCTACGCTTGGATTGCCGATCGGCCTGCTGCGCCAGCGGCCGGATATCCAGTCGGCCGAGGCACGCCTGAAATCGGCCAATTTTGATGTCGGTGTGGCGCGAGCTGCCTTTTTACCCAATCTATCGCTGGATCTGATGGGCGGCCTCGACACCCTGGCTGGAGGACGGATCTGGAGCGTGGTCGGCACACTGGCCCAACCGGTGTTCATGGGTGGCCAACTGAACGGCCAATTGCACTTCGATCAGGCTCATGTCCAGGAATTGACGGCCAGCTATCGGGAGTCGGTGATCGAAGCCTTGCAGGATGTCGAGACGCAGTTGAGTGCTGCCCATGAACTGGATCAAGCCTATGAGCTGAACCGCGCTGCAGTGGCCTCGGCCCGTGAGGCCGCGAGGCTGGCGCAGGTTCGTTACCGTCTGGGCTCGACCGACTTCCAGACGCTGTTGGTCGTGGAGCGTACCCAGTACCAGGCCGAAGACACGTTGCTGCAGGTGCGCCTGCAGCATTTGCAGGCCGCAGTCGGCCTGTTTCGCGCACTGGGCGGTGATTTCACGGCTGCCGCCATCTCGTCTAACACCATGCCCACTCCGTCTTCTTCAGCTCTTCAGGCCACACGCCCATGAACGTCCCACTCGTTTCGCCTCCTTTTCGCCGCTGGCGCCATGCCGGACTGCTCATCGTCCTGCTGGGCGCCGGGTGGGTGATCAGCACCCCATGGCGCGCATCCGCCGAACCCGCCAAACCGGCGGACAGTGCGGTGCCGGTGGTCATGCAGCAGGCCCGCCAACAAGATTTGCCCATCTGGCTGGATGCGATCGGCAACGTCCAGCCGCTCAACACGGTGAATGTGCGGGTAAGGGCCGATGGCGAGTTGCAGAAGGTGCTCTTCAGTGAGGGCCAGATGGTGACTGCTGGCAGCCAACTGGCGCAGATCGATCCGCGGGTCTATCACGCTCAGTTGGCGCAGGCCCAGGCCGTGGTCGCCAAAGATCAAGCGCAACTGGCCAATCTGCGCGTCAGCCTGGATCGGGCCAGTAAACTGGCTGCGGCCAAGGCCGGTCCGACCCAGGATGTCGATACCTATCGGGCGCAGCTGGCCGCGCAGCAAGCCAGCGTACAGGCGGATCAGGCCGCGCTGGAGAATGCGCGTCTGCAACTGGGATTCACCCAGATCCTCGCACCGCTGACCGGGCGCACCGGCCAGCGCCTGCTGGACGTCGGCTCGATTGTTCATGGCACGGACGCGACGGGGTTGGTGACCATCACTCAAATGGCCCCGATCTCGGTGGCCTTTGCCGTGTCCCAGGATGAGCTGTCCGAAATCCTTGAAGAGACTGCGCGCCAGCCCTTGCAGGTGGTTGCCATGAGCCGTGATGGTCGGCAACAGATTGCCAGCGGGCACCTGAGCTTCATTGATAGTCAGGTCGCTGCCGCCACCGGCCAGATTCAGCTCAAAGCCCAATTCGACAATGCCGATAACAAGCTTTGGCCCGGGCAGTTGGTCAACGCCCGCCTGTTGCTCAATACCCAGCGCAAGGCAACCGTGGTTCCGGCCAACGCGGTCCAGTTAGGACAGAAGGGCAGTTTTGTTTATGTGGTCAACGCTGATCAGCGAGTAGCGCCGCGACCAGTCCAGGCGGCGGCCGTGGTCGATGGCCAGCAATGGATTCGTGCAGGGCTGGAACCGGGTGAAACGGTCGTGGTTCAAGGGCAGTCGCGTATCGCACCGGGAGTCAAGGTGTCTGCGGTTCAGGCTGATCCTGCGCAAGTCGATACGTCCGTATCGATTGCCTCCAGCAACGGCGTGGAGGGAGGGCGATGAAAGCCTTGTCCGGTTTGATCCAGCGACGTGTCGGTTTGGGCTTGCTGGCGTTGGGGGTGATGCTGCTGGGAAGCTTCGCGTATTTTCAGTTACCCGTAGCGCCGCTGCCGACCGTGGATTTCCCGACGATTCAGGTCACCGCAAAACTCTCCGGCGCGAGTGCCGAGACTATGGCGACTTCGGTGGCGACACCATTGGAGCGTGCTTTCTCGGCAGTCCCTCAAGTCACATCCATGACCTCGTCCAGCGCCTCGGGGAAAACCCAGATCGTGCTGCAGTTCGATTTGTCCCGCAACATTGACGGCGCCGCCCAGGATGTCCAGTCGGCGATCAATACCGCCAGCGCCAGCCTGCCCAAAAGCATGACCAGTGCGCCGACCTTCAACAAGGTCAATCCGGCCGAGTTCACCGTGCTTTCGTTGGCGCTGACGTCACCGACTCGCACGCTGCACGAACTGGATCGCTATGCCGACAATTACCTGGCTCAGCAGTTATCGCAGGTGCCGGGCGTTGGTCTGGTGGACTTTCATGGTGAACAGAAACCCGCTGTGCGCATTCAGATCGACCCGGATGCCCTGGCAGCTCGCGGCTTGACACTGGAGGACGTGCGTAGCGTCATCGGTCTGAGTACGCTCGACCAGCCCAAAGGGAGCCTGGACGGTGCCAGCCGTAACGTGACCCTCAACACCACCGACCAGTTGCTCGACCCGCAGGGCTATCGCGACCAGGTGGTTGCCTACAAGAGCGGGATGCCGATCAAACTGGGCGACCTTGGCCGGGTGATCGATGGTGCCGAAGATACCCAGCAGGCGGCGGCCATCGGCGGGGAGCCGACGATCATTGTCGACATCCATAAACAGCCGGGTTTCAACGTGCTGGCGACCATTGCAACGATCAAGGCGCGTCTGCCGTCGTTGACGGCATCGTTGCCCCGTGACGTTCAGGTTCAGGTGGTGGGCGATCGCACGCAGACGATTGAAGCGTCGGTGCATGACGTGCAGTTCACGTTGTTGCTGTCCATCGCGCTGGTCGTGGTAGTGATCTTTGTGTTTCTGCGCAAAGCCACCGCGACCCTGATCCCGAGCCTGACCATTCCTCTGTCACTGGTGGCGACCTTTGCGGTGATGTACTTGCTGGGTTATAGCCTGGATAACCTGTCGATCATGGGGTTGGCGATCGCGGTGGGATTCGTGGTCGACGACGCCATCGTGGTGATGGAAAACATCGTGCGTCACCTGGAAATGGGCAAGTCACGCCTGCAGTCGGCGGTCGATGGCTTGCGTGAAGTCGGTTTCACCATCGTCTCTATGACGGTTTCGCTGATCGCGGTATTCCTGCCGATTTTGTTGATGGGAGGGATCGTCGGACGCCTGATGCGCGAGTTCGCGGTCACGGTCAGCGTGGCGATTGTCATGTCCTGCATCGTTTCGCTTACGGTGACGCCAATGCTCTGCGCGTGGCTCTTGAAACCCCACGCCGAGGACCGCCCCGGGCGATTCGCGCAGGCCTGTGAAGCGGGGTTCACACGCTTGCACGATGGTTACCGACGTAGTCTGGATTGGGTACTGGAGCATCAGCGCCTGACCCTGGTAGTCGCGCTGGCGACACTGGTGGCGACGGCTGCGCTGTATGTCTACATCCCCAAAGGCTTTTTCCCACAGCAGGACACCGGGCTGATTCAGGGGGTCGCCGAGGCGGCGCCGGATATTTCGTCGCAGGCAATGCGCGAGGACGTCGCGCGCCTGACCGATATCATCGGTCAGGACCCAGCAGTGGCCAAGGTCTATTTCTGGATCGGACCCAACCCGACGATCAGCCAGGGCAAGGTGATGATCAACCTCAAGCCCTTCAGTGAACGCACCGCCAGCGCCCAGCAAGTGATCGCCCGACTGCAACCGCAGCTTGATGCGGTGCCTGCTATCAAGCTGTTCATGCAGGCCAACCAGGACATTCAGATCGGTGGGCGGGCGAGCAAGACCCAGTATCAATACACCCTCCAGGACCCGAACAGCCTTGAGCTGGACCACTGGAGCGCGGTTCTGTTGGCGAAGTTCAAGACGCTGCCACAGTTGCAGCATGTCACCTCCGATCAGCAGCACGCCGCACCCCAGGCGACACTGGTGATCGACCGCCCCACGGCGGCACGGCTGGGTGTCACCGTCCAGGCTATCGATGACGTGCTTTACGATGCGTTCGGGCAGCGACAGATCGCCACCATGTTCACCCAGCTCGATCAGAATCATGTGATTCTCGAGCTCGATCCGCGCTGGCAGTTGTCGCTCGATACGCTTGCGCATCTGTACGTTCGTTCAGCCGCCGGCGACAGGGTGCCGTTGAACCTGTTGGCCAGCGTCAAGAACGAGCTGGCGCCGATCGTGATCAACCATCAGGGGGTATTCCCGGCCATCACGCTGTCGTTCGACCTGGCGCCGGGTCAAGCCCTGAGCAACGCCGTCGCGGCAATTCAGCAGGCCTCGCTGGATGTCGGATTGCCGGATAGCGTCCGTGGGAGCTTTCAGGGAACCGCCCAAGCGTTTCAGGATTCCATCAAGTCGCAGCCGTGGCTGGTGTTGGCGGCGATTCTGACGGTCTACATCGTCCTGGGTGTGCTGTACGAAAGCGCCATCCATCCGTTGACGATCATCTCCACGTTACCCTCGGCAGGCTTCGGCGCCTTGCTGGCGTTGATCATCTGTGGTCAGGATCTTTCAGTCCTGGGCATGATCGGGATCATTTTGTTGATCGGGATCGTCAAGAAAAACGCCATCATGATCGTCGATTTCAGCCTGGCGGCCGAGCAGCAAGGGATGAGTCCCCGCGATGCTGTGCGCGAAGGTTGTCTGTTACGGCTGCGTCCGATTCTGATGACTTCTCTGGCTGCCTTGCTGGGAGCGGTACCGCTGGCTTTTGGTCATGGCGCCGGCTCCGAATTGCGACAACCGCTGGGGATTGCCATCGTCGGCGGGCTGGCGGTGTCACAACTGCTGACGCTGTACACCACCCCGGTGGTCTACCTCTGGTTCGATCGCTTTCGCCGTCGTAGTCAGGTCGAGCACTCGCTGGTCAAGAGTTAAAGGTTCACAAAGGATGTGGTGAGGGCGCAGAACCTGTAGGAGCACGGCTTGCCGGCGATGGCGTCCTCGAGATCGCCATCGTCGGAACGCCGCCCGGACCCATCGAGCGTCGAGCGGCTGCTCCTACAAAAAGCCATCTATTTCAAGCGCAACGGCTCATCGGTTCAAGCCAAGCCGCTCATGCCACTGGGCGATGGATTCTTGCGGGTAGACCTCGAATTGCTGGTCGCCGGGGTGCGCCTGGACTTCAACCCAATCGGCTTTTGAGCCAAGCATCAGATGCGTATGTTCCGGCGGCACCGGCAGCGGTGTGTCGATGGCCGAGGCAAACGGGTGGATCAGCTCCGGCCACTGCGGGCTGAACAGCCACAGCGCACTACCGCAGAGCTTGCAGAAGTGACGCTCGGCGGTGCTGCTGTGGGCGCGGCGATCACCTTCATCCTTGAGTCGGGCGTGATAGATCGCGACGTTTTTGCGGCCGCGGACTTTCAGGCTGTTGGCGTCACCGCCCAGATTGATCGCATAACCGCCACCCCCCTGAGTCTTGCGACAGATCGAGCAATAGCAGCGCTGGTAAGGGTAGGGGTGTGCACTGCTCAGGCTGAACTTGACCGCACCGCAATGACAGGAACCTTCGAGCTGCATGGGAATCTCCGGCTGTTCTTGGACGTACTTAGGACAGCCTAGTGGCCTGTGTGGCTAGTTCGTTAGCTCAAATTCGGATGCCGGCGGCCCAGAGCCAAGGCGCTGTGACGAGTCATAGCCCGCTATGGCGAGGAACAGCAACGCAGGATATGGGCTGCTGGCGCCGAAGTTGACTAACAGAACTAGCCACACAGGCCACTAGACCTTCAGCACCCTTCGACCGGCACCAGAATCGCGTCGCCGGTTGCCAGTTGTGGCTACTGTCAGATCTGACAGGGGCACAGCAGTTTCCGATCAGCGGTTATGCGACCTTCGTCGCTTTCATTTGTTCGGCACCCGCCACAAATACCAGGCCGCCGTCGTCCGATACGGACTCCACCACAACCCCATTTCGATCATCTGCTTGCGCGTCGGCTGCACCTCCAGCCCCTTCAACCGCCGATACCCCTCGCGCACGCCAAAATCATCGGCCGGCAAAATATCCGGCCGTTCCAGGCTGTAAATCAGCAGCATCTCAACCGTCCAGCGTCCAACCCCGCGCAAGGTAATCAACCGCTCGATCAATGTCTCATCGTCCATGGTCAATGCCGTGGCGTAATCCGGCACCACACCACTCAACGCCGCCTCAGCAATCCCCTGAATGGTCGCGATCTTGCTGGCCGAAAACCCGCAACTGCGTATCTGGTCAATCCCGGTTGCAATAATCTGCTCAGGCCTCGGAAACGCGCCCGAGGGAAACAACGCCAGCAACCTCCCGACAATCGCATCCCCGGCCTTGGCATGCAGTTGCTGGTAGGCAATCGCCCGCACCAGCGACTCATAAGGATCGCGCGCCGGATGGGGCTGATGCAGGCAAGGGCCGATGGCGGCAATGTGGCGCCGCCAGTCGTCATCGATGGACGACAGAAACTCGGTCGCGGGCAGATAGGGATCGAGCATCGCGATCAGGCTTTCCCGGAGGGTTTGAGCAGGGCGTTCACTTCGCCATAGGTGAAGGCCTTCAGGTGGCTGCTGTCGAGCTTGCCGGTTTGCAGAAAGCTTTTAGCAAGCCCGGCCATGGCGCCGTAAAGAAACTCGGCGATGCCCGATCCTGCACTCAAGCGGCGTACGCCGAGGATTTTGAGCTCGTCTGGCGACGGCAGGCCGGGTAATCCGAGTACGTTCACCGGTAGCGTGGTGCCCTGGCAGAGCGCCGCAATTTCGTACTCCGCGGTCACGCCTGCGGCGAACAACCCATCGGCGCCAGCGGCTTGATACAACGCCGCACGCTTGAGCGTTTCTGCGACGCGATCTTCGGCGGGCACCAGACCCTTGAGGTAGACGTCGGTGCGCGCATTGATGAACAGCTTCACGTCGCGGCGCCTGGCAACCTGACGAGCGATCTCGATCTTGCGTGCCAACAGTTCGGGCGGTGAGGCGCCATCTTCGATGTTGATCCCGACGGCCCCGGCGGCGATCACCGCATCGATCACATCGGCAACCCGTGCCAGGTCATCGGAATAACCGGCCTCGATGTCCACGGTCAACGGCACGCAAATCACTCGGGCAATGGACTCGACGGTCGACACCAGGCGTTCGAGGGGCAGGGTGTTGCCATCCGGATAGCCATGAACCCACGCCACAGCCGCGCTGCTGGTGGCAATGGCTTTGCTGCCCAATTGCTCCACCAGCCGCGCCCCGGCGGCATCGGCGACGTTGGTGAGGATCAGCAAACCCTCGTGGTGCAGCTGGTGAAATTGATTGTCGAGCGTGTCCATCGGATGTCCTTCCCTTATGACTTTGTTGATATAGACGGGGTTGAAATAAACGGGGAGCGATCAGAACGCGAGTTGTTGAATGACCTGCACCTTGGCCTTTTCCAGCCTAAGCAAAAACGCCTTGCGCGGTTGTCCTCCACCATAGCCTGTCAACGAGCCATCTGCACCGATCACCCGGTGGCAGGGCACGACAATCGAGAGACGGTTATGCCCGTTCGCCAGGCCCACGGCACGACTGGCGCCGGGTTTGCCCAGCAACACGGCGATGGTGCCGTAGGTGCTGGTCTGGCCATAGGGGATTTTCGTCAGTTCGGCCCAGACCTGCCTGGCGAAATCGCTGCCCGGCAAATGCAGCGGGACCTTGAACTCGGTCAGCTTGCCTGCGAAATACTGCGCCAGTTCATTTTCGATTTGTCGCAAGTAGGCGTTGTGCCCTGGCGCCACGGCATAGCTGTAGCGGTTTTGTAGTGCTTCTACCTCCCGGGTCAACGCGGGTCGATCGAGGAATTCCAGGAGCACCAGCCCACGGCGCTCGGCCATGGCGATCATCGGCCCCAGCGGTGTGGTCAGGCGGGTGAACAGCAGTGGCTCGCTGTTGGCGGCGCGGCCGGGGGTGATATGGAAGGACTTTTGAAACGCGTCGCGGAAACCGCTCAGGGATTCGTAACCCGAGTCGAACGCGACGTTATCAATGGAATTGCCCTGTTTGATGCCGCCTAACGCCATGCCGAGGCGCCGGGTGCGCAGCCAGGCATGGAAGGTCATGCCAAAATGTTGTTTGAACCAACGCCGCAGCTTCAGCGGCTCGATGCCCTTGGCCAGTAACTGGGCATCGGTCCAGCGCTGGTCGGGGTCGGTATCCACCGCCGAGAGCAGCTTTTGCACCCAGTCCGGTGCGATGGCCGCGGCGTCCAGCGGCTTGCAACGCAGGCAAGCGCGATAGCCCGCCGACATCGCCTCGTCGACATGGGCGAAGAACTCGACGTTTTCCGGCTTCGGCTTGCGCGCTGTGCAGGTCGGGCGACAAAAGATGCCGGTGGTTTTGACCGCGGTAAAGAACACCCCCTCATAGGCGGTGTCTCGTTCGAGCATGGCGCGAACCATCTCGGTATGGGGCGGGAGTAGGGTGTTTTTTAGGTTCATGGACACGAGTCTAGAGTGACCGGCGCTGAGCCTCCACCGGAAAATCGACAGCGAATTCCGGCTTTTGCTTGAGCGTGACCTCAGTGCTTGTGCCGGTGATGAATGTCTGGAAAGTGCGGATGGCTGTGGCGGATCGGCGCATGGTCATGTACGTGGCTGTGGGGCTGCGTTCCATCCCATTCAAACGAATGCTCGTGTTGATGGTGCTCGTCGTGAACATGACGGTGTTCGTGCGTGAGCGGGTCGTGTTGGTGATCGTGGGCATGGCTTTCGGTGAGATGAATCCAGACACCTGTGCCCATCAACAAGGCCGCCGCCCAGAACGTGAAGGACACAGGCTCGCCCAACATCAAAATCGAAATGGCTGCGCCCAGAAACGGTGCCGTAGAGAAGTACGCGCCGGTGCGTGCGGTGCCAAGCCCTCGAAGCGCCAGAACGAACAGCACCAGGCTGATGCCGTAGCCCAGAAATCCAACGATGAGCGTGGGGCCAAGCACGGAAAAATCTGGAAGTTGAGCCCCCAGGAAAAGTGCCAGAGAACAGTTCACCAGACCGGCGATCAAGCCTTTGATACCAGCAGTAAAAAGAGCATCCGAGGCTGAAACCTTGCGCGTCAGATTGTTATCGATAGCCCAGCAAGCACAGGCCAAAGCGACAGCCAATGGCCCAAGCCACTCATAAGACCGGGTTGTACTCTGCGGCCACGCCAGGACGAGGCCTCCGGCAACGATGGCGAGCATACCCGCCACGATCCGGCGATCAGCATTCTCTTTGAAAACGACCCACGCCAGTAACGCTGTCAGTACGGCTTCCAGATTAAGCATGAGTGACGCTGTCGAGGCTGATGTTCGGGTTAAACCAAACATCAGTGCGATCGGGCCAAGAACACCACCAAAAGCGATCGCACCGATAAGCCACGGCCATTCTGACGGCGTAAGACCGGTTTTTTGCCAACGGCGGTCGCGGATAAACCTGACGACTGTCAGACCAATTCCGCTACCCAGGTACAGGAGGCCGGCGAGCAGGATCGGGGAGAGATTCAGGCCTAACAGTTTGGCCAGTGGTGTACTCGCACCAAATAGTGCGGCGGCCGCCAGTGCGTAGAAAATGCTGATGTTCATTCAACTGCTACTCCGAGTCTAACGCTGGAATTTCTCAAGCCCGGCGGGCCATCAGCAACACCGAAGCAGCACCCGACAACAACCCGGCGCAGCAGCGGTTGAATATCCGCTTGCCGCGTGGCTCGGCAAACCAGCGGCGCATGTGCAAGCCCATGTAGGCGTAGGCGCTGATGGCGATCCATTCCAGGCACAGGAACAACGCACCGAGCACAGCGAACTGCGGTGTGACCGCTTGTGTCGAGTCGACGAACTGCGGCAGGAAGGCGGTGAAAATCAAGATCGCCTTTGGATTGCCGGCAGCCACCAAAAATTCTTGCCGCGCCAGAGCCAGCACGCCGACCGGCGCTTTCACCGCCTCGGTTTCGATTTCGGGACTGGCGCGCCACAACTGCAGCGCCAGGTAAAACAGATAGGCCGCGCCTAGAATCTTGATCCCGTAGAACAACAGTTCCGAGGTCTGCAGCACCACGGCCAAACCGGCCGAGGCGAGGGCGATCATTCCGGCAAAGGCCAGCAGGCGACCCACCCCGGCGACGCAGGAGGTGCGATAGCCGTAGCGGGTCGAGTTGCTCACCGAGAGCAGGTTGTTCGGACCGGGGGCCATGTTCAAAGCGAAACAGGCGGGAAGAAATAAGGTGAGTGTTGCGAGATCCATGATGGGCTCCATGGGATATTTTTATTTCAGGCAGTGTGGCTAATGCCAGTCAGTCAAGACATTACGCGGACAGTAGCAGCTGGCGAAGCCTGCGTCCGGCTGCGCAGCAGTCGTAAAACAGTCACTGCGGTATCCAGACAAATCGTGGAAGCAGGATTTGCGACGGCTTCGCCGCCGGACGCAGCCTTCGGCAGCTGCTACGGGGGGCAGTGCTGAACCTGAAATTCCTTAACTGACTGGCATTGGCAGTGTGGCTGCATTGTGCCTTGGACTCAGGTGTCACCCGCAGATGCAGAGAGTGTATGTGATGTGTCGAGGAACAATCAGCCTCTTTTTCAGGGTGGCGATATCGCCAAAACGAGACCAGGATTGGGGGATCTGCCCCGTAAACGGGGGCAAGGGGATTGTCTTGTTCCTGGGTGTTTGTCTTCTTTCATTCAAAAGAAAACCTATAAAGCCTGCCCCAAGACTTTATAGGTTGTCAGTCAATGCAGCCTTTCAGGTCCCGCTCTTGTCATCTCCAGGCTCACCGCCTACATGAACGCCCCGATCATCCCCAGGCTCGCCTGCTGCGTGAACACCGTGGTCATCCCCAAGCTCGCCTGCTGCGTGAACACCGTGGTCATCTCCAAGCTCGCCGGCTGCGTGAATGCCGTGGTCATCGCCAGGTTCGGCATGACTTCCATCACGGCCAGAAGCCGAACTCCCTGAGTGGCCTTCGCCGGCATGACCATCGCCATGCCCGCTACCACTTCCACCACTGTGGCCTGCGCCGCCCCCATCACCATGGCCGCTGCCACCCTCCCTGGCATAGGCACTCGAAAATCCAGAAATTGTGTCAGGTACCAGGACGGTTGATGTCGATAAGATTGCGCCGATAGCTAATGCCAATAAAGGCTTTGTGATAAGCATATTGACCTCCAACTTGACTCCCAGGATAGGAAGCCCGATGGGAGAGGGAGCAAATCACAGGCCAACTGCTGGATCGACTGCTGATACCCTGGCAAGGCTTACGCCTCCCCATCCATTGTAAAAAAACCATGCTGATAGCGAGCGTCTGCCTCATCCCGGAGGTGGCGCCATTGGGAGAAGACAGGATGTCTATTGCTCGACCTGCTGCCTGGCAGTCACCCGCTGGTGTGAAGATCCATACAGCCAAGGGGCGTACAGCGCGCTATAGCAACGCTGACACCCGGTGACCAACGCGCTGCGCGTTATGCCATTGACGCTAACCTGATACTTGAGGCCGGTTTGCTCGACATCGGTAATGTTTGCGTCGTGTTTTGACTGCCAGCCATGTTGTGTCATTGGCGGATGAAGAAACGGCGGGAGCGATCATCCCGGTAAAGGTCAGCAGACGACCCGTTCATACCGCACTCCCTAGGGGGGCATTTTTCTTCAATACAGGCATGGGAGCGCTCTTTATCCTGAGTGCTGGAATTACCCAACTGACTTGAAGAAGGTACGTGATGAGTTTGATTATCTCCATGGCCGCATTTGCCCTGGCCTCCTCGATTAACCCTGGACCGGCCAATATCTTCGCCTTATATCAACGAAATATTGGGCTGGGCTTGCGGCAGGAATGTAAGTCGGCGCAAACAGGTTATGAACTTTGTGGTAATGGGGTTGTTTGAAACTCAAGAGACACTCTCTGCGCTTCTGATTCAACCCAACCATCTGCAGGGTGTGATGAAGTGGCAAAAAATTGCCAGTTGGCAAGTAATTGATATCGACATCGGCAGTGACACTACAAAGTTTGCCGGGCTGCTCGATGGTTGGGCTGACTTCAGTGTGACAAAACTCAAAGAACTGAAGATTTATTGTTAGTTGTGGAGGATTCAATGAATTTCGATGCTGCCGTTCACAAATGCGTAATTGTAGTCGACAAAGCACTGGGGCTGGGACATGCGGCCAATGCCGTCAGCGTCATCGGCGTCAGCCTGGGGCGTTCGGTAGAAGGTCTGGTCGGACCTGACATGCAAAGCCGTGACAATGTTAATTACCCCGGAGTCATCTACGCACCGTTGCCGATTCTGCTATCCACCAATGAGTATTTGCAGGCGCTTCAAGAGAAAGCGCTGGCGGATGATGAAATCCATACCATGCCATTCAGCGCGCTGGCGCAATCCTGCAAAACTTATCAGGAGTATGAGACGCGTATCTCCGAGGCCGATAGTTCAGCCATAGAATTGGTTGCCATTGGCTTGATCGGGCCACAGAAAAAAATCAGTAAGTTGACCGGTAATCTTTCGCTGTTTAAATGACAAGGAGGTTGTAGTGTGCGCTTTATTCAAGCCTGAACCTGGGCGTGACGATCTTCAAGCCGGTCGGATTAGCTATGCAGGATCTGGTTTTTTCCCGGGAAGTCGTCAGGCAGTGGGTCGCTGCATCCTGTTGATGCCGTTGATAACCTTGCTTGCCGGAAGCGGAAATCATCGAGCAATACAATAATAAATTACCTGAGGAAAGCGACATGCTCGATTTGACACAAGTACTTACCTATTCGGCAGCGCTGGGCATCGCGGCCGCCATTCCCGGCCCCGGCATGGCGGCGCTGGTGGCGCGCAGCGTCAGCGGTGGCGCGTTGTCGGGCTTTTGTCTGCTGTTTGGGTTGATTCTCGGCGATCTGACCTACCTGTCATTTGCGGTCTTTGGTCTGGCGATGATCGCCGAGCACTTCAATGCGTTGTTCCAGCTGGTACGCTGGGCGGCGGCGCTGTACCTGTGCTATCTGGCCTGGCAGTTCTGGTTCGCCAACCATCAGGCTATCGAAGTCGGCAAGCAGGTGAAGAAGAAGGAGCTGCTGTCGGCGGCGATATCCGGTCTGACCATTACCCTGGGCAACCCGAAGACCATCGCCTTCTATCTGGCGTTGTTGCCGCTGGTGATCAACCTTGAGACGGTCTCGTTGCAGACCTGGGGGCTGATGCTGGTGCCACTGACCATTCTCGTTCTGCTGGGCGTTGGCGCGCTGTTCATTGTCGGCGCGGTGCGCATCCGGCACCTGCTGTCGAGCTTGCGAGCGCAACAGCGGCTGTTCCGCGGCGCGGCGGCGATCATGGTAGCGGCTGCCGCGGCGATGCTGATTCGTTGAGGCCCTCAGTGGCCGTGGCTGCGCCCTGCATCGGAGTGTTCCGCTTGCGGCGCGGTCACGGCGCCACTCATTGCCGGCTCTTCAACTCACAGCTTGTAACCGATCTGTCGCAACAGGTTCTTGCGCCACAGGATGTCTTCGTCGCCTTCAATGTCCTTGGCGCAGAAGCAATCTACTACGCCCAGGATCGCTCGTCCTTGCTCTATTTCAGCGAGAATGACTTCAGTTGGATTGGCTGTCGCACAAGGAATTTGTGAGGCCATGAGGGGAACTCAACTGCGATATTGCCCCGGCGTCGCCGCCAGATGTTGCTTGAACGCCCGCTGAAAATGCGCCTGATCGGCAAACCCGGCTTCCAGTGCGACATCGGCAATCAATTTGCCGCTGCGCAGTTGCGCCCGGGCGAACTGGATACGCCGATTCACCAGAAACGCATGAGGGGTCATGCCGTAGTGCTGCTTGAAGGCGCGGGTCAGGTAGGAGGCCGATAGCTGCGCAGCCTCACAGATGTCATCGAGCTTCAACGCCAACGTGCAATTGTCCCGGATGTACTCTGCCGCCCGTTCGAGCTTGAGGTTGATCTCACGGCCCAGGAGTTCGGAGGGGTTGAGTCTTTGCTGCAAGTCAGAGAAAAACGCCACTGCGCTGTTGTGTTTTTGCAGCGGTTCGGCCTGTTCGTCGATCAGTACCTCATACAGCCGGTTCAGCCCCGCATACAGGCTGGCGTCGGTGGTATGGGTGGTGGAGAAAGCCCGAAAGTCCAGCTCCGGACTGAACCCCAGCGTGTGCTGAAGATCGGTCAGCCAAGGCGTGTCGACGTAGAACATGCGATACGACCAGGGCTGATCGTCGATCGGGTTGCAGGCGTGGACATCACCGGGATTCATCAGCACTACGGTACCGGCGCTGACCCTCAGGTGACTGTTCTCATGAATGTAGGTGCTTTGCCCTGCGGTAATTGCACCAATGGAAAAGTGCTCGTGCGAATGCCGGGCGTAGCAGACCTCGCGGCCGTCCGCGATGGAGCGGACTTCGATAAAAGGCAAGGCTTCGTCACGCCAGAAGCGTGGCGCCTTGTCAGCATCTTTCGCAGGGTTATGGGTCATCGTCGGGCGTCCATCGGCAGGCCAGCTCTAGAGTGTATTAGCTCTGACCGGCAAAGGCTTGCTCGAGTGCGGCAATATCGATTTTCTTCATCTGCAACATGGCTTGCATGGCCCGTTGGGATTTTGTTGTGTCGGGATCTTTCATCATCTGCATCAGCACGGTCGGAACAATCTGCCAGGAAACGCCAAATTTATCCCTGAGCCAGCCGCACTGCTGGGCTTGTTTGTCACCGCCTTCAGACAGGGCGTTCCAGAAGTGGTCGACTTCATCCTGGGCCAGGCAGTTGACCTGGAACGAAATGGCCTCGCTGAAGGTGAACACCGGTCCGCCGTTCAGGCCAGTAAAGGATTGACCGTCCAGCTCAAAACTGACAGTCATCACCGAACCTTCGGGCCGGCCATGAAGCTCGAAACCGGCTTTGCCATAGCGAGTGATAGCGGTGATTTTCGAGTGATCGAAGAGTGAGCAATAAAACCCGGCGGCGGCTTCGGCCTGGTCGTCAAACCACAGGCATGGAGTGATCTTTTGAATGCGTTGCATGGCGGTTCTCCTTTTCGGTAGTCACGGCGCAATAACAGCGTAGCCCCCCGATAGTCGTCCGGCCGCGCCGTAGATCGACAATTATGTCCTGATCTGGAAAATGAGAATGCTTCAATATGCAGTCTTAATGACTGCGCATGTGGTCATTAAGACCAATTATGATTATGGTCATATTGACTATTGTTGTCTTAAATGGCTGATACATATGGTATTTAATCTTGGCGCGGGACTTGATCGGTCAACAGTACAACTGAACCATTTCAGGAGTACGCCCAAGTGTTTGAATTCTTCAGCTCCCCTCAGAATGTCCTGCACCTTTCGAGCAAGGTCCTTGGGCTCGGTGTGGTCCTGCTGTGCACCGGTGTCATCGGTGCCTATGGTTACGAAGGTCAACTCGGGATCGTGACGCTGGTGTCCATGCTGTTTCTTATGCGTTACACAGGGATTTTGTTCGGACCTCGGCTATAAGGAAATTGATGGGTGTCAGCAAAGGGCGGCTTCGAAAGAAGCGGCCCTTTTTCGTGACCGGTGGTCGCTGAAAATGAACCGCTTGGCAAAGTGCGCTTAGCTCTATGGATAACCCAATGCGCGCGTAGACCGGGTCGGCCACAGCGTCGCAGCTCAAGGACCCCGTGAGTCCTGTCATCGGCATGAGGAATAACCATGCTTACGCTCAACATCAACGGCAAAGCGCAGCAGTTCGACGTCGCCGATGACATGCCATTGCTCTGGGTGCTGCGCGACGTGGCACACCTGACTGGCACCAAGTTTGGCTGCGGCATTGCGCAATGCGGTGCCTGCACCGTGCATGTCGATGGCGCGCCGTTGCGCTCCTGTATCACCCCGGCCTCGGCGGTGGCCAAAGGGCAAAAAATCCTCACCATCGAGGGCCTGTCGAAAGACGGCTCGCACCCGGTGCAGCGGGCCTGGGCTGAGCTCGATGTGGTGCAGTGCGGTTACTGTCAGTCCGGACAAATCATGTCGGCAGCAGCCTTGCTGGCGAAAATTCCCTCGCCGAGCAACCGCGATATCGATCAGGCCTTGTCGGGGAATATCTGTCGTTGCGGTACCTATCCACGTATTCGCGCTGCAGTGAAGCGCGCGGCCGAGCTCGGCTGAAAAGCCGCGGTGCGCCGTTGGCACGTACTTGTGGACCTGGAGGCTTGGCGATGAATCGCGTGATAGAGACTTCGCGGCGTAACTTTCTCAAAAGCACAGTACTGATAGGCGGAGGCCTGGTCGTGGCCTTTGTCATTCCCGGGGCCCATCGTTTCACCCAGGCTGAGTCAGGGACGGACAGACCTTTTGCGCCCAACGCCTTTCTGCGCATCGCCAGTGATGGCAGCGTCACGGTGCTGCTGGGGCATTCGGAAATGGGTCAAGGCATCTGGACCGGGTTGTCCATGCTGATCGCCGAGGAGCTGGACGCCGATTGGTCGAAGATTCGCGTCGAACATGCTCCGGCAGCGGCGGTTTATGGTTTGCCGGCCTTTGGCGGGATGCAGATGACCGGTGGCTCGACGTCCACCTGGATGGAGTTCGACCGTTACCGTCTGGCCGGAGCGACCGCCCGGATCATGTTGATCGAGGCGGCTGCCAAACGCTTTAACGTCGCGCCCTCCGAAATTCGTACCGAGCAAGGACAGGTCATTGCCGGTGATCATCGGGCCAGTTATGGCGAGTTGGCCAATGACGCCGGTCAGCTACCGCTGCCGGATCCGGCCTCGATAAAGCTCAAGGAGGCGAAAGACTGGAAAGTGATCGGCAAGCCGACCAAACGTCTCGACACCCCGGAGAAAATCACTGGGCGGGCCCGGTTCGGCATGGACGTGCAGTTCGACGGGCTGCTGACGGCGATGGTCGCTCGTTCGCCGGTGTTTGGCGGTACCGTCAAATCCTTCGACGGCGCAGCAGCCATGGCCGTACCAGGGGTACGCAAGGTGGTGCAGGTGCCCACCGGCGTTGCGGTGGTTGCCGAGCATTTCTGGGCGGCGAAACTGGGCCGTGATGCACTGAAGGTCGAATGGGACCTGGGGCCCCATGCCGATCTGGACAGTGGGACGCTACTGGAAACATTTCGCAAGTTGGCCACCACGCAAGGCGTGTCTGCGACCCAGGCTGGCGATGCGGCTGGCATCTTGGCCAAGGCGGTGAAAACCGTCGTCGCCGAATACAGCGTGCCGTACCTGGCCCATGCGCCCATGGAACCGCTCAACTGTACGGTCAAGCTCACTGCGGACAAATGCGAAATCTGGACTGGCACTCAATTCCAGACCATGGATCAGCAAACTGCAGCGAAAATCACTGGCCTCAAGCCCGAGCAAATCGAGATCCATACGACCTTTCTGGGCGGAGGTTTTGGCCGGCGAGCCAACCCGTCGTCGGACTTTGTCAGCGAAGCGGTGCAGGTGGCCAAAGCGGCCCAGGCACCGGTCAAGACTGTCTGGGCCCGCGAGGATGATGTGCGCGGCGGTTACTACCGTTCGGCGTTTTTGCATCAGGCGCGTATCGGTCTTGGTGCTGATGGGCTACCGATTGCCTGGAAGCACGTGGTGGTGGGGCAGTCGATCATGGCTGGCACACCGTTCGAAGCAGGTTTTGTAAAGAACGGTATCGACGGTACGTCCGTCGAGGGGCTGGCCGACGGGCCTTATATGAAAGGTCTGGCGAATCATCAGGTGGATCTGCATTCACCGAAAACCGGGATCCCGGTGTTGTGGATGCGTTCGGTGGGGCACAGTCACACCGCGTTTGTCGTGGAGTCGTTGATCGATGAGCTGGCCACTGCGGCCGGTAAGGATCCGGTGGAATACCGGCGAATGTTGCTCAAGGACCATCCGCGGCATTTGGGCGCGCTGAATCTGGCGGTGGAGAAGGCCGGGTGGGGAGCGCCCCTGCCTGAGGGACATGCGTTGGGAGTTGCCGTGCATGAGTCGTTCGGCAGTTACGTCGCTCAGGTGGCCGAAGTTTCGCAGGACAACCTGGCGATCCGTGTACATCGGGTTGTCTGCGCCGTGGACTGCGGAATTGCGGTGAATCCGGCAAGCATTGCCGCGCAAATGGAGTCCTGCATCGCCTTTGGCCTGAGTTCGACCTTGCACAGCAAACTCACGATCAAGGCGGGACGCGTTGTGCAGTCCAACTACCATGACTATCAGGTGCTGCGCCTGAACGAAATGCCGCTGGTCCAGGTGCATATCGTGCCCAGCAGCGACAAGCCCGGTGGCATCGGTGAAGCCGGTGTACCGCCCACGGCACCGGCGGTGGCCAACGCGGTGTTTGCCTTGACCGGTCAACGCTTGCGCGAATTGCCGTTGCGCCTGGCAGGGGTTTGAGATGAAAAGACAGTTGTTTCTGGGCGCGTTGATATTGATCGGCTTTGGTGGCTATGCCGACGATCTGTTTGCCAGGGATGAGGCGGCGCTGGCAGCCTTTGCCACGGTGCAGAAAGTCTTCCAGAGCCCGCGTTGCCAGAACTGCCACATACCCGGCGATTCGCCGTTGCAATTCGATGCCGGCGTTCCTCATGCCATGGACGTGGTGCGTGGTGAGGACGGCAAGGGTGCGGCGGGATTGCCTTGCGCAACCTGCCACGCCGAGACCAATCCTCCCGCCAGTTACGGACCTCACGCGCCACCGGGCGCGCCGAACTGGAGCCTGCCGCCGCCCGCGCACAAAATGGCCTGGATTGGCCTGCCGGCCGATAAGCTGTGCCAGCTCATCAAGGATAAATCGAGTAATGGCGACCGCGACTTTGCCGCGCTGATCAAACACGTCAGCGACGACAAACTGGTGCTGTGGGGCTGGAACCCCGGCGGAACACGGGCACCGGTGCCGGTCGCCCATGACATTTTTGTCACCCGGTTCAAACTGTGGGCCACAGCGGGTGGGCCGTGCCCGCTGGGGCACGGCATGGAGACGACTCAGCTAAGGTGAGAGATATCGCGGAGTAAATCCGCGTGTGGACTGATCAACGGAACATACATGCCAAAGGAGTGCGTGATGCTGGCCCCAATCAAACCTGTCAATGAGAATGCCCGCGTAGAGACTCTGCGCTCGTTGAATGTCCTCGACACCTCCCCGGAGGAGCGCTTCGACCGCCTGACCCGTCTGGCCAGGCGCGTGTTCAATGTGCCGATCGCCTTGGTCAGTCTGGTGGATGCAGACCGGCAGTGGTTCAAGTCCGGCGCTGGGCTGGCGGTCAGTGAGACCGGGCGTGATATTTCTTTTTGCGGCCATGCGATCCTCGAGGACCAGATGCTGATGGTGTCGGATGCGCAGCACGATGAGCGCTTCCATGACAACCCGCTGGTCGTCGGCGAACCAGGCGTTCGTTTTTATGCGGGCTGCCCGCTGACCGCTGCTAATGGCGACACACTCGGTACCTTGTGCCTGATCGACACGAAACCCCGCCAACTGAACGACGAAGAGCGCGAGCTGCTAAGTGAGCTTGCGCGCATGGCTGAGCAGGAGTTGGCGGCAGTGCAGGTGGCGAGCATGGATGAACTGACGCTGCTGTCTAATCGCCATGGTTTCGAGGCCTTGGCCCAACACGGGTTGAGCGCTTGTAAACGGCTGAAAAAACCGGCGACGCTGCTATTTTTTTACCTCGACGACTTCAAACGGATCAGCGATTGGTACGGCCATGCCGAGTGTGATAACGCGCTTAAAACCTTCGCTGACGTGCTTCGCATCGCGTTTCGTGAAAGTGATGTGATCGGCCGTTTGGATGGGGATGAATTCGTGGCGTTGCTGACCGGCTCCCATCACGTGGAGACTTCGGCAATCATGGCGCGCCTGCAAGAGATTCTGGATGAGCGTAACTCGACCTTGCAGCGCGGCTACGCCATCCGCTTCAGCGTCGGCCAGATCGAATATGACCTGCAGCGTCACGAATCGATCGAGGATTTGCTGGCCGATGCCGACTGGGCGATACATACACATAAGCAGGTTTTCAGGAAACGTTAATACCTCGTCCTCAGGCTTACTTGGCGAACAACTGATCGATGTCCTTGAATGCCTTGAACTCCAGGGCATTGCCGCAAGGGTCGAAGAGGAACATGGTGGCTTGTTCGCCCACCTGGCCCTTGAAACGGATGCAGGGTTCGATCACGAACCGGGTGTCGAGGGATTTCAGTCGTTCGGCCAGGGTTTCCCACTCATCCATCGCCAACACCACGCCAAAATGCGGGACCGGAACGTCATGACCGTCCACAGCATTGGTGTGTGCGGATTCTTGCGAAGCGGTTTTGGCATGTTCATGGATGACCAGTTGATGGCCGAAAAAATTGAAGTCGACCCAGTGATCGCTGGAACGACCTTCTTCCAGGCCGAACACTTGGCCATAGAAACGGCGCGCTGCAGGTAGATCGAAAACCGGGATGGCCAAGTGAAAGGGAGAAAGTTTCATAGGATCAATCCTCGGTTGTAGGGAGTCGAACTGATTCTAGACTTGTTGTTTTTGATTGAAAGACCCAAATTTTTGCGTCCAGCTCAAATTATTTCGATCTGTTGAGTCAGGTCGACACCGGCGAAGTCGATCTGGCGATCCTGATCAAACCGCCCTTTGAGCTACCCAAGGAGCTGTCTGCACAGGTCATTCGCCGGGAGATCGTGCTACTTGTACGGCATAACCAGGGTAAATTGCCCATTCAACAGCTGTTTGCCCGGTGTTTGCCGGAAGGCGTTCAGGAGGCGTAGTTCAGTGGGGGAGCGGGCTCATAAAAAACCCGCCAATTGGCGGGTTTTTTCACAGCGTGGGCATCACTCTTCGAGGTTGCCCATGGCGGTGGTGTTGAAGCCGCCGTCTACATACATGATTTCGCCGCTGATGCCGGATGCCAGGTCCGAACACAGGAAGGCGCCGGCATTGCCGACTTCGTCGATGGTGACGTTACGACGCAGCGGAGTTTGCGCTTCGTTGGCGGCCAGCATTTTGCGGAAGTTCTTGATGCCGGAGGCGGCGAGGGTGCGGATCGGGCCGGCCGATACGGCGTTGACGCGAGTGCCTTCCGGGCCCAGGGAGCCAGCCAGGTAACGAACGCCCGCTTCCAGGGAAGCCTTGGCCATGCCCATCACGTTGTAGTTCGGCATGGTGCGCTCGGCACCCAGGTACGACAGGGTCAGCAGGCTGCCGTTACGGCCTTTCATCATTTCGCGACCGGCTTTGGCCAGGGCCACGAAGCTGTAGGCGCTGATATCGTGAGCGATGCGGAAACCTTCACGGGTGGTGGCTTCGGTGAAGTCGCCGTCCAGTTGGTCGCCCGGGGCGAAGCCGACGGAGTGGACGATGCAGTCCAGGCCATCCCACTTCTTGCTCAGATCGATGAAGACCTTGGCGATTTCTTCATCGCTGGCCACGTCGCAAGGGAAGCACAGCTCAGGGCCCGAACCCCAGCCAGCGGCAAACTCTTCGACACGACCTTTGAGTTTGTCGTTCTGATAAGTGAAGGCAAGCTCAGCGCCCTCGCGATGCATGGCGGCAGCGATGCCGGATGCGATGGACAGCTTGCTGGCGACACCGACGATCAGTACGCGCTTACCGGCGAGAAAACCCATGTGTTGCTCCTCTCTTCAGGTTATTCGACAGCTGTTGGGGCCAGAAAAGCGGCCTCCAGCAGCTGCTGTGTATAGGGATGTTGCGGTGCGGCAAAAATGTTTTGCGCCTCACCTTGTTCGACCACCTGGCCGTGCTTGACCACCATCAACTGATGGCTGAGCGCTTTGACTACCGCCAGGTCATGGCTGATAAACAAATACGTCAGGTTGTACTTGGTTTGCAGTGAACGCAGCAGCTCCACTACCTGGCGCTGGACTGTCCGGTCGAGCGCCGAAGTGGGCTCGTCGAGCAGAATCAACGCCGGTTTTAGCACTAATGCCCGGGCAATGGCGATTCTTTGTCGTTGCCCGCCGGAGAACTCATGGGGGTAGCGGTTCCGGGTTTCCGGGTCCAGACCTACTTCCTTGAGCGCTGCGATAATCGCTTGTTCCTGTTCGGCCTGCGTGCCCATCTTATGAATCCGCAGGCCTTCGCCAACAATCTGGCCCACGCTCATCCGTGGGCTCAGGCTGCCGAAGGGGTCCTGAAAGACCACCTGCATTTCCCGCCGCAGCGGTCGAACCTGTTGCTGCGTCAGGCAGTCTAGCTGCTTGCCCTCGAAACGGATCGCGCCTTTGCTGCCGATCAACCGCAAGATCGCCAGGCCCAGGGTGGATTTGCCGGAACCACTTTCACCGACGATCCCCAGGGTCTGGCCCTGAGGCAGGCTGAAATTGATGCCATCTACCGCTTTCACGTAATCGACGGTGTTGCGCAGAAAGCCTTTCTTGATCGGGAACCAGACTTTCAGATCCTCGACTTCCAGTAACGGCGCGCCGGCCATATTGGTCGCCGGGTTGCCGCGAGGCTCCGCTGCCAGCAGCTCCTGAGTGTAAGGATGCCGTGGTGCGCGGAACAACTCTTCGCACGATGCCTGTTCGACGATACAACCACGCTGCATGACACATACGCGATGCGCAATTCTTCGCACAAGGTTCAAGTCGTGGCTGATCAGCAGTAACGCCATGCCCAGACGGGCCTGCAACTCCTTGAGCAATTCGAGGATTTTCAGCTGAACGGTGACGTCCAGGGCGGTAGTCGGTTCATCGGCGATCAGCAGTTCCGGCTCGTTTGCCAGGGCCATGGCGATCATTACCCTTTGCCGCTGGCCGCCAGACAGCTCGTGGGGAAGGGCCTTGAGGCGTTTGTGTGGCTCGGGGATGCCTACCAGCTCAAGCAATTCCAGTGTGCGTTTGGTCGCGACTTTGCCGCTCAGGCCTTTGTGCAGACCGAGCACTTCGTTGATTTGTTTCTCGATCGAGTGCAGCGGGTTCAGCGACGTCATCGGTTCCTGAAAGATCATCGCGATCCGGTTGCCACGGATGTGGCGGATGGTTTTTTCTCTCTGGCTCAGCAAGTCCTGTCCGGCGTACAGGATGGCGCCGGTCGGATGGTGTGCCAAGGGGTAGGGCAACAGGCGCAGGATCGAATGCGCGGTCACCGATTTACCCGATCCGCTTTCGCCCACCAGGGCCAGGGTTTCACCGCGTTTGATATTGAAGCTGACGCCTTCGACCACCCGCTGGCGGCGTTCGCCGACGACAAACTCGACGGAGAGGTCGCGGACTTCGATCAGATTGTCCTGATGCATTTCACTTCCTCGGGTCGAAGGCGTCGCGAGCGGACTCGCCGATAAACACCAGCAGGCTCAACATGATCGCCAGCACGGCGAAGGCGCTCATGCCCAGCCACGGCGCTTGCAGGTTGGATTTACCCTGGGCCACCAGCTCGCCGAGGGACGGCGCGCCGGGGGGTAGACCAAAGCCGAGGAAATCCAGAGCAGTCAGGGTGCCGATGGCGCCGGTGAGGATGAACGGCATGAAGGTCATGGTCGACACCATGGCGTTGGGCAGGATGTGGCGGAACATGATTGCACCGTTCTGCATGCCCAGCGCCCGGGCGGCACGTACGTATTCGAGATTGCGCCCACGCAGGAACTCCGCGCGCACCACGTCCACCAGGCTCATCCAGGAGAACAGCAGCATGATCCCCAGCAGCCACCAGAAGTTCGGCTGCACGAAACTCGCGAGGATGATCAGCAGATACAGCACCGGCAACCCGGACCAGATCTCCAGAAAACGCTGCCCGGCCAGGTCGACCCAGCCACCATAGAAACCCTGCAAGGCACCGGCGATCACGCCGATGATCGAACTGAGGATGGTCAGCGTCAGGGCGAACAACACCGAAACCCGAAACCCGTAGATTACCCGGGCCAGCACGTCGCGACCCTGATCGTCGGTGCCCAGCCAGTTATCGGCCGAAGGCGGCGCGGGTGCCGGGACTTTCAGGTCGTAATTGATGCTCTGATAGCTGAATGGAATCGGCGCCCACAGGATCCAGGCGCCCTTGGCCTTCAGCAGTTCGCGGATGTACGGGCTCTTGTAGTTGGCTTCCAGCGGAAATTCGCCGCCGAAGGTGGTTTCCGGATAACGCTTGAGCGCCGGGAAATACCAGCCGCCGTCGTAATGCACGGCCAGCGGTTTGTCGTTGGCGATCAGCTCGGCACCCAGGCTTGCGCCGAACAGGATCAGAAACAGCCATAGCGACCACCAGCCACGCCTGTTGGTCTTGAACAGTTCGAGACGTCGGCGATTGAGGGGGGAAAGATTCATCTCAATGCTCCCGGCTTTCGAAGTCGATACGCGGATCGACCAGGGTATAGGTGAGGTCGCCGATCAGTTTCACTACAAGACCCAGCAGGGTGAAGATAAACAGCGTGCCGAACACTACCGGGTAGTCGCGGTTGATCGCCGCTTCGAAACTCATCAGGCCCATGCCGTCGAGGGAGAAAATCACTTCCACCAGCAAGGAGCCTGTAAAGAAGATCCCGATGAAGGCTGACGGGAAACCGGCGATCACCAGCAGCATGGCGTTGCGGAACACGTGACCGTAAAGCACTCCGTGATTGGTCAGGCCTTTGGCCTTGGCGGTGATCACGTATTGCTTGTTGATCTCGTCGAGAAAGCTGTTTTTCGTCAGCAAGGTCATGGTCGCGAAGTTGCCGATCACCAGTGCCGTCACGGGCAGTGCCAGGTGCCAGAAGTAGTCTCGGATCTTGCCGACCCAGCTCAGTTCATCGAAGTTGTTCGAGGTCAGGCCTCGTAATGGGAACCAGTCGAAATAACTGCCACCGGCGAACACCACGATCAGCAGGATGGCGAACAAAAACGCCGGGATTGCGTAGCCGACGATGATCGCCGAACTGGTCCAGACGTCGAAATGGCTGCCGTGCCGAGTGGCCTTGGCAATCCCCAGCGGAATCGACACCAGATACATGATCAGCGTGCTCCAGAGCCCAAGTGAAATGGACACCGGCAATTTTTCCTTGATCAGGTCGACGACCTTGGCGTCGCGGAAAAAGCTGTCGCCAAAATCCAGGGTGGCGTAGTTCTTGACCATGATCCACAAACGTTCCGGCGCCGACTTGTCAAAGCCGTACATGTGCTCGATCTCTTTGACCAGTGCCGGGTCCAGGCCCTGGGCACCGCGGTAGCTGGAACCGGCCACCGACACTTCTGCGCCGCCGCCAGCGATGCGGCTGGTGGCACCTTCGAACCCCTCGAGTTTGGCGATCATCTGTTCTACCGGTCCACCGGGGGCCGCCTGGATGATCAAGAAGTTGATCAGCAAAATACCGAACAGGGTCGGGATAATCAGCAACAGTCGCCGAAAAATATACGCCAGCATCTTATTGCTCCACGCCTGCAGGTTCGGCTTGCACCTTGGTTTGAACTTCTATCGCCGGTTTGGCGTCGGGTTTGATCCACCAGGTGGAAATGCCCACCTCATTGGTCGGCGAGACCTTGGGGTGACCGAGATGATTCCAGTACGCGACGCGCCAGGTCTTGATGTGCCAGTTCGGGATCACGTAGTAGCCCCACTGCAATACCCTGTCGAGGGCGCGAGCATGGGCTACCAGGCTTTTGCGCGAATCGGCGTTGATCAGCTGATCGACAAGCTGGTCGATGACCGGGTCTTTCAAACCCATGGAGTTGCGGCTGCCGGGTTTGTCGGCACTTTCGGACTTCCAGAACTCGCGCTGTTCGTTGCCCGGCGAACTGGACTGCGGGAAGCTGCCGACCACCATATCGAAATCCCGCGAGCGCAGGCGATTGATGTACTGGGAAACGTCGACCCGACGGATCACCAGATCGATCCCCAGATCGCTGAGGTTGCGCTTGAACGGCAGCAGTACCCGCTCGAACTCGGTCTGGGCCAGTAGAAACTCGATGATCACCGGCTTGCCGTTAGCGTCGACCATTTTGTCGTCGACGATGCGCCAGCCAGCTTCTTGCAAGAGTTGATAGGCCTTGCGCTGCTGGGTGCGGATCATGCCGCTGGCGTCGGTCAGCGGGTTCTGGAAAGCCTCGCTGAACACCTGCTCGGGAATTTTTCCTCTGAACGGATCGAGGATCGCCAGTTGATCCTGATCCGGCAGACCAGTGGCGGCCATTTCCGAGTTTTCGAAGTAGCTGCGGGTGCGTACGTAGGCGCCGTTGAACAATTGCTTGTTGGTCCATTCGAAGTCCAGCAACAGGCTCAGGGCCTGACGCACCCGAACATCCTGGAACACCGGGCGGCGCAGATTGAAGACAAAACCTTGCATGCCGGTAGGGTTGCCGTTGGGTATCTGTTCCTTGATCAATCGACCCTCGGTAACCGCCGGAATGTTGTAGGCATTGGCCCAGTTCTTCGCGGTCATTTCCAGCCAATAGTCGAACTGACCGGCCTTCAGGGCTTCCAGTGCTACGGTGTTGTCGCGGTAGTAATCGATGGCCATTGTGTCGAAGTTGTAGAAACCACGGTTGACCGGCAGATCCTTGCCCCAGTAGTCCTTGACCCGCTCATAGCGAATCGAGCGCCCGGCCTTCACCGAAGTGACTTTGTAGGGGCCACTGCCCAGCGGGATCTCCAGGTTGCCTTTGCTGAAATCGCGGTTTTCCCACCAGTGTTTGGGCAATACCGGCAATTGCCCGAGGATCAGCGGCAATTCGCGGTTGTTATTGTGTTTGAACTTGAACAGTACTCGCAACGGGTCTTCGGCGACCACCTCTTCGACGTCAGCGTAGTAACCGCGGTACAGCGGGGCGCCATTTTTTATCAGGGTCTGAAAGCTGAACACCACGTCGTCGGCACGAACCGGGTGGCCATCGTGGAAACGGGCCTCAGGTCGCAGGTAAAAGCGCACCCAGGTGTTGTCCGGGGCCTTTTCGATTTTGCTGGCGATCAGGCCGTATTCGGTGAATGGCTCGTCGAGCCCCTGTTTGGCCAGGGTGTCGTAGATCAGGTTGATGTTGTCGGCTGGAACGCCCTTGTTGATGAACGGATTGAGACTGTCGAAGCCACCAAAACCGGCCTGGCGGAAGGTGCCGCCCTTAGGCGCATCCGGGTTGACGTAATTGAAGTACTTGAAATCTTCCGGGTATTTAGGCGGTTCGTTGTACAGCGTCAGGGCATGTTGCGGGGCAGCTTGGGCAGCGCACGCAAGTCCCGTGAACAACAGGCCACAGGCCCGCAGGAGCAGGGCACGCAAGGGCATCATTGGGCTTTCTCCGAAGGCTTCAGCCACCATGCGCTCAGACCCAGGTCGTAAGGGGGCGTGGTGACGAAGGCGAACCGGTTGCGGTACGCCAGGCGGTGATAATTGAGATACCAGTTGGGGATAATGTAATGCTGCCACAACAGTACCCGGTCCAGGGCTTTGCCTGCGGCCAGTTGTTCGTCGCGGGTCTTGGCCGCGAGTAACTGTTCCAGCAGATGATCGACCACCGGGTTGGCGATACCCGCATAGTTTTTGCTGCCCTTGACCCCGACCTGGCTGGAATGGAAGTACTGCCATTGCTCCAGGCCCGGGCTGAGGGTTTGGTCGAGAGTCATCAGGATCATGTCGAAATCGAACTGGTCGAGGCGCTGTTTGTACTGCGCGCGATCCACTGTGCGCAGGCGGGCGTCGATGCCGATGCTGGCGAGGTTCTCGGCGTAGGGTTGCAGAAGCCGTTCCAGGTTGGGATTGACCAGCAGGATTTCGAAACGCAGGGGCTGGCCGGCGCTGTTCTGCAGGCGTTGACCATTGAGCTTCCAGCCGGCTTCAGCCAAAAGCCCGAGGGCGCGACGCAGGGTTTCCCGCGGGATGCCGCGGCCATCGGTTTGCGGCAGGCTGAAGGGCTGGGTAAACAGGTCGGCGGGCAACTGGTTGCGATACGGCGCGAGCATCAGCCATTCGTGGCCGACCGGAACGCCTGTGGCGGAAAACTCGCTGTTGGGGTAGTAGCTCATGGCCCGTTTATAGGCACCGCTGAACAGTGTGCGGTTGGTCCACTCGAAATCGAACATCAGGCCCAGTGCTTCGCGCACCTTGATATCGGCGAAAGTACTGCGGCGGCCGTTCATGAACAGCCCTTGGGTCTGGGTCGGAATCTGGTGGGCGATCTGCGCCTTGATCACCTCCCCACGGCCTGCCGCCGGGAAGTTATAGCCATTGGCCCAGTTCTTGGCCTGGTGTTCGATGTAGATATCGAACTCGCCGGCCTTGAACGCTTCGAAGGCCACATCGCTGTCGCGGTAGAACTCAACCTCGACCCGGTCGAAGTTGTATTTGCCGCGATTGACCGGCAGGTCCTTGCCCCAGTAATCCTTGACCCGCTCGAACACCAGCTGTCGACCGGGTTGTACCTGGGTGATTCGATAAGGACCACTGCCCAATGGCGGCTCAAAGGAAGTAGCCTTGAAGTCGCGGCCTTCCCAGTAATGCTGTGGCAGCACCGGCAGTTCGCCCAGACGCAAGATCATCAGTGGATTGCCAGCACGTTTGAAGACGAAGCGGATACGTTGCGGGTTGAGGATGTCGACCCGTAGCACTTCCTGCAGGTTGGTCCGGTATTGCGGATGGCCTTCCTTGAGCAGCAAGCGGTAGGAAAACGCTACGTCGTAGGCGGTGATCGGCGTGCCATCGTGAAAGCGCGCTTCGGGCCGCAGGTTGAACACCACCCAGCTGCGGTCTTCGCTGAATTCCACGGATTGGGCGATCAGGCCATAGCTGGACGTTGGCTCATCGCCCGAGGGGGCGTATTGGCCGGTGCCGGCCATCAGGGGTTCATTCAGCTCGTTGACGCCGTATTGCAGGAAGTTGGGCGTCGAAACCGGGCTGGTGCCCTTGAACGTGTAGGGGTTGAGTGTATCGAAGGTGCCAAATGCCATGATCCGCAAGATACCGCCTTTTGGCGCTGCAGGATTGACCCAATCGAAATGGGTGAATTTGGCCGGATACTTGAGCGTGCCGAACTGCGCATAACCATGGCTTTCGCTGATCGTCGCGCCTGCGGGAAAGCTCAAGGCCAGACTGATTAGGAGCAGGAGGAGGGGACGCGTCAAGGCAGAGATCCGATCCAGGCGGCTTGGGCTTTGTGATCGGTACAGTAACAGCTTGTATCGACAGGAAAAAGGTCGTGCACCTGTGGCGAGGGGGCTTGCCACAAGCGCCTGACTTTAACCGCTCTCAATGCGATAAATAAACGGTCAGCGTCTGCCCCGGCTTCAGTGCCTTGGCCGTGTTCGGGTTCCAGCGCTTGAGGTGCTGCATCTCTACATTGAAACGTTTGGCAACCATGTACAGCGAGTCGCCTTGCTTGACCTTGTACTGGGTCGCCTTCTTGCTGCTGGCAACGCCGTTGCTTTTGCCTTTGCTGGTGTCTTGCATGACCAGCGTCTGCCCGACTTTCAGATTTTTGCCGGTCAGTTTGTTCCAGCGTTGCAAATCCTTGATGTCGACCTTGTTGGCCTTGGCGATCAACGACAGGTTGTCACCGTGTTTCACCCGATAGTTGCGTTTCAACCTGGCCAGTTCGTGGCTGTCCATACCCTCGAAGACGGGTTTGAGCGGGCGCTGACTGATCAGCTCTTCGGGTTTCATGGTCGACAGGCTGTCGGCCAGCAACTGTGCCTTGGACGTCGGCACCAGCAAATGCTGGGGGCCATCGATGGTGGTGCGTTGCTTGAAGGCCGGGTTGAGCTGGAACAGTTCGTCTTCGTCGATATTGGCCACGGCAGCGACACGGGACAGGTCCATGCGCTGATTGATTTCGACGACCTGGAAGTAGGGTGCATTGGCAATCGGGCTCAGGTTGACGCCATAAGCTTCGGGCGCCAGCACCACCTGGGACAAGGCCAGCAGTTTAGGTACATAAGCCTGGGTTTCGGCAGGCAACGGCAGGTTCCAGTAGTCGGTCGGCAGGCCGAGTCTTTCGTTACGCTCGATGGCCCGGCTGACAGTACCTTCACCAGAGTTGTAGGCGGCCAGCGCCAGCAGCCAGTCGCCGTTGAACATGTCATGCAAACGGGTCAGGTAATCCAGTGCGGCAGTGGTCGAAGCGGTGATGTCGCGGCGGCCGTCGTAGAAACGGGTCTGACGCAGGTTGAAGTAACGCCCGGTGGACGGGATGAACTGCCACAGTCCAACGGCATCGGCCCGGGAGTAGGCCAACGGGTTGTAGGCACTTTCAATCACCGGCAGCAGCGCGAGCTCCAGCGGCATATTGCGTTCTTCAAGGCGTTCGATGATGTAATGGATATACAGGCTGCCGCGGTCACCGGCGTTTTCCAGAAACGACGGGTTGCTGGCGAACCACAAGCGCTGTTGCTCGATGCGCGGGTTTACGCCAAGGCCCTCTTGCAACTGGAAGCCCAGGCGCATGCGCTCCCAGACATCCTGAGCGGCTTGCGGATTGGGTTTTTCGTTGAGCCAGATAGGCTTTTGCTTGATGTGGCTGGAAAGATTCGGAGTGTGCACCGCGTCGGTTTGCGGGGCATAGTTGGTGCTTTGGCAGCCCGCCAGGGTGGCGGACACAGCCACCGCGATGGCTTGAGCCAGGCGGGTCAATGCGTCTGAATTGTTGGTTTTACGAATAGATGACGACATTGGCTGGAAGAAAGTTCCGGGCAAAAATGTCGGGCGATTCTAGAAAGCACGGAAGGTGCGGTCAACCATTCAGAATTTTTGTACCAATGGTGGCTCGGCTTAGAACTTATCTTTCCAGGCGCGCAAGGCAGCGAAAACTGCACTGGGAGCCCGGTTATCCAGGCCATTCCGCTCGTCCGCTTTTTGTTTAACGGATGTTTCGCCAGTACGCAGGAAAGGGTTGGTGAGTTTTTCCAGGGCCAGGGTCGAGGGTAAGGTCATGCGGCCGGTTTCTCGCAATTGAGTAACCGTCGCCAGACGTTCAGCGATGTACGGGTTGGTCGGTTCGACGGCCTGGGCAAAACGCAGATTGCTCAGGGTATATTCGTGGGTGCAGTACACCAGCGTGTCTTCAGGCAAGGCCGCCAGACGCGTCAAAGAGTTGTGCATCTGTTGCGGCGAACCTTCAAACAGACGCCCGCAACCGGCGGCGAACAGGGTGTCGCCACAGAACAGCAGCCCGTGATGGTAAAATGCGATATGCCCCAGGGTATGGCCTGGAACGGCCAATACCTCGAAATCCCGGCCGAGCACGCTGATGCGGTCGTTGTCGTTCAGGGCCACATCACGCGCCGGAATGTTTTCGCTCGCCGGACCGTAGACCTTGGCACCCGAGGCTTTTTTCAGTTGCTCGACGCCTCCGACATGATCATGGTGATGGTGCGTGACGAGAATGTCGCTCAGCGTCCACTCAGGATGTTGCTCAAGCCATGCCTGTACCGGCGCGGCATCACCCGGGTCGACCACGGCACAGCGCCGGGTGCTGTGATCTTGTAACAACCAGATGTAGTTGTCGGTGAAGGCGGGCAGGGCACTGATCTGTATCATCGTCGGATTCGCCAAGCGGAAAACAATGGCGCATCTTAGAACTTCTTGGCGAGTTGGAGAATGCAATGACCGATAAAGCGTTCGCTCAGGCTGATCCTGACTGGTTGGCATTGATCAGCGCGGCCCGTGAGTGGCTGTCAGGTCCCATCGGGCAATTTTTGCTGGATGAAGAACGGCGCATGCTCGAAGACGAGCTGGGGCGGTTCTTTGGCGGCTACCTGGTGCATTACGGTCCTTCGGCCGAGGCGCCGCCAGCGGCACCGCAAGTGCAGCGCAATGTCCGGCTCGGTGCACCGCTACCCGGGGTGGAGATCGTCTGCGAGGAGCAGGCCTGGCCGCTCAGTGAGCACGCCGCCGACGTGGTGGTATTGCAGCACGGTCTGGATTTTTGCCTGTCGCCCCATGGTTTGCTCCGTGAAGCCGCCAGCAGCGTGCGTCCTGGCGGACATTTGCTGATTGTCGGAATCAACCCCTGGAGTAGCTGGGGCTTGCGCCATGTGTTCGCTCATGACGCGCTAAGCAAGGCCCGCTGCATTTCGCCTTCGCGGGTAGGCGACTGGCTGAACCTGCTGGGCTTTGCGCTGGAGAAACGCCGCTTCGGGTGCTATCGTCCGCCGCTTGCGTCCCCCGCCTGGCAGGCCCGTCTGGCCGGTTGGGAGCGCAAGGCCGGCGACTGGCAGTTGTCCGGCGGCGGCTTTTATTTGCTGGTGGCACGCAAGATCGTGGTTGGCTTGAGGCCGGTGCGTCAGGTTCGGCGCGAACCAATGGGCAAGCTGATTCCGTTGCCGATGGCCAAGGTCAATCGTCGCCACATCGAGCCGTAAAACACTCTTTATATTCCCCGGCCGGGCTTGCCCGGCCAAGGGTCTGTTGACGTTTGGTGACGGCTTGTCACCCTGCATCAGCAGGCCCTGGGACGTTGCCGGTCAACGATCGGCAAGCCACAGGCATTTTCTGGATAGGTTGGCATGAGCGATAGCGTAGAACTCTTCACCGACGGCGCCTGCAAGGGCAACCCCGGCCCTGGCGGCTGGGGCGCATTGCTGGTGTGCAAGGGCGTTGAAAAAGAACTTTGGGGTGGCGAAGCCAATACCACTAACAACCGCATGGAGCTGATGGGGGCGATTCGTGGCCTGGAAGAGCTCAAACGCCCTTGCGACGTGCTGCTGGTCACCGACTCGCAATACGTGATGAAAGGCATCAACGAGTGGATGGACAACTGGAAGAAACGCGGCTGGAAAACCGCTGCGAAGGAACCGGTGAAAAACGCTGATCTGTGGAAGATGCTCGATGAACAGGTCAATCGCCATAACGTCACCTGGAAATGGGTTCGCGGGCATATCGGCCATCACGGTAACGAGCGTGCCGATCAGCTGGCCAACCGTGGCGTGGATGAGGTGCGGGGCTACAAGCCGGCGTAAACGACTCTGTCTTGTGCCGATTGCGCCCGCCAGGGCGGGCGCGACCGCGAGGCGAACGCAGGCTTCGCCAGCTGGGACATAGAGCGTGCTAAAATCGCGCGCTTTGAAAGATGAACCGTTGAGAGCTGACCCCTGATGGCCAACAGATCCGTTGTACTCGATACCGAAACCACCGGCATGCCGGTGACTGACGGCCACCGGATTGTCGAAATCGGTTGCGTCGAGTTGATCGGTCGGCGCCTGACCGGTCGGCATTTCCATGTTTATCTGCAGCCTGACCGGGAAAGTGATGAAGGTGCCATAGGCGTCCACGGCATCACCAACGAGTTCCTGGTGGGTAAACCGCGTTTCGCCGAAGTGGCCGAAGAATTCTTCGAATTCATCAAAGGCGCGCAGCTGATCATCCATAACGCGGCGTTCGACGTCGGCTTCATCAATAATGAATTTGCCCTGATGGGTCAGAAGGATCGGGCTGATATCACTCAGCACTGTACGATCCTCGACACCCTGATGATGGCCCGTGAGCGTCACCCCGGTCAGCGCAACAGCCTTGATGCGTTGTGCAAACGTTATGGCGTCGACAACTCCGGCCGTGAACTGCACGGCGCGTTGCTCGACTCCGAGATCCTCGCTGACGTTTACCTGACCATGACTGGCGGCCAGACCAGCCTGTCTCTGGCCGGCAATGCTTCGGACGGTAATGGTTCAGGCGAAGGTTCTGGCAACCGTCCTGGCGAGATTCGTCGTTTGCCTGCCGATCGTCAGCCAACCCGAATCATTCGTGCCAGTGAAAATGACCTGGCCGAACACGTGGCGAGGATGGAAGCGATTGCCAAGTCCGCCGGTGCTCCGGCGCTCTGGGTGCAGTTGGCCGAGGCTAAGGGGTAATCTGCGTTCGCTTGCGAGGAATGCCCCTCGCCACATGGGGCTCAACCCTCTACCCTGAGGTCATTGGCAGGCCTCGGTCTGCCGCTTCAGGACGTCGAGCCCCATGTATAAAGACTTGAAATTTCCCGTCCTTATCGTGCACCGGGACATCAAGGCCGACACCGTTGCCGGTGATCGGGTCCGCGGGATCGCCAGGGAACTGGAGCAGGAAGGCTTCAGTATCGTTTGCGCGGTGGATTACACCGAGGGGCGACTGGTTGCCTCGACCCATCACGGCCTGGCCTGCATGCTGATTGCGGCCGAAGACGCCAGAGAAAACACCCATCTGCTACAGAACATGGCCGAGTTGATCCGACTGGCCCGTGTCCGCGCGCCGAACCTGCCGATCTTCGCGCTGGGCGAGCAGGTCACCCTGGAAAACGCCCCGGCCGACGCTATGAGTGAGCTCAATCAACTGCGCGGCATTCTCTACCTGTTCGAAGACACTGTACCGTTCCTCGCGCGGCAAGTAGCGCGGGCCGCACGCAGTTACCTTGATGGCCTGCTGCCGCCGTTTTTCAAAGCGCTGGTGCAACACACCGCAGACTCCAATTACTCCTGGCACACTCCCGGTCACGGCGGTGGCGTTGCCTATCACAAGAGTCCGGTGGGGCAGGCGTTCCATCAGTTTTTCGGGGAAAACACCCTGCGTTCGGATTTGTCGGTTTCGGTACCGGAACTGGGCTCGTTACTGGACCACACCGGCCCGTTGGCTGAGGCAGAGGCTCGCGCTGCACGGAACTTTGGCGCCGATCACACGTTTTTCGTGATCAATGGCACTTCAACGGCCAATAAAATTGTCTGGCACTCGATGGTCGGGCGCGACGATCTGGTGTTGGTGGATCGCAATTGCCACAAATCGGTTTTGCACTCGATCATCATGACCGGTGCTATTGCGTTGTACCTGTGTCCGGAGCGCAATGAACTGGGGATCATCGGGCCGATACCACTGAGCGAATTCAGTCCTGAATCGATCAAGGCCAAGATCGATGCCAGCCCGTTGACCAAAGGCCGGCCGCCCAAGGTCAAGCTGGCGGTGGTCACCAACTCGACCTACGACGGTCTGTGCTACAACGCCGAGCTGATCAAGCAGACGCTGGGTAACAGCGTCGAGGTGCTGCACTTCGACGAGGCCTGGTATGCCTACGCGGCGTTTCACGAGTTCTTTGCCGGGCGTTACGGCATGGGGACATCGCGCACGGCCGATAGCCCCCTGGTGTTCACCACCCATTCCACGCACAAGCTGCTGGCGGCTTTCAGTCAGGCATCGATGATCCATGTGCAGGACGGCGGTGCGCGGAAACTGGACCGTGATCGTTTCAACGAAGCCTTCATGATGCATATCTCCACTTCGCCGCAGTACAGCATCATCGCCTCTCTGGACGTTGCTTCCGCGATGATGGAAGGTACGACGGGCCGTTCGCTGCTGCAGGAAATGTTCGATGAGGCGCTGAGTTTCCGTCGTGCCCTGGCCAATCTGCGTCAGCATATCGCCGCCGATGACTGGTGGTTCTCGATCTGGCAGCCACCGTCGGTTGAAGGTATCGATCGGGTTATCACCTCTGACTGGCTGCTTGAGCCCGAAGCGGACTGGCACGGTTTTGGCGACATTGCCGAAGATTACGTACTGCTCGATCCGATCAAGGTCACGCTGGTCACGCCTGGGTTGAGCGCCGGTGGCGCATTGAGCGAGCGTGGCATTCCGGCAGCGGTGGTCAGCAAGTTTCTCTGGGAGCGCGGATTGGTGGTGGAGAAAACCGGTCTGTATTCATTTCTGGTGCTGTTCTCCATGGGCATTACCAAAGGCAAGTGGAGCACGCTGCTCACCGAGTTGCTGGAGTTCAAACGCAACTACGACGCCAACGTCAGTCTCGCCACCTGCCTGCCGTGCATAGCGAGACAGGACGTTGCCCGTTATCAGGGAATGGGCTTGCGAGATCTGTGTGACCAGCTACATGCCTGTTATCGCAGCAATGCCACGGCCAAGCACCTCAAACGCATGTACACCGTACTCCCGGAAATCTCCATGAAACCTGCCGACGCCTATGACCAACTGGTGCGTGGCGAGGTTGAAGCCGTCTCCATTGACGCCCTGAATGGACGGATCGCCGCCGTGATGCTGGTACCCTATCCACCGGGCATTCCGCTGATCATGCCCGGCGAGCGCTTCACTGAAGCGACCCGCTCGATCATCGATTACCTGGCGTTCGCTCGCACCTTCAACAGTAGTTTTCCTGGCTTTGTCGCGGACGTGCATGGTTTGCAGCACGAAGACGTAGGCAATGGGCGTTGCTACACCGTTGATTGCATCAAGGTTTGAGGACTTTTCCTGCCATGCGGCCTGTCATCAATCCCAAGCACCCAGGCTTGTCAGTGCGCGTTGCCGATGAGGGTTTCGCGACCTACGTCTGGGGCAGCGACTTCAGTTTTGACGTGAGTGTTTATGCTTCGGCGCAAATCGACAAAAGTGTCGATCAATGGCCGCTGGAGCAGGTCACCTCTTATCGCAAGTGTTATGGCATTGATCCGCAGGAGTTCAGCAGTTACCGCGACGCGGTCGACAGCGCAATTTTCATGGCCTATCTCGATGATCTTCCGGTGGGGCATGTCGTGGTCAGCACCAACTGGAATGGCTTTGCCCATATCGATGAGCTGGCGGTGCATGCGCCCGCGCGTCGACACGGTGTGGCCAAGGCTTTACTGGATGTCGCGCAGTTCTGGAGCCGCAAGAAGAAATTGCCGGGCATCATGCTGGAAACCCAGAACAATAATCTGGGGGCCTGTCGGCTGTACGAGCGCTGCGGTTACGTAGTCGGTGGGATCGATCATCTGCGCTATCGCGGGATCGATCCGCAAACCTGCGAGGTGGCGATTTTCTGGTATCGCTTGTTTGAAGATCCGCAGGATAAGCCGATGATCAACCTGCCAGCATCGCCTCGGCTTTTTCCGTGACAATTTCCAGCAGTGCCTGCAAGGCGGGCGACGGCGTGTTGTTCTTGAGGGCGAGGGAGTAGAGCGTGATCGGCACGGGTGGTGACAGTGGGCACACGTCAAGACCGCCGGCTCGCGCGCCAATGGCGGTAAACGGATCGACGATGGCCAGGCCTTCCCCGGCCTCGACCATGCTGCGCATCATTTGGTAGGTCTGTACCCTAGTCTGAATCACCGGTGCCGGGCGCAAGGCTTGCAGCTTGCTGTCGAACATCACGCTAAGCGGCTCATGCCCTTCCAGGCCGACCATTGACTGGCCCGCCAGGTCCTGTAGGGAGATGTACTTCTGCTTGGGTTGCAGCCAGCCATGGGGGGCCAGCAGTTGCAGTTTGCCTTGAGCAACAACCTCGCAGTGGATGTCGCCGTGGTCGGGGTCGTACAGGCTAAAACCCAGAACGCTTTCCCGTAATAACAGGCTTTTGACGATGTCGCGGGTCGGTTGGCTGGAAAGGCTACAAGGTGCATCGGGAAATCTTCGGCGCAGCGCTGCGACACTCTGCGGCAATAATTGCTGCGCAAGCGCTGGTGTGCAGATGATCCGCAAAGGAGGCGCCTGATACTGCTTCAGGCTACTGGCCAGTCGCTGCACGGGCTCAAGCGCTTCATACACGCGGGTGATCCCGACTTGCAGCTCACGTGCTTCGCGAGTGGCTTGCAGCCGCCCGCGCACACTGGCGAACAGCATGAAGCCCAGCTGGTCTTCGGTATCACGCAGGATCGCTTCGACCTCGGCCACCGGCAATTGCAGCAACTCGGCAGCAGTGCCCAGATGACTGGTTTGCAGGAGCGCCTGGATCACTTCGATATGACGTAAACGCATGCTTGAAGTCCATGTCCAGCAGGTGAGGGATTCAGTGACTGAATCCTAACCCAAGTCCGCGCATATGACTTCTGCTCATGACCGCATGTTATGAGGAGATCGTTGTTTGGGGCTCACGAACGATGGTAACGCCTGTTTGAACCAGCATGAATTGGTTGTCATCCAGTTTGTTGACCCGGTCACCAATGGCCAGGCGATAGGTGGTAACAGGCTGCGAGCCAGTCAGGCTGTCTTGCGAGGGGGTGGATTCCTGGAACTCATGCACTGAATAGACACGGCCTTGCGCGTCTCTTGCATGGAATTGTCCGACGAGTACTGCTGCCATCTGCTTAGAACCTCTGGAGATAAATCACTCAATTTGCGGCTCTGTAGACCGTAGTTGGGCGGGGTAAGTTTTCCTGCAGGAAAAAAATAGTCGTGAGGGCCGAATCCTCGAACCAGATTGGTTGTCATGCCCCCTGGATCATCTATAACTACAGGCTCCTATAGCCAGTTAGTCGAGAATCCTCAATGAGCAACGTCTATACGATTGCAGTTCTGGTCGGCAGCTTGAGAAAACAGTCGATCAACCGGAAGGTCGCGCTGGCATTGGCAGACCTGGCACCCGCCAATCTCAAACTGAACATCATCGAGATTGGTGATCTGCCGCTCTACAACGAAGACATTGACGCGTCACCGCCGGCAGCCTACAGCACTTTCCGACAACAGGTGAGTTCATCCGACGCAGTGTTGTTCGTAACCCCGGAATACAACCGCTCCGTGCCGGGTGTATTGAAGAATGCGATTGACGTCGGTTCCCGTCCTTATGGCAAAAGCGCCTGGAACGGCAAGCCGGGCGCCGTGATCAGCGCTTCGCCGGGGGCTATCGGGGGGTTTGGCGCCAATCACCACCTGCGCCAGTCTATGGTGTTCCTCAACGTGCCGTGCATGCAGCAACCCGAAGCCTATCTGAGTCATGCAGGCTCTGCATTCGACGAAGCGGGCAAGCCTTCAGAGGCTATCCGGCCGTTATTGCAGAAATTTATCGATGCCTACGGGGATTGGGTCGAGCAGCATAAGAAGGTCTGAATCACGCTGTCACGCATGGATCATCTATAGGAACACGGCTTGCCGGCGATGGCGTCCTTGAGATCGCCATCGTCGGAACGCCGCCCGGACCAATCGAGCGTCAACTGGCTGCTCCTGCAAAAAGCTGGACACCTATACACTCCCAACCCTGTCGATATCTTAAAATCCCTCGCCTCGTCCGCTGCTGCCCCCATCAAACGACATTTTCTACCCCTTTCGAAGGCTGCTTTGCATGCTGATAGCGTCATTGATTTTTCTGCTGACCATGACCTTGGTGATCTGGCAGCCCAAAGGCCTTGGTGTTGGCTGGAGCGCGGTATTCGGTGCGGTTCTGGCGCTGCTCGGCGGCGTGGTCCATCTGAGCGATATTGCGTTGGTATGGCAGATCATCTGGAATGCCACCGGAACGTTCGTGGCGTTGATCATCATCAGTCTGTTGCTGGATGAGGCCGGTTTTTTTGCCTGGGCAGCCTTGCACGTCGCCCGTTGGGGGCGTGGCAGCGGGCGCAAGCTGTTCGCCTGCATGGTGCTGCTGGGGGCGCTGGTTTCGGCGTTGTTCGCTAACGACGGAGCGGCGTTGATCCTCACGCCAATCGTGATTTCGATGCTGCTGGCTTTGCGCTTTTCTCCGATGGCGACCCTGGCGTTCGTGATGGGCGCGGGGTTCATTGCCGATACCGCAAGCTTGCCGTTGATGGTCTCGAACCTGGTGAACATCGTTTCGGCGGACTTCTTCAAGATCGGATTCAACGACTACGCGGCGGTGATGGTGCCGGTCAACCTGGTCAGCGTGGCGGCGACGCTAGGTATGCTGATGTGGTTTTTTCGTCGGGACATTCCCCGCGATTACGACCCTGAACAGCTTGAACAGCCTGAGCACGCGATTCACGACAAGGCGACCTTTATCGCCGGTTGGTGGGTGCTGATCATTTTGCTGGTGGGGTGCTTCGCCCTGGAACCGCTGGGGATTCCCATCAGTGCTATTTCGGCTGTCTGTGCGGCCTTGCTGCTGGCGATCGCTGCCCGCGGCCACAAGATTTCAACCCGCAAGGTCCTGAAAGAAGCACCGTGGCAGATCGTGATTTTCTCTCTGGGCATGTACCTGGTGGTCTATGGCCTGCGCAATGCCGGCCTGACCGGGCACCTGGCCGGTCTGCTGGACTGGTTTGCCGGTTATGGCATCTGGGGCGCTGCCATGGGCACCGGTCTGTTGACGGCGTTGCTCTCCTCGATCATGAACAATCTGCCGACGGTGCTGATCGGCGCGTTGTCCATCGACGCCAGTCAGGCTGTGGGCGTTGTAAAGGAGGCGATGATCTACGCCAACGTCATCGGCAGTGACCTGGGGCCGAAAATCACGCCGATCGGCAGTCTGGCGACCTTGCTCTGGCTGCACGTACTGGCGCGCAAGAACATCCAGATTGGCTGGGGGTATTACTTCAAGGTCGGGATTGTGCTGACGGTGCCGGTGCTGCTGGTGACATTGGCGGCGTTGGCGCTGCGGTTGTCGGTGGGCATCCCTTAGACCGCGTCGCCCCCATCGCGGGCAAGCCTCGCTCCTACGGGTTTGGAGTCGATCACACCATGCTGGGCTGATCCGGATCTCTGTAGGAGCGAGGCTTGCCCGCGAAGAGGCCCTTCCAGACGCTGAAGGGCTTAACCCGTCCCGGGCACATTCGGCCAAAGATCGGCCACCAGAAACAGCCGCTCGGCTTCTTCCCAGTCGCCCGCGGAGTTTTCCGTCAGACGCACCAGCAACTGTGCGGGTGCCTGTGGTTCCAGATCGGCCAGCCAGGCATCCAGTCGGTCAGCGTCCCACGTCTGATCGGCAGGGTAATGCGCCGGTGCCAGCCAGGCGTGACGGGGCAGGGGTTGCCAGCGCCCCGGCGGCCTTTCAACGACAAATGTCAGCCAGTCACGCTGGTGTAACCAACGGCCGTTCAAATGCTGCGGGTGGGCGCCAGTCGGTGGCTGAGCCTTGCCTGGCCACGGATAAAGCAGATAGCCCCCCAGCCACAACTGCGCGCTGAAGTGCAGGATGTCGAGTGTGGCCAGTGCTTCGCGGCTTTCGGGGCGGGCGGAGATCGGTAACTGATGCTGGCTGAGGTGCGCCAGTTTGCGGTCCAGTCGGTCATGACAACCAGGGCCGAGCCATTGCGCGGTGTCATGACCGTCACCGTGCTGCGGTCCCAGGTAGAGTTTGATCGCCAGTTCCAGATGATGCACGCCATCGCGGTCGCGCAGCAGCATGTCCAGCTCGCCCAGGGTGTGGCCTTCACGGCGGATCGGTAAATTGGCGGCGATCAATTCGACGCCGGGGGCGTGCTGCACGGCGAATTGCCACAGGCGTTCGTAATACAGGCCCAGGCGCCGGGTCGGGCCCAGGGCCAGCCAGTGCCGCAAAGGACCGCTGTCGCGATCCAGCTGTTTGAGCCACTGCACCAGTTGTTCGGGGGCCTGCACCCAATCGCTGCCCGCCAGAGGGTGGCGCTGCGGCCAAGGCGTTTCACTGAGCATTGGCGGCGCGAGGATGACCCAAGCCAGGTCGCGCACTTCGGGATGACGCAACTGGCGGGGTAGGTTGAGTAAGCCGGGAAACAGGATCATTCTGCGAGCATAGTCGTTTATGTGCCGGAAAGGATTTTGTCTGCGGCAAGGTTTCGCCCATAATCGACATTTTCGCCCGTCCCAGAACCTTGCAGGAACCCCATGGAGCAATTTCGTAATATCGGCATTATCGGTCGCCTGGGCAGTTCCCAGGTACTCGACACGGTTCGCCGGCTGAAAAGGTTTCTGCTCGAGCGGCACCTGCATGTGATTCTCGAGGACACCATCGCCGAAGTCCTCCCGGGCCACGGCCTGCAAACTTCCTCACGCAAAATGCTCGGTGAAGTCTGCGACATGGTGATCGTCGTCGGCGGTGACGGCAGCCTGTTGGGCGCCGCCCGGGCTCTGGCGCGACATAACGTGCCGGTGCTGGGGATCAACCGTGGCAGCCTGGGCTTTCTGACCGATATCCGCCCCGACGAGCTGGAGGTCAAGGTCGCTGAGGTGCTCGACGGCCATTACCTGGTGGAAAACCGCTTCCTGCTGCAAGCCGAAGTCCGCCGCCACGCCGAGGCCATCGGCCAGGGCGATGCGCTCAACGACGTCGTGCTGCACCCCGGCAAGTCGACGCGGATGATCGAGTTCGAGCTGTACATCGACGGCCAGTTCGTCTGCAGCCAGAAGGCCGACGGCCTGATCATCGCGACGCCGACCGGTTCGACCGCTTATGCGCTGTCGGCAGGCGGGCCGATCATGCATCCCAAACTCGATGCCATTGTTATCGTGCCCATGTACCCCCATACCTTGTCTGGAAGGCCAATTGTGGTCGATGGCAATAGTGAGCTGAAAATCGTTGTGTCCAAGGATATGCAGATATACCCGCAAGTCTCCTGTGACGGCCAGAATCACTTCACCTGTGCGCCCGGCGACACCATCACCATCAGCAAGAAGGCGCAAAAACTGCGCCTGATCCATCCTCTGGACCACAACTACTACGAAGTGTGCCGGACCAAGCTCGGTTGGGGCAGCCGGTTGGGTGGTGGAGGCGACTGATGCTCGATCCCGCGCGTAGCTACGACCTGATCGGTGACGTGCACGGTTGCGCTCATACTCTTGAGCATTTGCTCGACCGGCTCGGGTACCAAAGACTGGGCGGTGTCTGGCGCCATTCCTCGCGAATGGCGGTATTCCTTGGCGATGTCATCGACCGTGGCCCGCGGATCCGGGAAGCACTGCATATCGTCCACGACATGAGCGAAGCCGGTCAGGCGCTGTGCATCATGGGTAACCATGAGTTCAACGCTCTGGGCTGGAGTACACCGGCTCCTCCGGGCAGCGGCAAGCAATACGTGCGCGAACATACGCCGCGCCATGCTCGGCTGATCAACGAAACCCTGACCCAATTCGCTCAGCACCCGGCGGACTGGCATGACTTCCTCAAGTGGTTCTACAAGATGCCGTTGTTTGTCGACGCCGGGCGCTTTCGCGTGGTGCATGCCTGCTGGGATGCCGGGCTGATCGAGCCGTTGCGGGCGCTGCATCCCGATGGCTGCATCGACGAGCACTTCCTCCAGGCCGCCGCTGTGCCCGGCAGTTTTGCCTGCACGGTGTTCGATCGTTTGTTGCGCGGCACCGACATGCGTCTGCCTCACGGCTTGACCATGACCAGCGGTGACGGCCTGACCCGGGCGTTCTTCCGTACCAAGTTCTGGGAAGACGACCCGCAAACCTACGGAGACATTGTGTTCCAACCCGACGCCTTACCCGAGCCAGTGGCCCGGACACCGCTGTCCCCTACCCAGAAAGACACCTTGCTGCGCTATGGCATCGACGAGCCACTGTTGTTTGTCGGCCACTACTGGCGCAGCGGAAAACCGGCACCGATCCGGCCGAATCTGGCCTGCCTGGACTACAGCGCGGTGCTCTACGGAAAACTGGTCGCTTATCGACTGGACCAGGAGACCCGCCTCGATCCGCGCAAGTTCGTCTGGGTCGATGTCGAACGTCCAGAGGTCATGCAATGAGTGCCGTCGCTGTATTGCGCCTGCCGCTGGCGGTCGACCTGAGTGGTTTCGTCAAACTGCTGCAACGCATGCAAGTGCCGCACAGGGTCAGCGAAGAGGCTGGCGAGCAGGTGCTGTGGGTACCCGATAGCATCAGCGATGACGTTCGTTCGCTGTACGAGCGTTTCCCGGCCGGCGATCCCGATCAGCAGCTGGACATCCCGGTGGCCGAGGCCACGATGCAGCCGGGCTTTGTCGAGCAATTGCGCTACAGCCCCGTAACCGCGCTGATCCTGCTTTTGTGCCTGATCGTTGGCGGCGTGACGATGCTCGGCGAAAACCTCGGCACCCTGCGCTGGCTGACCTTCCTCGAGTTCCGCGTGGCGGGTGAGTACATCCAGTTCACGCCACTGGCCGACAGCCTCGCAGCGGGGCAGTGGTGGCGCTTGGTGACACCGATGCTGATCCACTTCGGCATCCTCCATCTGGCCATGAACGGCATGTGGTACTGGGAACTGGGGCGGCGTATCGAGATTCGCCAGGGCAGCATCAACCTGTTGGGTCTGACGCTATTGTTCGGCCTGGTGTCCAATTACGCTCAATATTATTTCAGCGGTCCGAGCTTGTTTGGCGGGCTGTCCGGGGTGCTATACGGCCTGCTGGGGCATTGCTGGATCTACCAATTACTGTCGCCGAACCCGGCCTATCACCTGCCCCGTGGGGTGCTGGTGATGATGCTGGTGTGGCTGCTGCTGTGTATGTCCGGACTGATCTCGATGATCGGTTTCGGTGAAATTGCCAATGCGGCGCATATCGGCGGGTTGCTCGTCGGATGCGTCACCGGTTTGTTGGGTGGCTTGTTCAGCCGACGTAAACTGGCCGTCTAAAAAATTGCGATTTGAATAAAGAGCGCGGAGAACCTGATGTCCTCTTTTAACGAAATGATCAAAAACATCACCCCCCACATCTACCAGAGCCTGAAACTGGCTGTAGAGATCGGCAAATGGTCCGACGGCGGCAAGCTGACGGACGAGCAAAAAGCGCTTTCGCTGCAAGCCATGATTGCCTGGGAAATCCAGAATCTGCCGGAAGAACAACGTACCGGTTACATGGGCCCGCAGGAGTGCAGCTCCAAGTCGGCGCCAGTACCGAACATCCTGTTCAAGTCGGATGCCATCCATTGATCGAGATTGGCCGCGGTGCAATCAGCAAGATGTCGGCGCGCCTTGAAGCGTCGGCCGTTCAATACGCCTTTCGTCTTGGCGATACCGAGGTGCCGGTCAATCCAATGATCGGCACCACAGTGCGCCTCGAGTACCTGGGGGCGATCCACTGCACCCATTGCGGGCGCAAGACCAAAACCAGTTTCAGCCAGGGCTACTGCTACCCGTGCATGACCAAGCTGGCCCAGTGCGATATCTGCATCATGAGTCCGGAGCGCTGCCACTACGACGCTGGCACCTGTCGCGATCCGGCCTGGGGCGAGCAGTTCTGCATGACCGATCACGTGGTCTATCTGGCCAATTCGTCGGGGATCAAAGTCGGAATCACCCGTGCGACTCAGCTGCCGACTCGCTGGCTCGACCAGGGCGCCAGCCAGGCGCTACCGATCATACGGGTATCGACCCGTCAGCAATCGGGTTTCGTTGAAGACCTGTTTCGCAGTCAGGTGGCAGACAAAACCAACTGGCGTGCATTGCTCAAGGGTGATGCCGAGGCGGTGGACCTCAAACAGGTTCGCGAGCAGCTTTTCGACAGCTGTGCCGAAGGTCTGCTGGGTTTGCAGGAGCGCTTCGGCCTGCAGGCTATCCAGGTGATCGGCGATGTCGAGCCGATTGAAATCCGCTATCCGGTCGAGCAGTACCCGGCCAGGATCGTCAGCTTCAACCTGGACAAGAACCCGATTGCCGAAGGCACGCTGATGGGGATCAAGGGGCAGTACCTGATTTTCGACACCGGCGTTATCAATATTCGCAAGTACACGGCTTATCAACTCGCCGTGCATCAGTAGAAGGACTCCAGCATGCGCAACGAACAACCGAAGATGATCTACCTGAAGGACTATCAGGCGCCTGAGTACCTGATCGACGAGACGCACCTGACCTTCGAGTTGTTCGAGGACCACACCCTGGTCCATGCGCAACTGGTGATGCGCCGCAACCCGGCCTGCCTTTTGGACAGCGCTGCGGGCCTGCCGCCGCTGGTGCTGGATGGCCAGCAGCTGGAGCTGCTGTCGGTGAAACTGGCTGACCGCGACCTGACAGCCGCCGATTATCAGTTGACAGAGCATCACCTGACCCTGCATCCGGCGAGCGCTTCGTTCACCGTCGACACCAGCGTCAGGATCCACCCGGAAACCAACACCGCTCTGGAAGGGCTGTACAAATCCAGCGGCATGTTCTGCACCCAGTGCGAAGCCGAAGGTTTCCGCAAGATCACTTACTACCTCGACCGCCCGGACGTGATGAGCAAGTTCACCACGACGGTCAGCGCCGAACAGCACAGCTATCCGGTACTGCTGTCCAACGGCAATCCGATTGCCAGCGGCCCGCAAGAGGACGGTCGGCACTGGGCGACCTGGGAAGACCCGTTCATGAAACCGGCTTACCTGTTCGCGCTGGTGGCCGGTGACCTGTGGTGCGTTGAAGATACCTTCACCACCATGACCGAACGCTCCGTTGCACTGCGTATTTATGTCGAGCCGGAAAACATCGACAAATGCCAGCACGCCATGAACAGCCTGAAGAAGTCCATGCGCTGGGACGAAGAGGTCTATGGCCGCGAGTACGACCTGGACATCTTCATGATCGTTGCGGTCAACGACTTCAACATGGGGGCCATGGAGAACAAGGGCCTCAACATCTTCAACTCCAGCTGCGTGCTGGCTCGCGCCGAAACCGCTACCGACGCTGCGCACCAGCGCGTTGAAGCGGTGGTCGCTCACGAATACTTCCACAACTGGTCGGGCAACCGCGTGACCTGCCGCGACTGGTTCCAGCTGTCGCTCAAGGAAGGCTTCACGGTGTTCCGCGACGCCGAATTCTCTGCCGACATGAACTCGCGCACCGTTAAGCGCATCGAGGACGTCGCCTACCTGCGCACTCACCAATTCGCCGAAGACGCCGGCCCCATGGCCCACGCCGTGCGCCCGGAAAGCTTTATCGAAATCTCCAACTTCTACACCCTGACAGTCTACGAAAAGGGCTCGGAAGTGGTGCGGATGATTCGCACCTTGCTTGGTGACGAAGGTTTCCGCAAAGGCAGCGACCTGTATTTCGAGCGCCATGACGGCCAGGCTGTGACCTGTGACGATTTCATCAAAGCCATGGAAGACGCCAACGGCGTCAACCTGACCCAGTTCAAACGCTGGTACAGCCAGGCGGGTACGCCGCGTCTGACCGTCAGCGAGGCTTTTGACAGCACAGCGAAAACCTACAGCCTGACCTTCCGCCAGAGCTACCCGGCGACCCCGGACAAGGTTGAAAAGCTGCCGTTCGTGATCCCGGTCGAACTCGGTCTGCTGGATGCCAAGGGTGGCGCCATTGCGCTACGCCTGGTCGGTGAAGCCGCCGCTGACGGTACCTCCCGTGTGCTGTCGGTGACCGAAGCAGAGCAGACCTTCACTTTCGTCGACATCACTGAAAAGCCATTGCCATCCTTGCTGCGTGGCTTCTCGGCACCGGTGAAGCTGAGCTTCCCGTACGATCGCGACCAGTTGATGTTCCTGATGCAACACGACAGCGATGGCTTCAATCGCTGGGAAGCCGGCCAGCAATTGTCGGTGCAGGTGTTGCAGGAGCTGATTGCTCAGCATCAACAAGGCACTGCATTGGTACTGGATCAACGTCTGGTCAAGGCTTTGCGCACAGTGCTGGCGGACGAGACGCTGGATCAGGCCATGGTCGCGGAAATGCTTTCGTTGCCAAGTGAAGCCTACCTCACCGAAATCAGCGAAGTGGCCGACGTGGATGCCATCCATGCCGCTCGCGAATTCGCTCGCAAGCAATTGGCTGACAGCCTGTTCGATGGTTTGTGGCAGCGCTATCAGGCCAATCGCGAGCTGTCGAAAAAGACTGCCTACATCGCCGAGGCCGAGCACTTCGCCCGTCGCAGCCTGCAGAACATCGCGCTGTCGTACCTGATGCTCAGCGACAAACCGGAAGTTCTGGCTGCGACCCTCGAGCAGTTCGATGCTTGCGACAACATGACCGAGCGCCTGACCGCACTGGCGGTATTGGTCAACTCGCCATTCGTTGAAGAGAAGGCCAAGGCCCTGGCGACCTTCGCTGAAAACTTCAAAGACAACCCGTTGGTCATGGATCAGTGGTTCAGTGTCCAGGCGGGTAGTGGTTTGCCGGGTGGCTTGCAACGCGTGAAGGAGCTGATGAAGCATCCTGCGTTCAACATCAAGAACCCGAACAAGGTTCGTGCGTTGGTCGGGGCGTTTGCCGGGCAGAACCTGATCAATTTCCATGCTGCGGATGGTTCTGGCTATCGTTTCCTGGCGGATTTGGTGATTGAGCTTAATGGGTTCAATCCGCAGATTGCTTCACGGCAGTTGGCGCCGTTGACTCGCTGGCGCAAGTACGATGTTGTGCGCCAGGCGTTGATGAAGGGGGAGCTGGAGCGCATTCGTGCCTCGGGCGAGCTGTCCAGCGACGTCTTTGAAGTGGTCAGCAAAAGCCTGGCCTGACCCCTGTGGGAGCAGCCGGTCGACGCTCGATTGCTCGCGAAGGCGGCCTGATAGCCGGCCTGGCTCCTGCGGATGTACACGATCCATTGTGGGAGCAGCCGGTCGACGCTCGATTGCTCGCGATGGCGGCCTGACAGCCGGCCTGGCTCTTGCTGGTGTACATATCCATTCCTGCGGTAACGGCCACTTAGGGTTTCGCCCTTACGGCGAGGCCCTTTTGGCAAACGCCCCAAAAGTACCCAAAAGGGCTTGCCCCGAGCGTACGGCACCTCGCCAAGGCTCGGCGTTCCCTCGTTCCGGCATTCATCAGGGGGCATCGCCTCCGGTCGGCTTCGCTTCGACCTCCTCTCGATGTGTTCGACTTCGTCGAACGGCGCTTCGCGCCCACCCCCTGATGAACGCCTCCGCTCGGCCTTCCGAAGGGGCGGGTAGATCAAGATCAAGATCAAGGTCAAGGTCAAGATCAAGATCAAGGTCAAGATCAAGGTCAAGATCAAGGTCAAGATCAAGATCAAAAGCCCGGCGTTTGCTTACTTTTTTGGCGTTCGCGTTTGAAAAAAAGTGACACGCCGTAAGGGCGAAACCGTCAGCAGCCGTTACCGCAGAAACGGATATGTACCCGGTCAAAATCAACAGTGAACGCACCGCCGCTATCGCGGGCATGCCTCGCTCCTACAGGGGCCGTGCAACACGGCCGTTATTCATCATGACAGCGAATGTCTTGCCATTCAGGCACTCCTCCAAAGCGCCGGGTTAACAAAAGATAACGTGGCGTCGATTGTCAGACCTTTCCAAAGCTGGATAGGATAGGTCAGCTTCAGAGGGGGCTCTAGATTGCAGCTTTCAGGACAACCATCCGAAACGGCAAATCAGAAAAAACGCCCTGAGCGGCGCCCTGAAAGGTTGAATGACCTAACAATAATAATGGGGGAAAGGTCTATGAGTGAGCCTGTCATGGGTGTGGTTTTTTGCCGCCCGCCGGCGTTACGCAGATTCGCGTTGCTGGCTACAGCGCTCTCGCTGTTGGGAGTTGCCGCTCTGTCGGCCCCTGTCCAGGCTGCTGCCACGGCGGCGGCCGGTACTGTCTATTCGATTGAATCCGCAAAGTCCGCCAAAGGCCTGATGCTTGGCGTTGTGCATGCCGGTGCGCGTCTGGTGGCGGTGGGTGATCGCGGCCACATTCTCTATTCCGATGACCAGGGCAAGAACTGGACCCAGGCCAAAGTGCCGACTCGGCAGCTGCTGACGGCGGTGTTCTTTGTCGATGACAAGCACGGCTGGGCAGTCGGGCATGACGCGCAGATTCTTGCCAGTGAAGACGGCGGCGCCACCTGGACCAAACAATTCGAAGACTTGAAACGTGAAGCGCCGTTGCTCGATGTCTGGTTCAAGGACGCCAGCAACGGCTTTGCTGTGGGCGCCTATGGCGCACTGCTGGAGACCACCGACGGCGGAAAGAGCTGGGAAGATGCCAGCGATCGCCTGAACAACGAAGACCAGTACCACCTCAACGGCATCGCGGCGGTTAAGGATCGCGGTCTGTTCATCGTCGGCGAGCAGGGCAGCATGTTCCGCTCCGCCGATTGGGGGCAAACCTGGGAGCGCCTGGAAAGCCCGTATCACGGCTCGCTGTTCGGTGTGATCGGTACCCGCCAGTCCGGCACACTGCTGGCGTATGGTTTGCGCGGCAACCTGTTCCGCTCCACTGATTTCGGTAGTACCTGGGAGCCGGTTGAGCTGAAAGCTGCTCGCGGTGCACTCGAATTCGGTCTGTCCGGTGCGACGTTGTTCGACGACGGTTCACTGGTCATCGTCGGCAACGGCGGCAGCGTGGTACGCAGCAACGACGATGGATTGACCTTTAGCGTATTCAATCGACCAGACCGCATTTCCTTGTCGGCGGTTACGGCGGCGGGCAACGGCAACTTGATTCTGGTGGGACAGGGCGGCGTTCGCGCTACCACGCCAACCGGCGCTGAGCTGGGCAAATAATAAGAAGGCGGGGATTTCCATGAGCAGTCATCAACAAGACACGATTTCCATCAGCAGTCATCACCAGGACAAGGCGACGTTTCTCGAGCGTCTGATTTTCAACAACCGCCCGGCGGTGATCGTCATCTGCCTGTTGGTCAGCGTTTTCCTGTTCTGGCAGGCGACGCTGATCCGGCCGTCCACCAGTTTCGAAAAAATGATTCCGCTCAAGCACCCCTTCATCGAGAAGATGCTTGAGCACCGCAACGATCTGGCCAACCTGGGCAACACCGTGCGGATCTCGGTGGAAGCCACTGATGGCGACATTTTCTCCAGGACGTACATGGAGACCTTGCGGCAGATCAACGACGAGGTGTTCTACATCTCCGGTGTTGACCGTTCCGGTCTCAAGTCGCTGTGGAGCCCCAGCGTTCGCTGGACCGAAGTGACCGAGGAAGGTTTCGCCGGTGGTGAGGTGATTCCGCAGAGCTACAACGGCTCGGCCGACAGCCTCGATCTGCTGCGTAACAACGTGCTCAAGTCCGGTCAGGTCGGTCGGCTGGTCGCCAACGATTTCAAGTCGAGTATCGTCGATATCCCGTTGCTGGAGTCCTACCCGGACCCGCAAGACCAGGGCAAGTTGCTCGCGCTGGACTACCAGAAATTCTCCCACGAGCTCGAAGAGAAAATCCGCAACAAGTTCGAAGCGCAAAACCCCAATGTGAAGATCCACATCGTCGGTTTCGCCAAGAAGGTCGGCGACCTGATTGATGGCCTGATCATGGTGGTGATGTTCTTCGGCGTCGCTTTCATCATCACCCTGGTGTTGCTGTACTGGTTCACCAACTGCCTACGCAGCACCATCGCTGTGTTGAGTACCACGCTGGTGGCGGTGGTCTGGCAACTCGGGCTGATGCACGCCTTCGGTTTTGGGCTGGACCCGTATTCGATGCTGGTGCCGTTCCTGATTTTCGCCATCGGTATTTCCCACGGCGTGCAAAAGATCAACGGCATCGCCTTGCAATCCAGTGAGGCCGACAACGCCCTGACAGCGGCGCGACGTACCTTCCGGCAATTGTTCCTGCCGGGGATGATCGCGATTCTGGCGGATGCGGTGGGCTTCATTACCTTGCTGATCATCGATATCGGCGTGATTCGCGAACTGGCCATCGGCGCGTCCATCGGCGTGGCGGTGATCGTGTTCACCAACCTGATCCTGTTGCCGGTAGCGATTTCCTATGTCGGCATCAGCAGGCGCGCCGTCGAACGCAGCAAGAAAGACGCAGTGCGTGAGCATCCGTTCTGGCGTGTGCTGTCGAACTTTGCCAGCCCGAAAGTTGCGCCGGTGTCGATCGTCCTGGCCCTGCTGGCCTTCGGCGGCGGTCTCTGGTATAGCCAGAACCTGAAGATCGGCGACCTCGATCAAGGTGCGCCGGAGCTGCGTCCTGATTCGCGCTACAACAAGGACAACAACTTCATCATCAGCAACTACTCCACCAGCTCCGATGTACTGGTGGTGATGGTCAAGACTGCTCCGGAAGGCTGCTCGCGTTATGCAGCCATGGCGCCGATCGATGAGTTGATGTGGAAGATGCAGAACACCGAGGGCGTGCAGTCGGCGATTTCCCTGGTGACTGTCTCCAAACAGATGATCAAGGGCATGAACGAGGGCAACCTGAAATGGGAAACCCTGTCGCGCAACCCGGATGTGTTGAACAACTCCATCGCTCGAGCTGATGGTCTGTACAACAACAGTTGCTCGCTGGCGCCGGTGCTGGTGTTCCTCAACGACCACAAGGCCGCAACCCTTGATCGCGCGGTGCAGGCGGTGCAGGCGTTCGCCAAAGAGAACAACAAGGATGGCCTGGAGTTTATCCTTGCGGCCGGTAACGCCGGGATCGAAGCAGCCACCAACGAAGTGATCAAGGAGTCGGAGCTGACCATCCTGATCCTGGTTTACGCCTGCGTGGCGACCATGTGCATGATCACCTTCCGTTCCTGGGCGGCAACCTTGTGCATTGTGCTGCCGCTGGTGTTGACCTCGGTGCTCGGAAACGCCCTGATGGCCTTCATGGGTATCGGCGTGAAAGTCGCGACCTTGCCGGTGGTGGCGCTGGGCGTGGGGATCGGTGTCGATTACGGCATCTACATTTACAGCCGCCTCGAAAGTTTCCTGCGTGCCGGTCTGCCGCTGCAGGAAGCCTATTACCAGACCCTGAAATCCACCGGTAAAGCAGTGCTGTTCACGGGTTTGTGCCTGGCCATCGGCGTCTGCACCTGGATCTTCTCGGCGATCAAGTTCCAGGCCGACATGGGTCTGATGCTGACCTTCATGCTGCTGTGGAATATGTTCGGCGCGTTGTGGCTGTTGCCAGCGCTGGCGCGGTTCCTGATCAAGCCTTCGAGCCTGGCCGGGCAGAAGGGTAATTCGTTGTTCGCCCACTAAGCGTTAGCTGAAACATCAAAGCCGCAACTCAGGTTGCGGCTTTTTTTTTTGATCGTTCCCACGCGGGAGCGTGGGAACGATCAGCGCAGGGAGTGAAGTTCGTTGATGGGCTATCATTGCACCTTTCCAATTGATGATTGATCGCCATGACTGCCGTTACCAACACCTTGCTGACCGCCCTCCAAACTTGCGACATGCTGGAAATCGACGGGCTGCATGCTTTTGATTTCTCCTTCGATGACAGCCAGTTGCAGATCGAATGCATGGACGGCCGGGCAGCCAAACGCTGGAGTTTCAGCGTGGCCCAGGTTCAAGCCGCGACCTTTGATGAAACGTTGCAAAGCTGGACCATCACCGGCGACTCCGGCGAACACCGACTGGTGTGCATGAGCGCATTCAGCGCCGGAGACGAAGAGGACGATGAGCATGAGGATGCGTAACTTCTGGCCATTGCTGATGGCTGGTAGTGTGGGGGCGATGTCCGTGCAGGCTGCACCGGTTGATAACTATGAGCTGTTGGTCGGTTCCTACACCCAGGGCCAGAGCCAGGGCCTCTATCGCCTGCAGTTCGACAGTCGCACAGGTCAGCTCGATGCCAAACCGTTGCAGGTGGTGAAGAGCTCCAACCCGTCCTGGTTGACCCTGTCCAAGGATCAGCAGCGACTGTTTGTGGTCAACGAGAACGGCCCCGGTCAGACCGATCCGGTCGGCCGTGTCAGCAGTTTTTCTATTGAGCCGAAGAACCATCAGCTAAACCTGATCAATCAGGTCCAGTCCCTGGGCAATGAGCCGACTCACTCCAGTCTGAGCGCCGACGGGCGCTACCTGTTCGTCAGTAACTATTCGGTGCTGGAAGATCCGGGTGGCAGCCTCGCGGTCTTACCTGTGGCGGCTGATGGCAAGCTGGCACCGCCGGTGCAACTCAGCAGTCATCCGTCCAGTCGGGTCAATCCTGAACGGCAGATGTCAGCCCATGTGCATTCGGCGGTGTCATCGCCGGACGGTCAGTTTGTGTTTGCCAGTGACCTGGGGGCGGACAAGATCTTTGTCTACCGTTATGACCCCAAAGCCAGCCCCGAGCAGCCGTTGACCGCCGCTACTCCAGCTTCGGTGCAATTGCCACCGGGCAGCGGGCCGCGGCATTTGCTGTTCAGCGGTGATGGCAAGCATGCCTGGTTGACGATGGAAATGAGCGCGCAAGTAGCGGTGTTCGATTATCAGGCAGGCAAGCTTGTGCAGCGGCAGATGGTCGAACTGGCCGCCAACCGGCCTGCGCAAGAGAAAGCCGCTGGCGCGCTGCATGCATCGCAGGATGGCAAATTTCTCTACATCAGCAACCGTGGCAGCGCCAATCAGTTGCTGGTGTTTGCCGTTGATCCTGCGACCGGAGAGCTCAAGGAAATCCAGCGACGCTCGGTAGAAGGTGATCATCCGCGCGAATTCAGCCTCGATCCGAGCGGCAAGTTCTTGTTGATTGCCAACCAGAAAAGCAACCATATCGTCGTGCTGGAGCGGGACGCCAAGACTGGTTTGTTAGGCAAAACCGTACAAAAACTGCCTTTCGATTCCCCCAGCGATATCAGGTTTCTGCTGCGTCAATAGGCCGCAGGCCCCGAAGGTCGGGGCCTGCGTACTTCTATTAATGACGCTGATATTCGCTACTGCTGCAAAGCATTTCAACGCGCCGAACCTCGGGCGTAAGTTTGCTTCACGGCCCACCCGGGCAAGCAAGCCAACTGAATTTACGAGGGTTACCGCCATGAACTTCAATCTCTTCTCCGTCATCGCTGCTTCCGCTATCTCGGCTACCGTGGCTTTGCCAGCCAGTGCCAGCGTTGAGATCAGCGATAGAAAATCCAGCACCCATACCTACACCCAGAAATACCTGCAACAAAGCGCCAACTTCTACGCCGCACTGGATCACAAGATCCAACACTGAAAACTCGGCATTGAAGAATTTATGCAGGAGCGAAGTCACTTACTCCGACTCCGATCGGCGATTATTTTCGTCGACCGAGACCAAGAGTGATGTCGCTCCTGCATAAGTCGCTGTGCTGTTGATTTGTGCGCCGAGTGCAAATTCCTTTGGTAATGTCACATGGCCATGTGTTTAAATTTGACGCTAATTTATTGACTCAGTCTCTCCAAGGGATCGACAGCATGGTTATGCGTCTGGCAGTGGTTCTTCTGTTCCTCTATTCCACCCCCATTTTGTCGGCTGCCCAGCCTGTTCCAGACGAGCCGGACGCTGCGCGCGAGCGGTTAATGAGCTTGTTGCAGGACTAAAGCGCGTCGGATTCAAGATCAATAAAACTGATAGCTACTATGCATAAAGGTCGCTATTCATTCTTTGTTTTTTGATCGATTCTGTGGGCACTGAAACATGCCCACGGAGAATCCCATGGCCAGCACACTTCTTACCTCTGCCAGGCACGGTGCGTACGTCGCGATCGTTTTGTACGTGGTCATGATCATCGTGGTCACGCTGTCGGCACAGACTAAAGCCTGGATCGACGCGCCGATTCAAGTGGCTTTCCCAGCCATTCAATTTGAACATCGCGCACAAAGCGTCACTGCCGAACAGGCACAGACTGTGGGAGTGGCGACGCTATGAAAGGAGGCAAGCTTTGGGTCATTGCCTTCCTGGCGTTCTTGACCAACGGCTCTTCGTTGCTGGGGATCGGGCAGGGTTCAGCGGGCTCTTTGGCCCGGGCCATCGAGTGCAATCACAACATCGCCCACAACATTCAAACCGCCAAGGCGTTGGGGCTGCTGGCGGGTAATCCGCCGATCAAGCCGAAAGCCGCATTTTTCGGCCCGTTCAAAGTGGATTGCTCGGCGTTGCAAATGTGCGGTGTGTTTGCCAGGCCGGTGGTGGCTTAGGCGGATTTCAGAAGCGACGAACCTTCTGTAGCAGCTGCCGCCAGGCTGCGTCCGGTCGCGCAGCGGTCGTAGAATGATTGACCGCAATTTTTCTGGATGAGCCGGGATGCCGATTTACGACTGCTTCGCCCGAACGCGGACCGAGCCGGACGCAGCCTTCGGCAACTGCTACGGGTTTTGTGGCGCAGCTTCTTTGGCCATCACCCCGATAAACAACTCTGACTCCAGAAATCGCTGCAACCATGCCTGCAAATGCCGATACGGCGTCTGTGCGAACCAGTGCTGATCGACATGAGCAAACTGCCGCAAGAACGGCGCCAGGGCGATGTCCGCGAGGCTCAAGTGATCGGCTGCCAGATAGACATGCTTGTGCAAGAGGTCATCGAGCTTCTGTAAAAAAACGGCGCCTTGCGCGCGGTAATGCTCCATTGGCTGCTCCGGATAGCGATCGGCGTACTTGTAGCGATCCAGATAGCGCTTGAACACCTGATCGTTCTCTTCGATCAGCGCGGCGCTCGCTTGCTCTGCCGCGAGGTCGTCCTTGAGCCGCCAATCCTGCGGATCATGGTGTTCCAGCGCCCAGCGCATGATCTCCAGGCTTTCTTCGATTACCCGGCCATTAACGTTCAACACCGGCACCGTCCCTTTACTGGACAGCAGGAGCATTTCGGCAGGCTTGGCTTTCAGGCTGACCTCGACAATGTTCACGCTCACACCTGAATAACGCAGGGCCATGCGCGCACGCATCGCATACGGGCAGCGACGGAAGGAATAGAGGGTCGGCGTACTCATTTCACCTCCAGTGTGCTCAGGCCGTTGCCTTGGCGGCGGACCTGAATCTGCACCGGGATTCGCTCGTGCATTTCCTGCACGTGGGAAATCACCGCGACCTTTCGCCCTTGCGCCTGCAGACCGTCGAGTGCATCCATCGCCAGTTGCAGCGACTCAGGATCAAGACTGCCGAACCCTTCATCGATAAACAGCGATTCGATTTTCAGCGTGCTGGAGGCCATCGACGCCAGGCCCAGGGCGAGCGCCAGGGAGACCAGGAACGTCTCGCCACCGGACAACGAATGCACCGAGCGCAGTTCGTCACCCATTTCAGTATCCATCACCAATAGACCGAGCATGCTGCCGCCGCGCCTTAGGCGATAGCGGCGCACCAGTTGACGTAATTGCGCGTTGGCATGATGCACCAGCAGGTCAAGGTTGTAGGCCTGAGCGATCTTGCGAAAGGTGTCACCGGTGGCCGAGCCGATCAAGGCATTCAGCCGTGCCCAGCGCTGCCATTCGCTGTAGGCCTGGGCGATGCGTTGCGCCAGTACCTGATTGGCGTTCTGCCGGCGTTGGTCTTCGGCTTGCCGGGCACGCAGTTCGGCGCTGAGTTGTTCAGTGGCGGTGAACTGGCTTTGCAGTTCGCTCAGGGCGCTCGCCAGCTGTTCGGCATCGAGGTTGCCATTGTGCTGCGCCTGGTGGTGGTGCAGGCGCTGTTCGCGTTCATGCAGTAGAACTTTGGCTTGTTCGATGGTTTTTTCGCTGTGTTGCAACTGCTGGCGCAACTGGCTGATCTGCTCGTCGTCGAAGGCCAGCAACTGTTCCAGACCGCCGTCGTCCAGCTCGGGATGCCGCTGGCGCCAGTCGGCGATTTTGCTGCTCAACTCTCGGCTCTCTAGCTCAAGGGAGTGCAAGCGCTCTTGCTTGGCCTTCAGGTCCGCGCCGTGCTGGATCAGTTGGCTACGGGTTTCTTGCAGCGCCTGGTCGGCCATTGTCTGGGCGTTGCGTGCCTGTTCGACGGCCTGATCCAGTTGCTGCTGCCATTGCTCGGCATTGGCGTGTTCACCCAGTAGCCCACGCAGTTTTTGCTGACAGGCTTGCTGCTGATCGGCGAGGGCGGTGAACTGCTGTTGCGCGGCGTCGGATTGCTGCGTGCGCAGTTGCTGACGATCCTGTTCCTTATCCAGCGACTGCTGACGCTGCTGCTGTTCGCTGAGTTCGTCGCGCTGCTGCTCAAGGTGCTCCAGGCGTTGGGCAATCTGCTGATCGAGCTGCATGAAGGTCGCGGCTGGCTGCCGGCGCAAACCTTCTAGCGTATCGGGCGGGAGCAGGGTGCTGAAGGCTGACAGCTCTTCCTCCAGGCGCTGGCGGTCTGCGGCCAGTTGCCGTTGTTGTTCCGCTAATTGTTGGGCAGCCTGCTGGCTGGCCTCCTCGGCGGTGCGTAGCTGTTGCTGGAGGCGTGCGGCGTCTTGCTGCAAGGTCAGCAGCGCATTCTGGCGCTGTTCATCCTGGGCGATGCTCTGGTTCAGCTGGCTGGTTTGCTGATTGAGCCAGGCATCGTGCTTGCCGGTGTCCTGGGCCAATAGTTGCCCCCACAGCGGGTGCGCTTCCAGGCTCAGGGCCAGCGCTTGTTGCTGGGGCGCGAGCTGCTCCAGCTGTTGCAGCAGTTCCTTTTGCCGGGCGATAACGCCGCCGACGTCGGAACGCAACTCATCGAGCTTTGCCTTCAGCGTATCGACAGCTTTGCGCGCATTGGCTTCTTCGCCTTCGTCGTGACGACCCAGGCTTTGCAGCAGGGCTTCAGGCTGATGGTAAGGATGTTCGTGACTGCCACAGACCGGACAGGGCTGGTCGTCCTGCAACTGCTCGCGCAGATCTTCGACGCTGGCACTGCGAGCCAGGCGCTGACGCTCCAGCAGTTGGAGAGTGACGTTCAGGGTTTGCTCGGCAACCGTCAGCTCGGCCTTGGCCTGAACTCCGTCGTGGGTCAGGCGCTCGCGTTCTTGTTGCGCGCTGTGCTGGCGCTGTTGCAGTTCCAGCGCTCGCTGATCCATTTGTTGCTGGCTGGCCCACAACCGCGCCAGCTCTTCGAAGGCTCGCTGCTGCTTACGGTTGTCGTGTAACAGGCTGCCGAGAATCTGGATCTGCTCGGCCACCGCTTCAGGCTCGGCGGCGGCTTCGCGGTAGAGCAGTTCGAGCTGTTTGCGTTGCTCGCCCAGTTGCTGCGCGGCGGTGGCGGCGCGATGTTCCAGTTGAGGCAGTTCGGCCTGCCCCTGATTCAGACGATTACCGACTAGCACCAACTGTTGCAGACGATCGCGGTAGGCATTCCAGGCTTCGCCCAGCGGTGCCAGAGACGCGCTGTGTTCAAGTTGTTCGGCGATTTTAGTCAGGCGCTCGGCGACCAGACGTTGTTGCTCGAACATGGCCTGGATTGCGCTTTGCCCTTGGGTGCAGGCCAGCTCCGTTTGTTGCTTGAGCGCTGCACCTTGGCCCAGATCCTTGGTCAGGCGCACGAGGGTGCTTTGTTCTTCAAATGCTTGACGTAGCAGTGGCGCGCCAGCGGTTTGTCGGGCTTGTGCGTCGGCCAGGGCGGTCTGAGCATCCAGCAGGCTTTGTTCGAGCTGGCCCTGACGGGTTTGCAGATCAAGCTGCTGCTGGCTGTGTTGCTGAATTTGTACCGCCAGCGGATTGAGCAGGGCGGTGAGTTCTGTCTGGCGGGCAAACTGATGCCGCTGCGGCGCCAGTTGCTCCAGGCGGGTCAGATTCAGGCGCTGGCTGGCCTGACCGTCCCAATGCTGTTGGGCTTGCTGTAGTTGCTCGGCGGCGCTCTGCTGCTCGTCTTGCAACTGGCGCAGTTCCTTGAGCCAGGTGTGCTGCAACTCAAGTTGTTTGAGTTGCGCCTGTTGCGTCTTGAGTTGCTGTTGAGCGTCATTGAAACGCTGATCGAGCTCGGCGCGCGCGTCGGGCTCCAGCGGCGTGACACCGGTGGCCTGGTCTTGCAACAGCTTGTGGGCTTCGCGGGCGTCTTTGCTTTTATCGAAGGCGCGCTTGCCGAGGCGAGTGTAGAGGGCTGTGTCGGTGAGTTTTTCCAGCAACTCGCTGCGGTCGTTGTCATCAGCCTTGAGGAAGGCGCTGAACTCACTCTGTGCAAGCATCACCGCGCGGGTGAACTGTTCGAAATTCAGGCCCAGCACCGCTTCGAGCCGGGTTTTGTACTCGCCTTTCTGGCTGGCCAGCAGTTGATCGGTGTCCAGGTCGCGCAGGCTTTGGCGGCTGGCTTGCAGTTTGCCATTGGCTTTTTCCCGCGCCCGGTTGGCTTCCCAGCGTGCGCGATAGCGACGACCGTCGATACCGAGAAAGTCCACCTCGGCATAACCGTCACCGGTGCCACGACGCAACAGCGTACGCGGATCGCCCGTGGCAATTTCACCGTCCGCATCCGGCACTTTGGCGTCGCGCCCGGTGTTGTTGAGTCGCGGCACCGCACCAAACAGCGCCAGGCACAAGGCATCGAGCAAGGTGCTTTTGCCGGCACCGGTAGGCCCGGTGATGGCGAACAAGCCGGCGCTGGCCAAGGGCTCGGCGGTGAAGTCGATTTCAAAGGGGCCGGCCAGCGAGGCGAGGTTTTTCAAACGGATCGCGAGGATTTTCATGGCTGTTCGCTCTCCAGTTGAACGTCTTGCAACAGCACGGCGAAGTCGTTGAGGGTCTGTTCGTCGACCTCGCTGCCATAGCTGTCCATCCAGGCTCGGCTGAACAGTTCCTGGGGCGTGAGTTGGTCCAGCTCGATCAGCTGAGTGCCTTCATCGGCGCCTTCACGGTCACCATTGCCGGCGTATTCGGCGGCAATTCGTACCAGGCGCACGGCTTTGCCTTGCAGCGCTGTTTCCACTTGCTGGCGCAGGTCCGGCTGCGGTTCGTCGAGGCGAACCCGCACCTCCAGCCAGGGTTGGCGCTGGAGATCGGCCAGCAGGTCGATATTCGGCAGGTCTTGCAGCTGGCTCAATATCTCGGCCAATGGCGCAGGGCCCAGGCGTTGCAGGTTGACGGCACGGGGGATCAGCCGGGGTTCGACACTGAGCAGGGTTTCACCTGCCAGTTCGATGTCAAGAATCTGATGCTGATAACCAATCTCGGAAAATGACAGTGGAATCGGCGAACCGCTGTAGCGAATGCGTTCCTCACCGTTGACCTTTTGCGGTTTGTGCAAATGGCCGAGGGCGACATAGCTGATGCTCGGCCCGAACAGACTGGCGGGCAACGCTTCGGCATTGCCGATGATCAGGCTGCGCTCGGAGTCTTGCGAAACCGAACCGCCGGCCAGGTGCGCGTGACTGATGGCGATCAGCGCCTGCCCCGGTTGGCGTTTGGCGTTGGCAGCGGCGATCAGCCATTCATGAACCTGGCCGATACCGCGCAGGTAGTCGTCACCCAAATGCGCGCCGGTGACTTCTGCCGGACGCAAAAACGGGAGCGCCAGGCACCAGCCGGCGATTTCTCCGGTTGCATCGGGCAAAGGGATCAGCAGGCGCTCGGCATCCAGTTGGCCGTCATCGAGCCACAACACCCGCCCCAGCGCGTGAGTGCGCAGGCGCCGCATCAAGGACGCGGGCAGCTCGATGCGCGAGCCGGAATCGTGGTTGCCGGCGATCATCACGATGGTCAGCAATGGCTGTTGCTCGTGGGCGCTGACAATGAAGTCGTAAAGGCGTTCCTGGGCTTTGACCGGCGGGTTGACCGTGTCGAAGATGTCGCCGGCGATCAGCAGGACATCGGGCTTCTCCAGACCAAGCTGGCGAAGCAGCCAGTCGAGAAAGCAGGCGTGTTCAAAGTCGCGTTCCTGGCCGTGCAGGTTCTGCCCAAGGTGCCAGTCGGAGGTGTGAAACAGACGCAAGGCAAACTCCGCTTGAAAAATGAGGTGTGGCCGCGGGAAAAATGATAGCGGCGAAAGGGCAAAGAGTTTACTGGCAAAAAACTGTAAGGGCGCGGTTGATGTGGATTCGCGCGACCCGTAGCAGCTGCCGAAGGCTGCGTTCGGCTCGGTCCGCGTTCGGGCGAAGCAGTCGTAAATCATGTGTCCACGGTTAACCTGTAAAACCGCAGTGCCTGACTGTACGACCGCTTCGCGCTCGAACGCAGCCTTCGGCAGCTGCTACGGGAAAAATGCGGAGCCAGAAATTACTCTCCACTATTTCGGATAAAGCGGCGGCAGGCCGCTGTCGCCAACCGGGTCCTGAACGCGTTCGGTGATCGGGATGGCGCGGATCACCCGCCACAGCTCCTCGCCTTGCCAGTGTTGGCCGGTTTCGCTGTAGAGCGCCCCGTTCAGGCCATCCAGTGCATCGGACAGCGGCACGTAGCGGGCGGCCATATCGGCCAGGGTTTCCGGTTGTTGCCGGGCCCAGGCGTCCAACGCTTGTCGGGTTGCTTGCGGGTCGTTGGCCAGGCTCGCGCGTTTGATATCGTCGAGCAGGGTGCGCGGGCTTGGGCCTGTCTGCGCCGTGCGCAGGATCGCCGGTTGCCAACGGGCGCGCCACCAGAGACCGAAGCCGAGCAGGGTGGTGCAGGCCAGAATAAGGGTGCTGAGCTGCCAGCGTCGAAGTTCTGCGTAGTCAGTCGATGAGCCGGTCGGTGTGTTGCTGGCGGGGGTGTCGACCACCAGGCTCGGGTTGTTCGCCACTTGCAGAGTGTGGGCCGGCAGGCTGCTGCGTTCCAGGTGATCCTCAAAGGTGTTCCACCAGACCACTTCCACCGCTGGCAGCTCGATTGCGCCGCTGCGGGTCGGCACCAGAGCGTCGCGGTCTTCGCGACTGCCGATCAGGCCACGCTCGCCGCTCTTGTTGCTCAGTATCGGTTGGTCCGGGTAACGGCGCAGGCCGTTGACATCGGTGGTGGGCAGGGGTGCAAGTTGTGAGCTGGACAGGCCTTCAGCCTTGATCGTCAGGCTGCGGGTCAGAGAGTCGCCGACCTGGCTGTGATCCGGCTCCGGGCTCCAGCTTTCGCTCAGGCTCAGGCTGCGTGCCGGCAGCCAGGGTACGTCGGCCGGATAGTCGAGAGGTTTGGCTTTGACCGTCAGCGGGATCTCGGTGGAGCTGACGCGTATCAGTTTGCCTTGTTTCGGACCCTGGGGTGCCGGGTCCTGGGATGGTTGAGCGTCGACCAGGGTTGCGCTGAATATCTGCGCTGGAATCTTCAGCTCGCCGCTGTGTTGCGCAAAGATCGCGTAACGCATTTCGATCACGCCATGGCGCAGGCCGTTGATGACTTTTTCGTAGGTGCGCGACTCACCCAGCTGTTCGATTCGCGCATCGGGAATTTGCAAAGGTGTCAGGCTGCTGTCGTCATACAGTGACACCGAGTGGTAGATGCGCAGGGTCAGGATCGCCTGGGCCTGCACGTAGACGCTGTCCTGATCGAGGCTGGCATCGATGAACACCGGCGCCAGTTTGTTGGCACTGTCCTGGGTTTCGCTTTCGATCACCTGCAGGCTGATCGGCTGGCTTTTGAATTCCCCCAGTTGCAACGACGGGATCTCCACGGTGCCGTTGTGTCTGGGCAGCAGGGTGATAATCCAGCGGGTGGTGGCACGGTTGTCACCGCCCAAGGTGGTGGGTTGGTTGATCTGGCGGGTGCCGCGGACTTCGAACAGAGCATCCAGCGGAGTCAGGTCGGGTTTGCCGAACAGCGTTGCATCGCTGGATTCGAGGGTCAGTTCAATGGTTTCTCCAGAGTTCAAACGGCTGCGATCTACGCTGGCGACCAGCCCTGCAGCCAGGGCCTGACAGGTCCAGAGAAGGAGTGCGAGCAAGAGGGCGGTGAAGCGGGTCATCGAATTTTTCCCTGATCCTGATGTTGTTGCTGTTCGTACCAGAATTTGCGTCTGAGCAGTTCGCTCGGGTTGTCCGGAATTTGCCGCAGCCATTGTTCCAGCGCTTGTCGGCGCTCATCGTCGAAGTTGTTTTCGGCCGATCTGATGGGCGGCGTGGTGGTGTGTTCGTCGCCCAGCTCGCTGCCCGGCACTTCATTATTGCCCGGTTGCGGTGTGCCGTGTGCCTGAGGTTCGCTGGTCGACGACGGGTTCTGCGTCTCGGTTTTCTGTTCACCGCTGGTCGGGGGCGGCGTCGCCGCGCCGGGTGGCGGGTTTTGCGTGGCTTGCTCGGCGTCAGAACCTTCGGTCTTGTTCGGTTCGCTCTGCGCCGGTGGCTGTTTCTGTTTAAGCAGACTTTCCACCAGGGCTTTGTTACTCAGTGCTGGCTGCAAATCCGGCTGGCGCTCCAGTGCCTGTTCGTAGGCATCCAGCGCAGCTTCCAGCTCACCGCTTTTGGCCAGTGCGTTGCCACGATTGTAATGGGCGCGGGCGTCGTTGCCTTCAGCGAAACGCTGGGCGGCAGCGGCATAATTGCCGGCTTCATAGAGCGCGAAACCTTGCCATTGTGGGTCTTCAAAATGCCGGGCGGCATCGGCCGGGCGTTGTTGCTCAAGCAAATGCTGGCCCTGTTGATCCGGGCGCAGCCAGAGGTCGTTGAACTCGAAGGCGTAACCCGGCTGCGGCAGCATGAACAGCAATGGCAGGCAAAACAGCCAGCCCCGTCGTCCGGCACAGGCAGCGAGCAGCAGCAATGGCAGCAACAGCCAATAGCCTTGATCGGCCCAGGTATCCAGGTGCAGGGTCTGGCCTTGATTGCGCAAGCTTTGCGGGCCGTTGAACAGGCCAAGGCCGCGCAGATCGTTATCGTCCAGCCGTGCCTGCCGATAGCGACCGCCCAGCTCATTGGCAAAGGCCTTGAGGCTTGCTCCATCCAGCCGCGCGACGAGAATTGCGCCTTGGGCATCCTTGAGGAAACTGCCGCCTTCCTGAGCGACCGGCGCACCTGCGCGGCTGCCGATACCCAGTATCGAAAACTGTGGTGCCTGGCCGCTGAGTGCCTGACGAATCCCTTGGCGTTCCTGCTCGGTGAGGGATGAACCGATGAGCAATATCCGGCCCTGACCGAGGGCGCCGCGATCAAGCAGGGTCAAGGCTTTTTTCACCGCCAGATCGGCGCGATGACCTATCTGGGGCATGATCGACGGTTTCAGCACTTCCAGCAGGTTGCGGCTCGTGGCCAGGTCATCCGACAATGGCACCAGGGTGTGAGCGCTGCCTGAGTAGACGACAATCGCGGTTTGCGCATCGCTGCGGTTTTGCAGCAGGTCCAACAGTTTGCGTCGGGCCTGCTCCAGGCGGTTCGGCGAAACGTCCGTGGCAAGCATTTCCGGGGTCAGTTCGAGCAATACCACCAGCGGGTCGGCCGGCTTTTGGCTGGTCTGTTCAACCCGCTGCCAGCTCGGGCCGAGCAGCGCCAATACCGCCAGGGTCCAGGCCAGGCCGAGGGCGACCCATGGCAATTTGCTCTCATGGCCCCTGCCACCGCTGAGCAATGTCGCGTGGAACGCCGGGGGCAGAATCACCTGCCAGCGTCCGGCGCGTTTTTGTCGATGCCAGAGTTGCCACAGCAACCATCCCAGCAGCGGCAACAGTAGCAGCCACCAGGGACGGAACCAGTGCGGCCAGAGCGCGATCATCGGCGCCTCCGCAGGCGCTTGAGTCGCTGGCGCCATTCAGGGTGTTGGTGCAGGAAAATCTCCTTGGTGAATAAACGCTGCACCGGGTTGTCCGGCCAACGCTGGCGGATCACCAGCAGCATGCTCAGCAGCAACGCCGCGGCCAGCGGCCAGTTGTATAACGCTTGGGCCGGGCGGGCCTGGGTCGGTTGTTGTGCAACAGGTTCAAGCCGATCGAGGGTTTCTTTGATCGCTCGCAACTCTTCGCCATCGCGGGCGCGGAAATAGCGTCCACCGGTGACCTCGGCTATTTCCTTCAGGGCAGGCTCGTCAAGGTCCAGGCTGGGGTTCAGCCCCAGAAAGCCCAGCGTGCCGCTTTGCTCCGGATCGGCGCCGATGCCAATCGGGTAAATGGTCACGCCTTCTTCGGCGGCCAACCGCGCAGCGGTGATCGGGGCGATCTGGCCAGCATTGTTCGCGCCATCGGTGACCAGGATCAGTACCCGGCTTTGCGCTGGACGTTGACGCAGGCGTTTGAGGGCCAGGCCGATGGCATCACCGATGGCGGTGTTCTTGCCGGCGATACCGATTCGCGCTTCGTCGAGCCAGATCCGCACCGTACGTCGGTCAAATGTCAGTGGTGCCTGCAGATAGGCCTGACTGCCGAACAGAATCAAGCCGACGCGATCGCCTTCGCGGCCTTCGAGGAAGTCACCGAGCAGGCGCTTGACCAGCGTCAGGCGGCTGACGTCTTCGTCCTGCCACTGCATGTCGGGAAAGTCCATGGAACCAGAGACATCCACCGCCACCAACAGATCGCGGCCACTGGCGGCAATCGGTAACGGCTCGCCCAGCCAGTGCGGACGGGCAGCGGCGATCAGCAACAGCAGCCAGAGTAAAATGAACGGCGCCTGCTGGCGCCAGGCCGGAAGGTTAGCCCGGGCACGACGTCGGGCCAGACCTTCGAGATCGTTGAGGAAACTGACTTTGAGTGCCGGTTCGCCGCTATCTGCGACCGGCAGCAACATCCGCAGCAGCCAGGGTAACGGCAGCAGGACGAAGATCCACGGCCAGGCGAACTCAAACATGTTTACGAATCCAGGTGTCGACCGCTTGGGTCAGGCCGGCGATGGCCTTGTCATCGAGTTTGCATTCGGGCTTGTAGGCGCCTTCGACCAGCACCATCCAGCGGGTCAAGCCGGCAGCGGGGCAGCGATTGTCGAGAAACGCCAGCCATTTGCGGCCATTGAGGGTATGGCTTTGGCTGTAGGGATAATGGTTGCGGCACAGGCGTTTGAGCAGCCCGTTAAGCTGCTGGAGCCAAGCGCCTGCTGGCGCGCCGTCATAGGGTTTTGGCATCTGCGCCAGTTCGGCCAGAGCCGCCAGACGTACGGGGTCGAGCGGTTGTTCGGCGCGGGCCACAGGGCGTTTTTTCGGTAGAAAGCGGCGCAGCGTCCAAAGGCCGAAACCGATCAGCGGCAACAGAATCAACAGCAGCCACCAGCCTGGCGCAGGCGGCCAGAAGCCAACAGGTGGCGGGGTGATCAAGGGCTGTAATTGTTCCAGGCTGCTCACTTGGCTTTTCCCGGACGTAGCTGTGGGTTCAGGTACTCGCGCAATTGCTCGACCATTTCGCTTTGGGTGCTCAAGGGCATCAATGGTACCCGCAGTTTTTGTGCAAGCAACTCCCAGCGGGCAATGCGCGCTTCGCCTTGAGCGCGATAGGCCTGGCGCAAGTCGTAGTTGAGCGTGTCCAGTTCCAGTTGTGCGCCACGCTCGGCGAAGCGCAGCAGACCGGCGGCGGGCAGGGCATGGTCCAGCGGATCGGATAATGGCAGCAACAACAGGTCGCAATGCCGTGACAGCAGGCTCAGTTGTTGCTCGGCGGCATCCGACAAGGCGCGTTCATCGCAGATCACGATCCCCAGACTGCCCGGGCGCAACACCTCCCGGGCGCGGCGCAGGGCTATACCGAAGGTATCACGGTCTGGCTCGCCGTCGGTGCGCAGCGACTGATTGACCCGTACCAGGCGGTTGAGCAACTGCAGCAGGCTTTGCTTGCTGCGTCGCGGCTTGATCTCGTAGTGCTCGTTATCACCGAACACCAGCCCGCCGACCCGGTCGTTGTGACCCAGCGCCGCCCAGCCGATCAAGCTCGCGGCCTGGGCGGCGAGTACCGATTTGAACATCAGGCCGGAACCAAAGAACAACCGGCGGCTTTGTTCCACCATGATGAAAATCGGCCGTTCGCGTTCTTCATGGAACAGCTTGGTGTGGGGCTCCTGGGTGCGTGCAGTAACGCGCCAGTCGATGGTTCGCACGTCGTCGCCGGCCTGATAGACCCGCACTTGATCGAAGTCCACACCGCGTCCGCGCAGTTTCGAGTGGTGCAGGCCAATCAGCGGGCTGCGCTGGTTGGGCGTTGAAAACAACTGCACTTCACGCACGCGATGGCGCATCTTGATCAGCTCGGCGAGGCTGACGCGAATGCCCGGTTCGTGAATTGGGTGGGTCATAGGGGTCAAGCGACGGCTACAACGTCGAGAATCCGCTGGACCACCCGGTCCTGGTCGATGCCCGCGGCTTCGGCTTCAAAGGAAAGAATAATGCGGTGGCGCAATACGTCGAACAGCACGGCCTGGATATCTTCCGGGCTGACGAAGTCGCGACCGGCCAGCCAGGCATGGGCCCGGGCGCAGCGATCGAGGGCAATCGAGCCTCGCGGGCTGGCGCCGTAGGCGATCCACTCGGCCATTTCCGGATCGAACTTGGCCGGGGTGCGGGTGGCCATGACCAGTTGCACCAGGTATTCCTCCACGGCATCGGCCATGTACAAACCGAGGATCTCCTTACGCGCGGCGAAGATTGCCTGCTGGCTGACGCGGCGCTCGGGTTTGATTTCGCCGTTGAGGGCTTCGCCGCGAGCCTGCTGCAGAATGCGCCGCTCGACGGTAGCGTCTGGAAAGCCGATTTTGACGTGCATCAGGAAACGGTCGAGCTGAGCCTCGGGCAGCGGATAGGTGCCTTCCTGCTCGATGGGGTTCTGGGTTGCCATCACCAGAAACAGCGGCGACAGCTCATAGGTGCTGCGGCCGACGCTGACTTGCCGCTCGCCCATGGCTTCGAGCAAGGCCGACTGGACCTTGGCCGGGGCGCGGTTGATTTCGTCGGCCAGCACCAGGTTATGGAAAATCGGCCCTTGCTGGAATACGAAGCTACCGGTTTCCGGGCGATAGATCTCGGTGCCGGTGATGTCGGCGGGGAGCAGGTCGGGGGTGAACTGGATACGATGGAACTGCGCTTCAATACCTTCGGCCAGCTCTTTGATGGCCTTGGTCTTGGCCAGACCAGGGGCCCCTTCGACCAGCAAATGGCCGTCAGCGAGCAGGGCAATGAGCAAGCGCTCGATGAGTTTTTCCTGGCCTAGAATCTGCGTTGAAAGAAAGGTTCGCAGCGCTAGCAGCGCTTCACGATGTTCCATCTATGACTGTTCCTGGAAAGGGTGACCGAAGGCGTTCGAATAACGCTCTGGCTTGGGGGCGTTACTTTAATCCATAGCAGGGGGTGGCGACTAACGGCGATCAGGGATTTTTCGGGATTTGTGGGGGTTATGGAGGTTTTTTTGCGCGTATAAGGAGATCGTTCCCACGCTCTGCGTGGGAATGCCGCCATGGACGCTCTGCGTCCGCTTCTGAAGCTGTGACGCGGAGCGTCACGGGATTCATTCCCACGCAGAGCGTGGGAACGATCATTCTTGCGCTTTTTGCCAAAGGCTCAGGCGAGCTGGCTTATATAGGTGCCGGTACCTTTGAGGATGTTTTGCAGGGTTTCTTCAACCTCGGGCAAGTCCATCGCTGCGGTGCTGTGATGGATTTCCAGATGGTCGTCGCCATTGAGCACATCGGCATCGGCGGCGCCGATTTCGATCAGCAGGCGATCGGCGCTGAGGGTGACTTTCAAACCATCGAGTGTGGAAGGTTCGCCATCGAGGGTGAGCTCGACTTCATCCTCGTCGGGGTAGCGAGTCATCAGGAACATCTCGCCCTTGTCACTATGGCAGCAGAGCATTGCCATGTTGTCTTCTTCGTCGTCGCAGGGGTTGGCGATCAAATGGGCGGTGGTCAGTTGCATGGGGCGGTTCCTGGCTCTGGGGGCGCTGTGAAAGCAAGCAAAGTCTAATTCTGCCAGCCCGAAGAATTTTCTGCTGACTTGTGTGTCAGAGCCTGTGCTATGAACGGAGTGAGTCTTATCGGTCACTTCTGGTACGGATGTACTGTAAAACCTGGTTTGAACCAGCGATTTTCCTGCGCAACTGCTAGTGTTGTTCGATGCGCAGCAGCCGAGTTACTTACCGATGACCGAATATGTCGCAGCATCGCAAGCAGTGGCCTTGCCGCACTGGTTAAGCTGCGCAACTGATGGACACCTGTAAAGACATTGCTTGTCTGCCCGGCAGTCGTTTTTGCAGATGCCCATCGAAGGAAGGTGAATGTGACCTGAGTGTCTCGTCCAGCTTCACCCACCTGTCGCCCTGTTTCCTCTGCCCGAGAATCAGGAACCGGGTGACGGACCGCCCCGTAAGGGGTTTTGCACGCGACGCTTCCATCAATAACAAGCCCAAGCGGAGTACCACAGATGGCGTTCTTCACCGCAGCCAGCAAAGCCGACTTCCAGCACCAACTGCAAGCGGCACTGGCGCAGCACATCAGTGAACAGGCACTGCCACAAGTGGCGCTGTTCGCTGAACAATTTTTTGGCATCATTTCCCTGGATGAACTCACCCAGCGTCGGTTGTCTGACCTCGCCGGCTGCACCCTTTCTGCCTGGCGCCTGCTTGAGCGCTTTGACCACGCCCAACCGCAGGTGCGTGTGTACAACCCCGATTACGAACGTCACGGCTGGCAGTCGACCCACACTGCAGTCGAAGTGCTGCACCACGATCTGCCGTTTCTGGTGGACTCGGTGCGCACCGAGCTGAACCGTCGCGGTTACAGCATCCACACGCTGCAGACCACCGTGCTGAGCGTGCGTCGCGGCAGCAAGAACGAGTTGCTGGAAATCCTGCCAAAAGGCACCCAGGGCGAAGGCATCCAGCAAGAATCTCTGATGTACCTGGAGATCGATCGCTGCGCTCATACCGCCGAGCTCAATGTATTGAGCAAAGAGCTGGAGCAGGTTCTCGGCGAAGTCCGCGTTGCGGTCGCCGATTTCGAACCGATGAAAGCCAAGGTCCAGGAGCTGATCGACGGCATCGAAAAAAGCAAGTTTGTTATTGATGCAGACGAAAAGAACGAGATCGAGGGTTTCCTCGAATGGCTGGTGGGCAACCACTTCACCTTCCTCGGCTACGAAGAGTTCGTGGTTTGCGATGACCAGAATGGCGGTCATATCGAGTATGACCAGAACTCCTTCCTCGGTCTGACCAAACTGCTGCGCGCCGGCCTCACCGCCGATGACCTGCGCATCGAAGACTACGCCGTGAATTACCTGCGCGAACCGACCGTGCTGTCGTTCGCCAAGGCTGCGCACCCAAGCCGTGTGCACCGTCCGGCTTACCCGGATTATGTGTCGATCCGCCAGATCGATGCCAACGGCAAGGTCATCAAGGAATGCCGTTTCATGGGCCTGTACACCTCCTCGGTGTATGGCGAGAGCGTGCGGGTCATTCCGTACATCCGCCGCAAGGTCGGGGAAATCGAACGTCGTTCCGGTTTCCAGGCCAAGGCTCACCTGGGCAAGGAACTGGCTCAGGTACTCGAAGTACTGCCCCGTGACGACCTGTTCCAGACTCCGGTCGACGAGCTGTTCAGCACCGTGATGTCGATCGTGCAGATCCAGGAACGCAACAAGATCCGCGTGTTCCTGCGCAAAGACCCGTACGGCCGCTTCTGCTACTGCCTGGCTTATGTGCCGCGCGACATCTATTCCACCGAAGTGCGTCAGAAGATCCAGCAAGTGCTGATGGATCGCCTGAAAGCCTCCGATTGCGAGTTCTGGACCTTCTTCTCCGAGTCCGTGCTGGCCCGTGTGCAACTGATTCTGCGGGTCGACCCGAAGAACCGTCTCGACATCGATCCGCTGTTGCTGGAAAAAGAAGTGGTGCAGGCCTGCCGCAGCTGGCAGGACGACTACTCAAGCCTGGTGATCGAAAGCTTCGGCGAAGCCCACGGCACCAACGTGCTGTCCGACTTCCCTAAAGGATTCCCGGCCGGCTACCGCGAGCGCTTCGCTGCGCACTCGGCTGTGGTCGACATGCAACACTTGCTGAGCCTGAGCGAAGCCAACCCGCTGGTCATGAGCTTCTACCAGCCGCTGCTGGGTCAAACCGCCGGTCAGCAACAGTTGCATTGCAAGCTGTATCACGCCGATACCCCGCTGGCACTTTCCGATGTGCTGCCGATCCTGGAAAACCTCGGTCTGCGCGTCCTTGGCGAGTTCCCGTATCGCCTGCGCCACAGCACCGGTCGCGAGTTCTGGATTCATGACTTCGCATTCACCGCCGCTGAAGGCCTGAACCTAGACATCCAGCAGCTCAACGACACGCTGCAGGACGCATTCGTCCACATCGTTCGTGGCGATGCCGAGAACGATGGGTTCAACCGTCTGGTACTGACTGCCGGCCTGCCATGGCGCGACGTGGCGCTGCTGCGTGCATACGCCCGTTACCTGAAGCAGATTCGCCTGGGCTTCGACCTCGGCTACATCGCCAGCACCCTGAACAACCACACCGACATCGCTCGCGAGTTGACCCGGTTGTTCAAGACCCGTTTCTACCTGGCCCGCAAGCTGACCAGCGAAGACCTCGACGACAAGCAGCTGCGTCTGGAACACGCGATCCTGAGCGCGCTGGACGACGTTCAAGTACTGAACGAAGACCGTATCCTGCGTCGCTACCTGGACCTGATCAAGGCAACTCTGCGGACCAACTTCTACCAGACCGATGCCAACGGTCAGAACAAGTCCTACTTCAGCTTCAAGTTCAACCCGCACCTGATTCCGGAACTGCCTAAACCGGTTCCGAAATTCGAAATCTTCGTTTACTCGCCACGGGTTGAAGGCGTGCACCTGCGCTTCGGCAACGTCGCGCGCGGCGGCCTGCGCTGGTCCGATCGTGAAGAAGACTACCGCACTGAAGTGCTGGGTCTGGTAAAAGCCCAACAAGTGAAAAACTCGGTGATCGTACCGGTCGGCGCCAAGGGCGGCTTCCTGCCGCGTCGCCTGCCATTGGGCGGCAGCCGTGATGAAGTCGCGGCAGAAGGCATTGCCTGCTACCGGATCTTCATCTCCGGCCTGCTGGACATCACCGACAACCTGAAAGACGGCGCTCTGGTGCCTCCGGCTAACGTGGTTCGTCACGATAACGATGACCCGTATCTGGTGGTGGCAGCGGACAAGGGCACTGCGACCTTCTCCGACATCGCCAACGGTATTGCCATCGACTACGGTTTCTGGCTCGGTGACGCGTTCGCCTCCGGCGGCTCGGCCGGTTATGACCACAAGAAAATGGGCATCACCGCCAAGGGTGCGTGGGTCGGCGTACAGCGTCACTTCCGTGAGCGCGGTATCAACGTTCAGGAAGACAGCATCACGGTGGTCGGCGTCGGCGACATGGCCGGTGACGTGTTCGGTAACGGCTTGCTGATGTCCGACAAGCTGCAACTGGTCGCAGCCTTCAACCACCTGCACATCTTCATTGACCCCAATCCTGCGCCAGCCAACAGCTTCGCCGAGCGTCAGCGTCTGTTCGATCTGCCGCGTTCGGCCTGGTCAGACTACGACACCAGCATCATGTCCGAAGGCGGCGGGATCTTCTCTCGTAGTGCAAAAAGCATCGCGATTTCCCCGCAGATGAAAGAGCGCTTCGACATCTCGGCCGACAAACTGACTCCGACCGAACTGCTGAACGCCTTGCTCAAGGCACCGGTGGATCTGCTGTGGAACGGCGGTATCGGAACTTACGTCAAGGCCAGTACCGAAAGCCACGCCGATGTCGGCGACAAGGCCAACGACGCGCTGCGCGTGAACGGCAACGAACTGCGCTGCAAAGTCGTGGGCGAGGGCGGTAACCTCGGCATGACCCAACTGGGTCGTGTGGAGTTCGGTCTCAATGGTGGCGGTTCCAACACCGACTTCATCGACAACGCCGGTGGTGTGGACTGCTCCGACCACGAAGTGAACATCAAAATCCTGCTCAACGAAGTTGTGCATGCTGGCGATATGACCGAGAAGCAACGTAACCAGTTGCTTGGCAGCATGACCGATGAAGTCGGCGGCCTGGTCCTGGGCAACAACTACAAGCAGACCCAGGCGCTGTCCCTGGCGGCCCGTCGTGCCTACGTACGGATCGCCGAGTACAAACGCCTGATGAACGACCTTGAAGGCCGCGGCAAGCTGGACCGCGCCATCGAGTTCCTGCCGTCGGAAGAGCAACTCGACGAGCGCGTCGCGGCTGGCCATGGCCTGACCCGTGCCGAGCTGTCGGTGCTGATCTCCTACAGCAAGATCGACCTCAAGGAAGCGCTGCTCAACTCTCTGGTGCCGGATGACGCCTACCTGACTCGCGACATGGAAACCGCATTCCCGCCGACGCTGGTCAGCAAGTTCGCCGAAGCCATGCGCCGTCACCGTCTGAAACGCGAGATCGTCAGCACCCAGATCGCCAACGATCTGGTCAACCACATGGGCATTACCTTCGTTCAGCGCTTGAAAGAGTCCACCGGCATGAGCCCGGCGAATGTTGCGGGTGCCTATGTAATCGTTCGGGATATCTTCCATCTCCCGCACTGGTTCCGGCAGATAGAGGCCCTGGATTACCAGGTTTCGGCGGACGTACAACTGGAGCTGATGGATGAGCTGATGCGTCTGGGCCGTCGGGCTACTCGCTGGTTCCTGCGCAGCCGTCGCAACGAGCAGAATGCTGCCCGTGATGTGGCGCATTTCGGTCCGCATCTGGCGGCGTTGGGTCTCAAGCTCGACGAACTGCTGGAAGGCCCGACCCGCGATGGCTGGCAGACCCGCTACCAGGCCTACGTCGAAGCCGGCGTGCCTGAGTTGCTGGCGCGCATGGTTGCAGGCACTACTCACCTGTACTCCTTGCTGCCGGTCATCGAAGCCTCTGATGTGACCGGTCAGAACCCTGCCGATGTGGCCAAGGCGTTCTTCGCCGTGGGCAGTGCGCTGGACATCACCTGGTACCTGCAACAGATCAGTGCTCTGCCGGTGGAAAACAACTGGCAGGCGCTGGCGCGCGAAGCCTTCCGTGATGACGTCGACTGGCAGCAACGGGCGATCACCATCTCGGTTCTGCAAATGGCCAATGCCCCGCAAGAGGTGGAAGCACGTCTTCAGTTGTGGCTGGAACAGAACCGCACCATGGTCGAGCGCTGGCGCGCCATGCTGGTGGACATCCGTGCCGCCAGCGGCACTGACTACGCCATGTACGCAGTGGCCAACCGCGAACTGCTGGATTTGGCGATGAGCGGTCAAAATGCCGTCGCTAACCGCGAACTGCCGGACCTGGAGATGGACAGTCAAACGGTGGCTGCCGCCACTGCCTGATTGAGTGCTGCATGAAAAAAACCCGCATCGAATGATGCGGGTTTTTTTTCAGCCTGAAAATCATGTGGTGTCTGATTTGACGCCATCGCGAGCAAGCTCGCTCCTACAGGTGGTACGTGTACTCTGTAGGAGCGAGCTTGCTCGCGATGAGGCCCTGACAGACACCACACATTGATGTCCTTATTTTTTCAACGGGGTCAACACTTCATCCTTATCGCCCAGCAACATGAACACCAGCAGTTTGGCGGGTTTGGTCTGGCTGGCATTGGCCGAGACCGGGTGCCTGGAGCCTGCGGCTTCGTACCACGACTCGCCGGCCTTGTAGGTGATGGCTTTTTCGTCGTTGACCTGGGACGTTATTTCACCTTCCAGCACATAAGCCATCGCTGAGCCCGCATGCATATGCGGCGCAGTGGCCTGGCCCGGGGCGTAGTCGACGGTGAGCATCATGGCTTTCTTGCCCGGTGCGTTGGTCAGTTCATGTTCTTGCAGTACGTTGCGTTTTTCCTTGCCATAGACCGGGTCGTGGGCGAAGGCACTGAGCGAGGCCAGCATGGCCAGACCAGCGAAGATCGAGGTCGCGAGCGAGAGGGCTTTCATGGCGGTTCCTTTTATGTCGTCGGGGGAGGTGACTCACCCTAAGTCCCAATCCCGGACCGACCAATAGCCAATCCCGGGAAAGAACAGGAGGCCAATGGCTCAGTGATTGAAGTCCAGTCGGCAGGCCAGGCGATTGCCGATCAGCTCGATAAAACCCTGCAACGCCGGCAGTGCGAAGTGCGACTCCATGCATTCGCGGGTCTGCCAATGGCCGTTGACGGTCCACAGGCCAGGAGTGCTCGGGCACTCCTGCACCGCATAATCGAGACAGCCCCGCGCTTCACGCAGGGTGTCGGCAATCCGCGTCAGGTGTAGGCCAAGCTCATCCGAACGACCTTTAGCGGCCTGGATCTGGACGGTATTGATCGCGATGCTGGACATGGCAGGTTCTCCGAGTGACGTGCAGGGGAGTTCGTGAGGAGAAGAGTAGGGCCGGACTCGTTCAACACCCATATCCAATCCGCAGGAAAACCACTGAGCCAATCAGGCGATCTGTTTGAGAATATCCCTGACCTTGTCCAGCGCCGGGTCGATGTCCAGGGTCTCTATCGCTCCGAAGCCGATGATCAGTCCGCTTCTAACCGGTGTGTCGTGGAAGAAACTGTCCAGGGGGTAAAGCCCGACCTCGACTTTCTTCGCCAGCTCGATCAGCAAGGGAACTTCCACTGGCACCTTGCACAGCGCGGCCATGTGGAAACCGGCAATCGATGGCACTACCTCGAACCAGGGCGAAAGATCACCTTGCAGGCGGTTCAGTATTCGTTCCCGGCGCCCGGCGTAGACCGCGTGGCAGCGGCGGATGTGCTTGAGCAGATAGCCCTCGGAAATGAACTTGGCCAGCGCCCATTGCGGCAGGGTCGAGGTGTGGCAGTCGGTCAGTTGCTTGGCCTTGACCACCGCACTGTGGATCGCCGGTGGCAGTACTGCATAACCGAGTCGCAACTCGGGCAGCATGGTTTTCGAGAAGGTTCCGACGTAGGCGACCACGCCCCGGCTATCCATGCTTTGCAGGGAATCGGTGGGCCGGCCCTCATAGCGGAATTCGCTGTCGTAGTCGTCCTCGATCACGATCGCACCCAGCACTCGGGCGCGTTCCAGCAAGGCTTCGCGCCGCGCCGGACTCATTGGCATGCCAAGGGGAAACTGGTGCGACGGGGTGACGTAAATCAGCCTCGCGCCGTCGGGGATCAACTCGACCTGGATACCTTCGGCGTCTACCGGGACACCGACCACCATCGCGCCCTGGGCGGTGAACAGCAACCGTGCCGGGGTGTAGCCGGGGTCTTCCATGGCGACGATGCTGCCCGGTTCGATGACCACCCGGGCAATCAGGTCCAGCGCCTGTTGGGCGCCGTTGCAGACCACGATGTCGTCGTCATGACAGGCCACGCCACGGGAGAACGCGACATGCCCGGCGATGGCACTGCGCAAGGCTGGCAGGCCTTCCGGTTGGCTGTAGAACCCGCCGTTGAGGGCGATTCGGCGTAGCGCGTCCTGAGTGCAGCGCCGCCATTCTTCCTGGGGGAATTGATTGCGCGTAGTCGCGCCGCCGATGAATTCGCAGCGCAAGGTGCCTTCCAGGGTTGGATGGCGCAAGGGCGCGGGCAGGTTCTGCCAGTTTGCCAGGCTTTGTGCGCAGGCCAGGTCCGCCGCGCTTTGCTTGCGCTCGGCCTTGGCCGCCCGGGCATTGACGAAGGTGCCACGGCCGATCTTGCCGATCAGGAAGTTTTCATAGGTCAGCAGCGCGTAGGTGTCGGAGACCGTCTTGCGCGAAACGCCCAGTTGCTCAGCCAGTAAACGACTGGGTGGCAACTGTGCGCCGGCGGCAAGCCGACCGGACTCGATGGCACCGCGCAGTTGCTGGTACAGCTGCTCGGCCAGGTCCTTGCGGCCATTGATGACAACATGAAGTTCCATGGGTGAAGTCCTGAAGGCGGTCGTGTGCAAGGTTACGCGCAACAATACATTTCGTGTAGCCGGGCCACAGGCTACGGCTGCGGGTTTTGGTGCATGGGTGGTCTTTCGAAAAAATCGGCAATTGGATATAGGGCCTTGGCGCCTCGGGTCTTAGGCTTTGACTCACCGCATGTCAGCCTAAGGTCACGCCCATGGAACCTCGTCTGGATTACTACACGGCCTCGCCGCAAGCCCTCAAGGGGATCCTCATGCTCGAGGCGGCGACCTTTGGCCTGTCGATTGAAAAACCGTTGCTGGAACTGATCAGGATTCGCGTCTCGCAGCTCAATCAGTGTTCGTTCTGCACCGACATGCATGCCGTCGAGGCCCGCCGTCAGGGCGAGACCGAACGCAGGTTGTACGCAATCAGCGTCTGGCGTGATTCACCGTTCTTCAATGCACGGGAAAAGGCCGCACTGGCCTGGAGCGAGTCGGTGACGTTGCTGCCTGCCTCCAATGTGCCGGACGAGCTGTATACGGCGCTGCGGGCCGAGTTCAGCGAGCGGGAGATGGTCGATTTGACCGTTGCGGTTGCCACCATCAATTGCTGGAACCGGTTGGCGGTGGGGTTTCGGCAGCAGCCCAGTGATTAAGGCGCCTGCGTCGTACACGAACCGCCTCCTGAGTCAATCGCCCAAGGCAAACGCCACGGCTGCCCGGGCGTGTAATTCGGTGGTGTCGAGTAGCGCCAGCGAGCTGTGTTCGGGTTTGATCAGCAGGCCGATTTCAGTGCAGCCGAGGATGATTGCCTGGGCACCGCGTGCGGCCAGGGATTCGATGATCCGTTGATAGGTTTGCCGTGAACGCTCACTGATCACACCGACACACAGCTCGTCGTAGATGATCCGGTGGACCGCGTCGCGCTCGGCGGCTCCTGGCACCAGAACGCTCAGCCCTTGGGCCGCGAGACGATCCTTGAGGAAGTCCTGCTCCATGGTGAACGCGGTCCCGAGCAGGCCGACTGTCAGCGCGCCGGCATCCACCGCGGCCTGCCCGGCCGGGTCGGCAATGTGCAGGAAAGGCACCGATATCGCCGCCTGAATCTGCTCGGCCAACCGGTGCATGGTGTTGGTACAGAGCACGACGCACTCGGCGCCGCCGGCTTCCAGACGGCGCGCCGCGTCCACCAGAATCAGTGCCGCATCGTCCCAGCGCCCGGCATGCTGGGCCTGTTCGACAGGGCCGAAGTCGACGCTGTACATTAACAACTTCGCTGAACGCAGCGGGCCCAGCTGGTCGCGTACTTGCTGGTTGATGATGCGGTAATATTCGGCGCTGGACTCCCAGCTCATGCCGCCGATCAGGCCAATGGTGCGCATGCTGTTCTCCTGTTGATGGCAAATTTTTGTCGGAGAGAGTTTCCCGTGACGCAGCGGTTCGATCTATCAAGAAATTTCACATGCCAGGCCCGCTGAGCCAGACCCTGCTGGGCGGCAAACTCTGCCTGCAACTCTTGCCGCGCGTCGCTTACAGTGCCCGTGATCCGGCACAGTGGCAAACCCTGGGCGTGACCCTTGAGCGTCAGCAAGGGGTACATGCGATCGATTCGGACCGACGGGTGGATTTCGACACCTTGCCCGGTGTGCTGGCCTATACACCGGTGGGTGTGGAAGTGTTTTCCGAGTCGGCCAGTGGCGGTGAATACCTGTTGGCGCGCTGGGATGAGCCGTTTACTGGCGACGAACCGCTCAATCTCAGACACCGTGTGCAGGTCCCTGGCCATCGCCACGCTCTGGCGCTGGGCCGCGAGCTGCGGCGGTTGTTGCTCGATCCGCAACCCGATCTGCTGGCGCTGGAGGCCTGCGCCCTGAGTTTCGTTGGTTTGCCGTTGCTCCAGGCGCAAAAGCCGGAACGTGTGACGCCAAAAGCGTTAGCTCGGGTATTGGAGCAGATTGCCGGGCAGTACCATCAACCGTTGACGCTGGAGCAGCTGGCTGCCACCTACGGGCATACCGAGCTGCGTTTGCTGCGCGATTTCACCCGGGCGATCGGCAGGACGCCCCACGCCTGGATTGTCGAAGTCCGGGTCCAGGCTGCACGGTGGATGATCGAGCACACAGCGCTACCACTGGCCGCTATCGCGCTGGATGCGGGCTTTGCCCATCAGTCGCACATGGGCAGCGCATTCCGCACGCTGTTGGGGATGACGCCGGCTCAGTACCGTCGGCGGTTTTAGTCATACGCTGCTTGCTGGCATCTGCCATGATCAGAACCTTGAAGTCATGCTTGATCCGAGGAACAACGCAATGGACGACGTAACGCAGCTGGGCGAGATGCTTCGCCACTATGCAGAAAGCGAAGCGCACAAGAAGCAGGTGTTCGAGACTCAATCGGCCGAATGGGCGGTGCGCATCGGCGAGCTGTTCGACCATATCGAACAGTGGCTTGAGCCTGTGGAGAGTCCGAACCTGCTTGAAGTCAGTCGCGAAGGCTATGTCGCTTCAGGTCCGAACGTTCCTGTCGAAACCTCTCCCTTCAACACCTGGAAGCTGACGGTGCAGATTACCGGCAAACCGGTGGAATTCGTACCGGAAGCGATGGGTGTCGGTGGCTTGATCTCTGTGGCGGTGATGGGCCTGACGGCCGCACGTTACGGCAGTGTCTCGCTGGTGTGCCAACCGCCGTCGACCGACTGGCAGTGGCGCAAGGCCAACGGTTTGAAAGACCCGGATATCTTTGCTTTTGATGCGAATTTCCTGGCGCAGCAGTTGCAAAGCCTGATTCCCCGGGAACGGGGGTAAGGATCGTTCCCACGCTCTGCGTGGGAATGCCGCCCCGGACGCTCCGCGTCTGCTTTTGGATGTGACGCAGAGCGTCACGGGATGTATTCCCACGCAGAGCGTGGGAACGATCAATCACATGTTTACATTTCCCCAGCCTTCCTTCGCCACTTCAGGCGCCACGGCCTTGATGGTCTTGCCCGTTGCCAATTCCACCCTTCGCGCCACTTCCGGGTCGTCGGCAAAGGGGATCAAGCTCGCATCGTCGAGGCTCTCGGCCGACTGATTCCTCAAGCAATACTCAACCGACAGGTACAGACACACCACGGCCAGTACATTCAGTGCGATTTCAATCATCTCAACCTCCTGGTCTCAGGCAATTTGCACTTCACTCATCGCCATTTTCAGCTCCGCGACCCGCACCGTTCTCCAGGTGTTGTAGGCCATCAGCAGCATGCCGCTGAGGAAGAACACGCCACCGGCAAAGCGCACAACGAAGCCTGGATGGCTGGCTTGCAGTGCCTCGACGAAGGAGTAGGTGAGGGTGCCGTCGTCGTTGATCGCGCGCCACATCAAGCCCTGGGTGATGCCGTTGACCCACATCGAGGCGATGTAGAGTACGGTACCGATGGTCGCCAGCCAGAAGTGCAGGTTGATCAACGGGATGCTGTGCATCTGTAAACGTCCGAAGACTTTCGGGATCATGTGGTACATCGAGCCGAAGGTGATCATCGCCACCCAACCCAGGGCGCCGGCGTGTACGTGGCCGATGGTCCAGTCGGTGTAGTGGGAGAGGGCGTTGACCGTCTTGATGGCCATCATCGGTCCTTCGAAGGTCGACATGCCGTAGAACGCCAGTGACAGCACCAAAAAGCGCAGGATCGGGTCGGTACGCAATTTATGCCAGGCGCCGGAGAGGGTCATCATGCCGTTGATCATCCCGCCCCAGCTCGGTGCCAGCAGGATCAGCGACATGGCCATGCCCAGCGACTGCGCCCAGTCCGGCAGCGCGGTGTAGTGCAAGTGATGCGGGCCGGCCCAGATGTACAGGGTGATCAGCGCCCAGAAGTGCACGATGGACAAACGGTACGAATACACCGGCCGACCGACCTGTTTGGGCACGAAGTAGTACATCATCCCCAGAAAACCGGTGGTCAGGAAGAAGCCCACGGCGTTATGCCCGTACCACCACTGGACCATCGCGTCGGTGGCGCCGGAATACACCGGGTAAGACTTGAACCAGCCCACCGGGATCGACAGGTGATTGACCACGTGCAGCATGGCGATTACCACAATGAACGCACCGAAGAACCAGTTGCCGACGTAGATGTGCTTCGTTTTGCGTTGCACCACGGTGGTGAAGAACACAATGGCGTAGGCGACCCAGACCACTGTCATCCACACCGCGCCCGAGAATTCGATCTCGGCGTATTCCTTGGTGGTGGTGTAGCCCAGCGGCAAGGTGATCAGCATGATCGTGACCACCGACTGCCAGCCCCAGAAGGTGAAGGCGGCGAGCTTGTCGGAGTACAGCCGCACCTGGCAGGTGCGCTGTACCGCGTAATAACTGGCGGCGAACTGCGCGCTGCCGGCAAAGCCGAAAATCACCAGGCTGGTGTGCAGCGGCCGCAAGCGACCGAAAGTGGTCCAGGGCAGGTCCAGATTCATTTGCGGCCAGACCAGTTGCGAGGCGATCCATACGCCCATCGCCATTCCGATCACGCCCCACACCACCGTTGCCACGACAAATTGGCGGACGACCCTGTAGTTATAAGCCTGTCCGTTTGCTGCTGTGCTCATGGTCAATTCTTCCACGGTTGCAAAGTCTTGCCAGGCCACCCGGTCTGGCATGCGCTGAACTGTAGAAAGCATGGGAGAAACAAAACAGACTCAGAAAAACTGCATTAATACAGATCAGATGGAGTGCCTGCCGACGGCCATGCGCCGCACTCTGATATGGTTTTTTAGTCTTTACCTGAATCTGTAACGTGCTGAGCTGCAGGTGCATAGTCGCCATATCCACCCTGTAGCAGCTGCCGAGCCCGCGAGGCTGCGTTCGAGTGCGCAGCGCTCGTAATCCAGACGACGCGGTATGACAGACGCACCGCATGCTCGGGCTCTACGACTGCTTCGCAGCCGAGCTGCTACGTGATGTGAGAGTTTGGGGTCAGCACTGATGAGGTAGGACCATGTATCACTATGACGACTATGACCGTGCCCTGGTCTTTGAACGGGTCGCGCAGTTTCGCGATCAGGTCGAGCGTTTCATGGTGGGTGAGTTGAGCGAGGAAGAGTTCCTGCCACTGCGCCTGCAAAACGGCCTGTACATGCAAAAGCACGCTTACATGCTGCGGGTCGCGATTCCCTACGGCACCCTCGGCGCGCAGCAGATGCGCACCCTGGCGAGCATCGCCCGGGATTACGACCGTGGCTACGGTCACTTCACTACCCGGCAGAACATGCAATTCAACTGGATTGAACTGGCTCAGGTGCCGGACATCCTCGAGCGTCTGGCCCAGGTCGAGATGCACGCGATCCAGACCTCGGGCAACTGCGTACGCAATATCACCACTGAAGCCTTTGCCGGGGTCGCCGCCGACGAGCTGCTCGATCCGCGGCCGCTGGCGGAGATCCTGCGGCAGTGGTCGACCATCAACCCGGAATTCCTCTTCCTGCCACGCAAATTCAAGATCGCCATCTGCTCGGCCAGGCAAGACCGGGCGGCGATCATGATGCATGACATCGGTCTTTATCTTTACCGCGATGGCGGCGGCCAGATGCTGCTGCGGGTGATTGTCGGTGGTGGTCTGGGACGCACGCCGATCCTTGGTTTGCAGATTCGTGAGGGTTTGCCGTGGCAGCACTTGCTGTCGTATGTCGAAGCGGTGCTGCGGGTCTATAACCGCCATGGGCGACGCGATAACAAGTACAAGGCGCGGATCAAGATTCTGGTCAAAGCCTTGGGCATTCAAGCCTTTGCCAGGGAAGTGGAGGAGGAGTGGCAGCACCTCAAGGATGGCCCGGCGCAGTTGACTGACGTCGAGTACGAGCGCGTCGCCAGCGCCTTTGTACCGCCGAACTACCAGCCACTGGTGGATACCGATCTGGACTTCGGCACCCATCTGAGTGAAAACCCGGCTTTCGCCCGTTGGGTCTCGCGCAACGTGCAGCCGCATAAAGTGCCGGGCTACACCAGTGTGGTGCTGTCGACCAAACCCGGTATTGCCTCACCGCCCGGCGACGTCACCGCTGAGCAAATGGAAGCGGTCGCCGATTGGTCCGAGCAGTTCGGCTTTGGCGAAATCCGTATCGCCCATGAGCAGAACATCGTCCTGCCGGATGTGCCCAAGGCCGATCTCTATGCGCTCTGGCGTCTGGCCAATGAACAGGGGCTGGGCTGCGCCAATATCGGCTTGCTGACGGACATCATCGCCTGCCCCGGTGGTGATTTCTGTGCCTTGGCTAACGCGAAGTCGATCCCCATCGCGCAGGCCATTCAAGCGCGTTTCGATGACCTCGATTACCTGCACGATCTGGGGGATATCAGCCTCAATATCTCCGGCTGCATGAACGCCTGCGGCCATCACCACATCGGCAATATCGGCATCCTTGGCGTCGATAAAAACGGCAGTGAGTGGTACCAGATCACTCTCGGTGGCTCCCAGGGCAAGAACAGCGCATTGGGCAAGGTGATCGGCCCCTCGTTCAGCGCCGCCGAAGTACCGCAGGTCATCGAGCGCATTATCGCGACCTTTGTCCTTTACCGGGAAAGCGAAGAGCTGTTCGTCGATACCTTGCAACGCATTGGCCTGGAGCCATTCAAGGAAAGGGTCTATCCGAAGGTCCTGGAGGTCTCGATATGAACAATGTGTTGCGTTTGCGAGAGGGTGTCGCCGAGTGGGTGCGCGACGATCCCTGGCAGTTGGTTCGTGACGCGGCGGATGAGTTGCCCAGTGGACCGCTGATCCTGCCGCTACCCCAGTGGCTTGCCCGCAGTGCTCAAACCACGACGGCGCTCTCGGGCGTCTGGCTCGGCCCTGATGACGAAGTGGAAAACCTGACGCCCTGGTTTTCCAGCCTGCCGCTGATTGCCCTGGACTTCCCGAGCTTTCGCGACGGCCGTGCCTACAGCCAGGCTTATCTGCTGCGCACTCGTTTGGGTTGGCAGGGCGAGTTGCGCGCAATTGGCGATGTGCTGCGCGATCAGCTCAGCCATATGCGCCAATGCGGCTTCGATGCCTTCGCGGTGCGTGAAGACAAATCCGCCGAAGACGCCCTCAAGGGCCTGGCCGGGATGAGCGTGTTGTACGGCCGCTCGGTGATCGAGCCACGGCCGTTGTTTCGCAGGCGTTAGAGGGGGGGCTATTGAGCTGACACGCTGGAATGCCAGGCTTAGGGCCTGTGGCGAGGGAACGTGCTCCCTTGCCACAAATGACCATCACTCCATCATCGTTGATTCGGCACTCTTTACTTCAACGCCGAATCCCCGGGTCTGGTTCTTGAACGTGACGCCGTTGAAGCCAGCCAACAATCAGGCGCATGTTCACGGCATGTTACTCAATGGGTGTCAGCAGCGGCATTTTCCACTGTCCGCTGACCACTTCCGGTTTGGGCAGGTAGATCCGCAACACGGCATAGAACGGTCCGTGCGGCGCCGGCAGCCAATTGCTCTTTTTGTCCTTGACCGGTTCTGAGTGCTGCAGGTAAAGGGTCAGGCCGCCGTCGGCATCGAGTTTCAGGTTCGGCAACAGGTGCGAGTTGATCAGGTAGCGCTTCATATGGTTGGCCACCAGCAACTGGCTCTTGCCGTCGTACATGGTCAGTGACCAGAAAGCGTCGGCCGGCGGCAGTGAATCTTTGTCGAAGTGCAGGGTGTAACTGCGTTTCGCGCCATTGGCCGGCTTGCCCTTGTTGTCGACCAAATAAACGATGTCATTCGCCTCTTCGGCCGAATTGCCGAAGATCCCCACCCTGGCGCCGGCATAGCGGTACAGGTAGTTGTTGTTCAGGCGGTCTCGGGTGCCATATAGATTACCGCTGTTGACCTGGTGAGTGTCGACCTTGTCCTTCTTGAGTGCGGCAAACTCGGCCTTGCCGTCGGCGATCCCGGCCTCCAGGGCTTTGCGCTGCTCGGCACTCAGGTCGCTGACCTTGAACGGTTGTCCGGCGACGATGCCGATTTTGGCGAAGCGCGCCAGCAGGTCTCCTTCAACCGCTTGCGGTGCAGCGAAGGCCAGCATGAAGTTCAGGTAGCGAAACAGCTCCGGGCTGTCGCTCATGTTGGCCTCGGGTTTTGGCCAATCTACCCTGGAGGCCGCTTGGGGCGCAGGTTCGCCCAGGTAGCGGCTCAGGGGCTGAACCTTGTATCCCTTCTGTATCTGTCTGACCTTGTTCAGGTCTTTTTCGTCGAACAACTGCGTGCGATACATGGCATAGGCAATGTTGCTTTCAGTGCGGATCATCCGGTCGATGTTGACCGGTTGCTGACCATTCCAGTCGGGGCCGGCGATCATGAAATGGCCACCTTGGTTGCCGGTGCTACGGGTGCCGAGATAGGCGAAGTTCTGCGTGTAAAGGTCGATCAACTGGACCGAGTAATAGCGGCTTTCCTCGATCGCCGGCAGTGTCAGGACCACAGGTTCGGTTCGCAGGTCCATCCAGACGAACGAGTAGGGCGTGTCGGAGTCAGGGGTGAGGAAGGCGGTGTCCTTGGGCGTGAAGAGCATTGCGGTATTGCTGATCTGATTGAACGGTGCCTTGTAGTTCGGAGCTTTTTTGTCCACGGCCTGGGTGTACAGGGTCTTGTACATCTCCACCACCGGGAAGCCATAGAGGTACGCCTCTTTGGCAATTGCCCGGGCTTCGGCGGGTGTGGCGCTGAAGTCGGCCCAGGCAGTGCTGCTCAGCAGCAGCGAAAGGCTGGCGAGCAACAGGCGTGTCGGTCTTTCAATGATCATTGCTTCGTCCTTCTCATGAACTCATCCGGTTTTCAGGCGTTATTCCACAGCCATGATGCCGTCGGGTTTCCAGCTTTTGTCGAAATAGGCACCGGTTGGCGCATACAGCGGCAAGTAGCTGAACACACAAGCGCCAAGGCTCACAAATAAGCCTGAATAGCCAGTTGAAAGTCCAGTTCGGCGTAGCGTTTGGCAATGGCGTCGCGGGACGGCAGTTCGCCCTGCATGTTGATTGGGCCGAGGCGAGTGTCCAGAGACTGAGCTTGAGCTTGAGCACCGACGCCACAACTTGCGAAAAGCGCCATCAGGCTGAAACCCGCTGCGCGAAGAAAAACATTCATAGCAACTTCCTTATTTTCCGAAGGTGACATTCAGTCCGGCAAGCAGCGTGAATTGCGGTACGCCGTCACCTTTGCGCTCAGCTGTGTTGTAGCGTTTGGGGGTTGGTTGTCCCCTATTGCGCAAAACGCAGGCGATAACGTTGCGGCCAATAACATAGCGGGCGTATGTAGAGTTTTCGACATCATTCCCCCGATTCCTTCGTGGCTCAGTGGACGACTCGGCACTTCATGGCCGATTGATATAGCTTTTCGCTCTAGGACTCCAGCAGGACGCTTCTGATGAAACTAGCAGGGAAAGTCGACTTAGCCAGTGGAAGGCATTCATTCGTTGGGTTTTGTGCACGGCTTTGCCGGGGTTGAGGGGGCGGACGGGCAAGTTCTTCGTAGCAGCTGCCGAAGGCTGCGTTCGAGCGCGTAGCGGTCGTAAAACCGGCGAGCGCTTTCTTTCTGAAAACAGGCGGTTCACTCAATTGCGACTGCTGCGCACTCGAACGCAGGCTTCGCCAGCTTGTGTCTTGGGCATAGAAGTGTTGCCCGGCCTTCTCCGACAGAGGATCGCGTCATATTTGTGGGAACGAGGCTTGCCCGCGATAGACGGTCCGTCATTCAACGTAGAAACCTGCATCTGCTGACGAGCGTGTATTACAGTCATGAACAGGACATTTCAGGTAATGGAACGGGAGTTATTTGTCAGCAATACGGGATAGGCCGCAAAGCACTTTCGTGTTTAACTTTGGCTCCTCGAAATGTTCAAGATTTCTCACCACAACTCCTCTCAAAAGGACTCCGTTCATGGCTCAAGTCACTCTTAAAGGCAACCCGGTTCAAGTCAACGGCCAGCTGCCGCAAGCCGGTTCCAAGGCGCCTGCGTTCTCCCTGGTTGCTGGCAATCTGTCCGACGTTACCCTGGCGAGCTTTGCCGGCAAGCGCAAAGTGCTGAACATTTTTCCAAGCATCGACACCCCGACCTGCGCCACTTCCGTGCGCAAGTTCAATGCCCAGGCCAACGACGTGGCCAACACGGTTGTGTTGTGCATTTCGGCTGACCTGCCGTTCGCCCAGGCACGTTTCTGCGGCGCGGAAGGTCTGGACAACGTCCAGAACCTGTCCACCCTGCGTGGCGTCGAGTTCATCCAGAACTACGGCGTGGCTATCGCTGACGGTCCACTCAAAGGCCTGACTGCTCGTGCCGTTGTCGTCCTTGACGAAAACGACACTGTGCTGCACAGCGAACTGGTCAAGGAAATCGCTGAAGAGCCCAACTACGAAGCGGCGTTGGCCGTTTTGAAGTAACAGGTTTTACGATTATTGACGGCCTGGCCTTGTCCAGGCCGTTTTTATTTGTGCGTCAGTGGTTTAGCAAGCACTGACGAACGTAAGCCCAACGTAAATTGCCGGTAAAGGCGCTTTGCTAAATCCCCGCCAGTGCTTATCTTTCAGCCTTCAGTAGAAGATGCTCACGCGCCCAATGGTTGATCCTTCCATGCAATCCACTGCTTCCCGTAACCCCCGTCGCTGGCTGCTCGGCCTGCTTGTCCTGTTGGTCATCGCTGGTCTGTGCTGGAAGTTCTGGCCAACCGACGTTGCTCACAAAGAAGCCGCAGCGCAGAAAGCCAGCACCGGGCATACCGGCAAGTCCGGCCTCATGCGCCCGGGGTTCGGCGGGTCCGCCGGACCGGTTCCGGTACGCGTGGCGGCAGTAACGCGTGGAGATTTCCCGCTGTACTACAAAGCACTGGGTACCGTCACGGCGTTGAATACCATCAATGTGCGCAGTCGCGTGGCTGGCGAGCTGGTCAAGATCGCGTTTGAGGAAGGGCAGATGGTCAAGGCCGGCGACTTGCTGGCCGAGATCGACCCGCGTCCCTACCAGAATGCCTTGCTTCAGGCCGAAGGCACCTTGCTACAGAATCAGGCGCAACTGAAAAATGCCCTGGTCGATCTTGAGCGCTACCGCGGCCTGTACGCCGAAGACAGTATCGCCAAACAGACGCTGGACACCGCCGCAGCGCTGGTGGGTCAGTATCAGGGCACGGTCAAGACCAATCAGGCGGCGGTCAATGACGCCAGGCTCAACCTGGAGTTCACCAGGATTCGCGCACCGATTGCCGGACGTCTGGGCTTGCGTCAACTGGACGTCGGTAACCTGGTGGCGGCCAATGACACCACGGCGCTGGTGATCATTACCCAGACTCAGCCGATCAGCGTGGCCTTCACCTTGCCGGAAAACAGCCTGACGACGGTCCTTGAGCGCTTCCACAGCGGTGCCCGATTGCCAGTGGAAGCCTGGGACCGCGGTGACGTGAAATTGCAGGCTACCGGCGTCTTGCAGAGTCTGGATAACCAGATCGACATCACCACCGGAACCCTGAAATTCAAGGCGCGCTACGAGAACCGTGATCAAACGCTGTTTCCCAATCAGTTCGTCAATGTGCGCGTGCTCGCCGACACCTTGAAAGGCGTAGTGCTGGCGCCGTCGGCAGCGATCCAGTTCGGCAACAACGGTACCTTTGTCTACGCGATGGACGGCGATAAAAAGGTCAGGATCCTGCCGTTGAAGGTGGGTGCCAGCGACGGCGATGTAACGGTTATCAACGAAGGCCTGAGCCCGGGTGATCGTGTGGTTCTGGAGGGCACCGATCGCCTGAAAGAGGGCAGCGAGGTGGAAGTGGTCAACGACAGCCAGGAGATTCCGGCCACCCCGGCCAAGGATCTGCAAGGCACGCCGGCAAGCAGCGCGGTTGAACCAGCAGCCACTGGCAAGGCGATAAAGGGCGGCGCATGAACATCTCACGGCTGTTCATCCTCCGTCCGGTGGCCACGACCCTGAGTATGCTGGCCATTATTCTGGCCGGCCTGATCGCCTACCGGCTGTTGCCGGTCTCGGCATTGCCCCAGGTCGATTACCCGACCATTCGGGTGATGACGCTTTACCCCGGTGCCAGCCCTGATGTGATGACCAGTGCGGTCACTGCGCCGCTGGAACGTCAGTTCGGGCAAATGCCAGGGCTGACCCAGATGACCTCGACCAGTTCTGGCGGCGCCTCGGTGCTGACCTTGCGTTTCAGCCTCGAGATCAATATGGATGTCGCCGAGCAGCAGGTGCAGGCCGCGATCAACGCCGCCACCAACCTGTTGCCCAAGGATCTGCCGGCACCGCCGGTGTACAACAAGGTCAACCCGGCGGACACCCCGGTTCTGACGTTGGCCATTACCTCCAGGACCATGCTGTTGCCCAAGCTCAATGATTTGGTCGATACCCGCATGGCGCAGAAGATCGCCCAGATCAGTGGCGTCGGCATGGTCAGCATCGCGGGTGGTCAGCGTCAGGCGGTGCGGATCAAGGTCAATCCCGAGGCTCTGGCGGCCAACGGCTTGAACCTCTCGGACGTGCGCACCCTGGTCAGTGCCTCTAACGTCAACCAGCCCAAGGGCAACTTCGACGGTACGACCCGGGTCTCGATGCTCGATGCCAACGACCAGCTGACCTCGCCCAAAGACTACGCCGAGCTGATCCTCGCCTATAAAGACGGTGCTCCGCTGCGTCTGAAGGACGTGGCACAGATCGTCGACGGCGCCGAGAACGAGCGCCTCGCCGCCTGGGCCAATCAAAACCAGGCCGTGTTGTTGAACATCCAGCGTCAACCGGGCGCGAACGTGATCGAAGTGGTCGACCGGATCAAGGCATTGTTGCCGAGCATCACCGACAACCTGCCGGCCGGCCTTGACGTGATCGTGCTGACCGACCGTACCCAGACCATCCGCGCCTCGGTCACCGACGTGCAACACGAACTGCTGATCGCCATCGCCCTGGTGGTCATGGTGACGTTCCTGTTTCTGCGCAGGGCCAGCGCGACGATCATTCCGTCGGTTGCCGTACCGCTGTCGTTGATCGGTACCTTTGGTGTGATGTACCTGGCCGGATTCTCGATCAACAACCTGACCCTGATGGCCCTGACTATCGCCACCGGCTTTGTGGTGGACGACGCCATCGTCATGCTGGAGAACATCTCGCGCTTCATCGAGGAGGGTGACAGCCCGCTAGTGGCGGCGCTCAAGGGCGCGAAGCAGATCGGCTTCACCTTGATCTCGCTGACACTGTCGCTGATCGCGGTATTGATTCCGCTGCTGTTCATGGCTGACGTGGTAGGGCGGTTGTTCCGCGAGTTCGCCATCACCCTGGCGGTGGCGATCCTGATTTCCCTGGTCGTCTCCCTGACCCTGACACCGATGATGTGCGCGCGTTTGCTCAAGCGTGACCCCGAGGAGCAAGAGCAGGGCCGTTTTTACCGTGCCAGCGGCGCCTGGATCGACTGGATGATTGCCGCCTACGGGCGCAAGTTGAAGTGGGTGTTGAAACACCAGCCACTGACTCTGCTGGTGGCCATCGCCACTCTGGGCCTGACGGTGTTCCTGTATATGGTGGTGCCCAAGGGGTTCTTCCCGGTGCAGGATACCGGGGTGATCCAGGGCATTTCCGAGGCGCCGCAGTCGATTTCGTTCGCTGCGATGAGCCAGCGTCAGCAGGAGCTGGCCAAAATCATTCTGCAAGACCCGGCCGTACAAAGCCTGTCGTCCTACATCGGCGTCGACGGCGATAACGCCACGCTCAACAGCGGGCGCCTGTTGATCAACCTCAAACCCCATAACGAGCGTGGCCAGAGCGCAACGCAAGTGATTGCGCGCTTGCAACCCGAACTGAACAAGTTGGTGGGCATCCGGCTGTTCATGCAGCCGGTGCAGGATTTGACCATCGAAGACCGGGTCAGTCGTACCCAGTATCAGTTCAGCATGTCCTCGCCGGATGCCGACATGCTCAGCCTCTGGAGCGGCAGGCTGGTCGAAGCGCTGGCCAGGCAGCCGGAGCTGACCGACGTTGCCAGCGATTTGCAGGACAAGGGTTTGCAGGTCTTTCTGGTGATCGACCGCGATGCGGCGTCGCGCATTGGTGTGTCCGTGTCGAACATCACCGATGCGCTGTATGACGCCTTCGGCCAGCGGCAGATTTCCACCATCTACACCCAGGCCAGCCAATACCGTGTGGTGCTGCAGTCGCAGTCTGGCGAGAAGATCGGTCCGCAGGCTCTGGAGCAGATCCACGTCAAAACCACCGCTGGCGGTCAGGTGCGGTTGTCCAGCCTGGCCCATATCGAGGAGCGTCAGGCGCAACTGGCGATTACCCATATCGGCCAGTTCCCCGCGGTGATGATGTCGTTCAACCTGGCGCCCGGTGTGGCGTTGGGGCAGGCGGTACAGCTGATCAATAAGGTGCAGCAGGATATCGGCATGCCGATCGGCGTGCAGACCCGGTTCGAGGGCGCCGCCCAGGCCTTTGAAGCGTCGCTGTCGAGCACCTTGCTGCTGATTCTGGCGGCGGTGGTGACCATGTACATCGTGCTTGGCGTGCTCTACGAGAGCTACATCCACCCGGTCACCATTCTTTCGACCTTGCCCTCGGCGGCGGTTGGCGCCTTGCTGGCGTTGATCCTCAGCGGCAATGATTTGGGGATGATCGCGATCATCGGCATCATTCTGCTGATCGGTATCGTGAAAAAGAACGCGATCATGATGATCGACTTCGCCCTCGATGCCGAACGCAATCAGGGCATGGACCCGGAGGCGGCGATCTATCAAGCGGCGTTGCTGCGGTTCCGGCCGATTCTGATGACTACCCTGGCCGCACTGTTCGGCGCCGTGCCCTTGATGCTTGCCACCGGTTCCGGCGCTGAACTGCGTCAACCGCTGGGCCTGGTGATGGTCGGCGGTTTGTTGGTCAGCCAGGTGCTGACGCTGTTCACCACGCCGGTGATTTACCTGTACTTCGACCGTCTCGCCCGGCGCTGGCGGCCGGCGCCGGATCGTCTGGAGCCGGTTGAGCCATGAACCTGTCCGGACCCTTCATTCGCCGGCCGGTAGCGACCATGTTACTGAGCCTGGCGATCCTGCTGCTGGGTGGCGTGAGCTTCGGTTTGCTACCGGTGGCGCCGCTGCCACAGATGGACTTCCCGGTGATCGTGGTTCAGGCGAGCCTGCCTGGCGCCAGCCCGGAAGTCATGGCGTCGACCGTGGCAACGCCGCTGGAGCGTTCCTTCGGCGCCATCGCCGGGGTCAACACCATGAGCAGCCGTTCCAGCCAGGGCTCGACCCGGGTGATCCTGCAGTTCGACCTCGATCGGGACATCAACGGCGCGGCGCGGGAAGTGCAGGCCGCGATCAACGCTTCGCGCAACCTGCTGCCCAGTGGTATGCGCAGCATGCCGACCTACAAAAAGGTCAACCCGTCCCAGGCACCGATCATGGTCTTGTCGCTGACCTCGGATGTGCTGCAAAAGGGCCAGCTCTATGATCTGGCCTCGACCATTCTGTCGCAAAGCCTGTCCCAGGTGCCGGGGGTGGGTGAAGTGCAGATCGGCGGCAGCTCGCTGCCGGCAGTGCGCATCGAGCTGGAGCCGCAGTTGCTTAACCAGTACGGCGTGGCACTGGACGATGTGCGTACGACCATCGCCAACGCTAACGTGCGCCGGCCCAAGGGCTCGGTCGAAGACGACCAGCGCATGTGGCTGGTGCAGGCCAACGACCAACTGGAGAAAGCCAGGGATTACGAGCCGCTGATCATTCGCTACCAGAATGGCTCGGCGTTGCGCCTCAGTGATGTGGCGAAGGTCAGCGATGGCGTCGAAGACCGCTACAACAGCGGCTTTTTCAACGATGATGCGGCGGTGCTGCTGGTGATCAACCGTCAGGCCGGGGCTAACATCATCGAAACGGTCAACGAGATCAAGGCTCAGCTGCCAGCGTTGCAGGCAGTGTTACCGGCCAGCGTCAAACTGAACCTGGCCATGGACCGCTCGCCGGTGATCAAGGCCACCTTGCACGAAGCGGAAATGACCCTGTTGATCGCCGTGACGCTGGTGATTGTGGTGGTGTTTGTGTTCCTCGGAAAGTTGCGCGCCTCGTTGATCCCTACATTGGCGGTACCGGTGTCGCTGGTTGGCACCTTCGCCATCATGTACCTCTATGGGTTTTCCCTGAACAACCTGTCGCTGATGGCGCTGATTCTTGCCACCGGGCTGGTGGTGGACGACGCGATCGTGGTGCTGGAGAACATTTCCCGGCATATCGACGAAGGTATTTCGCCAATGAAAGCGGCGTATAGGGGGGCCCAGGAGGTGGGGTTCACGCTGCTGTCGATGAACGTCTCGCTGGTGGCGGTGTTTCTCTCGATTCTGTTTATGGGCGGGATCATCGAGAGCCTGTTCCGCGAGTTTTCCATCACCCTGGCAGCGTCCATCGTAGTCTCGCTGGTGGTCTCGCTGACCCTGACGCCGATGCTCTGCGCGCGCTGGCTGAAGCCCCACAACCCCGGCCAGGAAAATCGCTTGCAACGCTGGAGCCAGCGGGCCAACGAGTGGATGGTCAGCGGCTATGCGCGCAGCCTGGACTGGGTGTTGCATCATCGGCGGCTGACCTTGTTCAGCCTGCTGATCACCATCGGGGTCAACGTCGCGCTGTATGTGGTAGTGCCCAAAACCTTCCTGCCGCAACAGGACACCGGTCAGTTGATTGGCTTTGTGCGCGGTGATGACGGGATGTCGTTCAACGTGATGCAACCGAAGATGGAAACCTTCCGTCGCGCGGTATTGGCCGACCCGGCGGTAGAAAGTGTCGCCGGCTTTATTGGCGGGAACAACGGCACCAACAACGCTTTCATGCTGGTGCGTCTGAAACCGATCAAGGAACGGCAGGTTTCCGCGCAGAAAGTCATCGAGCGTCTACGCAAGTCGGTGCCCAAGGTGCCGGGCAGTCAATTGATGCTCATGGCCGACCAGGATCTGCAATTTGGTGGTGGTCGCGAGCAAACCACCTCGCAATATTCCTACATCCTGCAAAGTGGCGATCTGGGGGCATTGCGCGAGTGGTACCCCAAAGTCGTCAAAGCGCTCAAGGCCTTGCCCGAGCTGACGGCCATTGATGCCCGCGAGGGGCGGGGTGCCCAGCAGGTGACGCTGGTGGTCGACCGCGACCAGGCCAAGCGCCTGGGCGTTGACATGAACATGGTCACAGCAGTGCTGAACAACGCCTACAGCCAGCGACAGATCTCCACCATCTATGACAGCCTCAACCAGTATCAGGTGGTGATGGAGGTCAACCCGAAATACGCCCGGGACCCGATAACCCTCAATCAGGTGCAGGTGATCACCGCCACTGGCCAGCGCATCCCGCTGTCGGGTATCGCCCATTACGAAAACAGCCTGGAAAACGACCGGGTCAGCCATGAAGGGCAGTTTGCTTCTGAAAGCATTACCTTCGACATGGCCGAAGGCGTCACCGTCGAACAGGGTACTGCGGCCATCGAACGGGCCATTGCCAAGGTCGGGCTACCCGAAGAGGTGATTGCCAAGATGGCGGGTACCGCGAACGCCTTCGCCGCGGCGCAAAAGAGTCAGCCGTGGATGATTCTCGGCGCGCTGGTGGCGGTGTACCTGGTGCTGGGGGTGCTCTATGAAAGCTATATTCACCCGTTGACCATTCTTTCAACGCTACCGTCGGCCGGGGTCGGGGCGCTGCTGTCGATCTACGCGTTCGGCGGCGAGTTCAGCCTGATCTCGTTGCTCGGGCTGTTCTTGCTGATCGGCGTGGTGAAGAAAAACGCGATCCTGATGATCGACCTGGCGCTGCAGTTTGAACGTCAGCGGGGCATGCCACCGCTGGAGTCGATCCGCAGCGCCTGCCTGTTGCGACTGCGGCCTATTCTGATGACCACGCTGGCGGCGATTCTCGGTGCCTTGCCGTTGTTGCTCAGCACCGCGGAGGGCGCGGAGATGCGTCAGCCGCTGGGCCTGACGATTATCGGCGGGCTGATCTTCAGCCAGGTACTGACGCTTTACACCACCCCGGTGGTTTACCTCTATCTCGACCGTCTGCGCCATCGCTTCAATCACTGGCGCGGGATACGTACCGATGCTGCTCTGGAAACTCCGCTATGACTGACCGCTCGCCTCCCAAAGCCCCCGTGCCGTTCACTCAACGCCTGGTCATGGCCCGCGGTTCGCGTCTGCTTAGCCTGACCTTGTGCGGGTTGATGCTCAGCGCCTGCGCTATCGGCCCTGATTACCAACGCCCGGAACTGAGTGCTCCAGCCCAATTCAAAGAAGCCAAGGGCTGGCGTCAGGCCAACCCCAGCGACTCCCTGGCCCGTGGTGCCTGGTGGGAGTTATACGGTGATCAGCAACTCGACGGCCTGATCGAGAAGCTCAACAGTGCCAACCAGACCGTTGCCCAGTCGGAAGCCCAGTACCGCCAGGCCCAGGCCCTGGTTCGCAGCGCCCGAGGTTCGTTTTTTCCGAGTGTGAACCTGAGCGCCGGGAAAACCCGCTCCAGTCAGGGCACTGGCAGCAGCAGTTCGAGCTTGACCAGCTCCATCAGCGGCATTCGCGATACTTACAACACCCAGCTGGGTGTGAGTTGGGAGGCGGATGTCTGGGGTAAATTGCGTCGCGGCCTGGAGGCCAATGAGGCCAGTGCCCAGGCAAGCTTTGCGGATCTGGCGGCAATGCGCCTGAGCCAGCAATCGCAGCTGGTGCAGAGCTACCTGCAATTGCGGGTGATGGATCAACAGAAGCGCCTGTTGGAAGCGACGGTCGAGACCTATCAGCGCTCACTGACAATGACCGAAAACCAATACCGCGCCGGCATATCCGGCAAAGATGCGGTCGCCCAGGCGCAAACCCAGCTAAAGAGCACTCAGGCGGACCTCATCGACCTGATCTGGCAGCGCGCCCAACTGGAAAACGCCATCGCCGTACTGACGGGGGTGCCGCCGGCAGAGTTCAACCTGGCAGAGACTCAGGACATCCCCGCGTTGCCGCAGATTCCCTTGAGCCTGCCGTCGCAGCTGCTTGAGCGGCGTCCGGACATCGCTTCGGCCGAGCGTTTGGTGATTGCCGCCAATGCCAACATCGGCGTAGCTGAAGCAGCCTACTTTCCAGACCTGACTCTCAGCCTGAGCGGCGGTTACAGCAGCAGTACCTTCGCCGACTGGATCAGCCTGCCAAACCGCTTCTGGTCGGTGGGACCGAAACTGGCCATGACCCTGTTCGACGGCGGCCAACGCTCGGCGGAGGTCGATCGCACTGAAGCGGTGTATGACCAGACCGTGGCCAAATACCGGCAGACCGTGCTCGATGGCTTTCGTGAGGTGGAAAACTTCATGGTGCAGCTCAAGGTGCTGGAAGACGAAGCGGCGGTGCGACAGCAAGCCCTGGAGTCAGCCCGCGAATCCTTGCGTCTGACCCAGAACCAGTACAAGGCCGGTTTGATCGCCTACCTCGATGTGGTGGTGGTCCAGGCCACTGCCCTGAGCAACGAACGCAGCGTGCTGACCCTGCTGCAAAGCCGCTTGATTGCCAGCGTACAACTGATCGCTGCGTTGGGCGGTGGCTGGGATGGGCAGATGCAGCTGAGTGAGAAGGAGTAGGGGATAAAGATACAGGCAGGTTTTGTAGCAGCTGGCGAAGCCTGCGTTCGAGTGCGAAGCGCTCGTGAATGAGCCTCTGCGATCAGCCTGCGGAATCTTGGTGTTTAATTTACGTCCGCTACGCGGTCGAACGCAGGCTTCGCCAGCTGCTACATACGGATTATCGACTAATGGCCTATTGATAGTTTTTCTCAGTGCGTTCTGTAGCGCAATCGGTACAATCGCCACTTTGACACCGAGCATGGACGCCGTTCGGCTCATTGGCCACGAGAAGCCCCATGCTCATTGGTAGTTATTCCCCCGCCCTGGTCTTGATCTCCCTCTGTGTAGCGATTCTCGCTTCCTATACCGCTCTGGATCTCACCGGACGCATCGCTACGGCCAGGGGCCGGGCGGTTCATCTGTGGACGGCGGGCGGGGCGCTGGCCATGGGTGTGGGTGTCTGGTCGATGCACTTTATCGGCATGCTGGCATTCGAGTTGCCGGTTGACCTGGGGTATGACCTCACGATTACCCTGTTATCCCTGCTGATCGCCATTGTGTCCTGTGGTTTTGCCCTGTGGCTGGTCAGCCAGCCACGTTTGCCGGCCTGGCAGTTGGCGTTCGGCGCCCTGATCATGGGCGCCGGGATCAGCGCCATGCACTACACCGGCATGGCCGCCATGCGCATGCAGCCGGGTATCGATTACGACCCGGCGCTGTTCAGCGCGTCCTTGTTGATCGCCGTCGGGGCTTCAGCCGCTGCGTTGTGGATCGCCTTCCGGCTGCGTCAAAACACCCCTTACGTCATGTTTGCCCGTGGCGGCGCGGCAGTGATCATGGGCATCGCCATAGTCGGCATGCATTACACCGGCATGGCCGCAGCGCGTTTCGCCGACGGCAGCTTTTGTGGTGCAGCGTTCGACGGCCTGAGCAGCAAGGGCCTGGATAACCTGGTGCTGGTCACCACCCTGGCGGTGCTGTGCATCGCGTTGCTGACCTCGGTCCTCGACGCCCGCCTCGAAGCCCGTACTGCCGATCTGGCCAACTCGCTGACCCTGGCCAATCAGGAACTCACCCAGCTGGCACTGCACGACACCCTGACCGGATTGCCGAATCGGGTTCTGCTGGCCGATCGCATTGATCAGGCGATGCATCTGGTGCGCGAGCAGGGCGGTTGTTTTGCGTTGATGTTCCTCGATCTGGATGGCTTCAAACCGGTCAACGATGCGTTTGGGCATCACATGGGCGACCAGTTGCTACGTGAAGTCGGCCTGCGCCTGCGCGAGGATTTGCGTAGCCAGGACACGCTGGCGCGCATCGGTGGCGATGAATTCGTGTTGTTGGTGCAGCTCGGCGAGCCGGATGATGCCCTGAGCCTGGCGGCGCGCCAGGTCGGGCTGATTTCGCGCTCGTTTCGGGTGGCCGAGCATGACCTGCAAATCTCCGCCAGCGTGGGTATTGCCGTTTACCCCGGTAATGGTGAGACCGCACAAGAATTGCTGATGAACGCCGACGCGGCGATGTACCACGCCAAAGGTACCGGCAAGAACGGTTATCGCTTCTTCGACGCCTCGATGAACACCGACGCCCGTAAACAATTGCAATTGCTGCAAGACCTGCGTGCCGCCGTCGAGCACGAGCAATTCAGTCTGTATTACCAACCCAAGTTCGATGCCTGCAACGGCCAACCAGTAGGTGCCGAGGCCCTGTTGCGTTGGGTACACCCGCAGCATGGCATGATGCTGCCGGACAAATTCATTGATCTGGCGGAAAAGACCGGTCTGATCATCCCGATCGGCGAATGGGTATTGAACGAAGCCTGCCGCCAGATGCGTGAATGGTACGTGCAGGGCTACACCGACTGGCGTATCGCAGTGAACCTGTCGGCTTTGCAGTTTTGTCATGCCGGGCTGGTGAAAAGCGTTGCCGGCGCGTTGGCGCGCCACCACTTGCCGGCCAACAGCCTGACCCTGGAAATCACTGAAACCACGGCCATGAGCGACGCTGATGCGAGCATGACGGTCCTCCAGGAGCTTTCGCAAATGGGCGTCGATTTGTCCATTGATGACTTTGGTACCGGCTACTCGAGCCTGATGTACCTCAAGCGTTTGCCGGCCAACGAATTGAAGATCGACCGTGGTTTTGTCCGCGATCTGGAACATGATAGCGATGACGCCGCCATCGTTTCAGCCATCGTCGCCCTCGGTCAGGCGTTGGGGCTGCGAATCGTCGCAGAAGGCGTGGAAACCGATGTGCAGCAAAATTTCCTGACCCAGTTAGGGTGCGATTCGTTGCAAGGCTACTTGCTCGGGCATCCGCTGCCAGCGGAGCGCTTCATGGCAGATATCCATAGAACGGAGCAACTGGCGGCAAGTTGAACTGCGATGTGCTTGACTTGAACCCATGCAAAAGCACTCGCTGGCAGGTATTGTGCAGCCAATGCTTAAGGTTTGAATGGGGGAGCAAGCATGGACAGAGTCATGGTCATCACCGGCGGCGGCCGCGGTATCGGCGCGGCCACTGCACTTCTGGCAGCGCAGCAGGGTTATCGGATCTGCATCAATTACCAGGCGGACGAGCTGGCCGCTCAGCAGGTGCTCGAGCAAGTCCGCGCGCTGGGTGTCCAGGCGATTGCCGTGCGCGCCGATGTCAGTATCGAAGACGAAGTCATCGGCCTGTTCCATCGGGTCGATACCGAACTGGGTCGGGTGACGGCACTGGTCAGCAACGCGGGCACCGTGGGGCACAAATCCCGGGTCGATCAAATGTCCGAGTTTCGTATTCTCAAAGTCATGAAAACCAATGTGCTGGGGCCGATTCTCTGCGCCAAGCATGCGGTGTTGCGCATGTCCCCCAAACACGGCGGCCAGGGCGGCAGTATCGTCAACGTATCCTCCGTCGCCTCGCGTCTTGGAGCCCCCGGTGAGTACGTCGACTACGCGGCCTCCAAAGGCGCACTGGACAGCTTCACTATCGGTCTTTCCAAAGAAGTGGCAGGCGAGGGTATCCGCGTCAATGCGGTGCGCCCCGGCTACATCTACACCGATTTCCACGCCCTGAGCGGCGACCCGGACCGCGTCAGCAAACTCGAATCCGGCATTCCGATGGCCCGCGGCGGCCGCCCCGATGAAGTGGCCGAGGCGATTATCTGGCTACTGTCGGACAAGGCTTCCTATGCGACCGGGACTTTTGTGGATCTGGGCGGTGGGCGGTAGTTAATGATCGTTCCCACGCTCTGCGTGGGAATGCCTCACTGGACGCTCCGCGTCCGCTTCGGCAGTGACGCAGAGCGTCACGGGCTGCATTCCCACGCGGGAGCGTGGGAACGATCACACTGAACCATCAGAACGACCGCACAATCCGCCCCAGCGTTTCCATCGCCTTCTCGGCAGCCTCGTTCCAGGGGCTGCCGTAATTCAACCGAATGCAATTCCTGAACCGCCGGGTTGGCGAGAAGATCGGCCCCGGTGCGATGCTGATGCCCTGGGCCAGTGCCATCTGGAATAACTTCAATGAGTCCATCTGCGCCGGCAGTTCCAGCCACAGGAAGTAGCCGCCGGCCGGTTGGCTGACGCGGGTTTGCGCCGGGAAGTAGCGGGCGATGGCGGCGAGCATGGCGCTTTGTTGCTCTTCCAGGGCGTAACGTAGTTTGCGCAAGTGGCGGTCGTAGCCGCCGTGTTGCAAGTAGTCGGCGATGGCGGCCTGGGCAGGCATCGAGGCGCAGAGTGAGGTCATGAGTTTCAGGCGTTCGATTTTCTGTGCATAGCGCCCGGCGGCGACCCAGCCGATACGGTAGCCGGGAGCCAGGCTTTTGGCGAAGGAGCCGCAGTGCATCACCAGGCCTTCGGTGTCGAAAGCCTTGGCCGGTTTCGGTGCCTGTTGACCGTAATAGAGTTCGGCGTAGACGTCGTCCTCGATCAGCGGCACTTGATGAGTGCGCAGCAGCTCCACAAGCTCCTGTTTCTTGGCCTCGGGCATCGTCGCGCCCATGGGGTTCTGGAAGCTGGTCATGCACCAGCAGGCCTTGATCGGGTGGCGCTCGAGGGTTTGCGCCAGGACGCCAAGGTCGATGCCGTCCCGTGGATGCACGGGGATTTCCACGGCTTTGAGCTTGAGTCGTTCCAGTACTTGCAGGCTGGCATAGAACGCCGGGGCTTCGATGGCCACCAGGTCACCGGGTTCGGTCACCGCTTGCAGGCACAGGTTCAGGGCCTCGAGGGCGCCGTTGGTGATCAGCAGCTCTTCCATGGGCAGCATCAAGCCGCCGACCATGTAGCGCAGGGCGATCTGCCGACGCAGTTGCGGGTTGCCCGGCGACATGTCGGTGACCACCATCCGTGGGTCCATTTCGCGGCTGGCGCTGGCCAGTGAACGGGCCAGACGTTGCAGCGGGAACAGGGTCGGGCTGGGGAAGGCCGAGCCGAAGGGGATGGTGGTCGGGTCCTTGATCGAATCAAGGACCGAGAACACCAGTTCGCTGACATCGACTTCAGTGGATTCGTTGACCTGGCTGCTGATCACCGGCTCCGAGAACGGGCTCGGCGCGTGGGTGTTGACGAAGTAGCCGGAGCGCGGTCGGGCACGGATCAGACCACGACGTTCCAGCAGGTAATACGCCTGGAACACCGTGGACGGGCTGACTCCATAGGTCTGGCTGGCATAGCGCACCGATGGCACGCGCTGGCCAGGGCCGAGCACCCCGCGGCGGATCAGTTCAGCGATGTCGTCAGCGAATTTTTCGTAGCGTTTCATCTAAGGCCCGGTTCAGTGTCATACAGAAATATTCGGCTGACTTCTTCTTCGCGGGCAAGCCTCGCTCCTACAGAATTGCGCACACCATGCAGGAGCGAGGCTTGCCCGCGATCGAGCGCGAAGCGCTCGCTAGAGAGTCTACCGATTCAACGGCGCAACAAAACGACTTTGCGCGACGCTGTGTACGCTCGGGTCATCGCTGTCGGTAATCATGAAGCTGATTTTTTGCGAGCTGCTGCTTGGGCGGTCAGTCGTCATCGCCACCGACACGGGGATATCCACGATCTCGCCCGGCGCCAGGCTCAGCTCCGTCTTGCCCTGCAACTGGAAGCCATCGCCATCCACCAGGGCCAGGTTGTATTGCTGGCGTTGCTGGGTCTTGTTGATGATCTTCAGGCTGTAGATGTTCTCGATCTGGCCCAGACTGTTTTCGCGGAACAGGCCACGATCCTTGCTCACATCCAGCGAGACCATCGGCCGTTCCACCAACGCCAGGGCCAATGCGCCGATCATCAGCAGCAGCACCACGGTGTAACCGACCAGTCGTGGGCGCAACAGGTGAGTCTTGCCACCTTGCAACTCATGCTCCGAGGTATAGCTGACCAGCCCGCGGGCATAGCCCATTTTGTCCATGATCGAATCGCAGGCATCGATACAGGCTGCGCAACCTATGCATTCCATCTGCAAGCCGTCACGGATATCGATACCGGTGGGGCAGACCTGCACGCACAGTTGGCAGTCGATGCAGTCACCCAGCCCAACCTCGGCCGATGCCACGCCGCGTTTGCGTGGGCCACGGTTTTCGCCGCGGGCAACATCGTAGGAAATGGTCAGGGTGTCTTTGTCGAACATCACGCTCTGAAAGCGGGCATAGGGGCACATGTGCATGCACACCGCTTCGCGTAACCAACCGGCATTGATGTACGTCGCACCGGTAAAAAACAGCACCCAGAACAGACTGACGCCACCCATTTGCAGGGTCAGCAGCTCGTTGGCCAGCGGCCGGATTGGCGTGAAGTAACCGACAAAGGTCAAGCCGGTGAGCAGGCTGATGGCCAGCCACATAGTGTGCTTGACCGAGCGGCGCATCAGTTTGTTCAGGCCCCAGGGCGCGGCTTGTAGTTTGATTCGCTGGTTGCGCTCGCCCTCGGTGACCTTTTCGCACCACATGAACAGCCAGGTAAAGGAGCTCTGAGGACAGGTATAGCCACACCAGACTCGCCCGGCGAACACGGTGATCGCAAACAAGCCAAAGGCGCAGATGATCAGTAGCGCCGAGAGCAGAATGAAATCCTGCGGCCAGAAGGTAGCACCGAAGATGTGGAATTTGCTTTCCGACAAGTCCCAGAGCACCGCCTGACGGCCACCCCAGTTCAGCCACACGGTGCCAAAGAACGCCAGGAACAAAAAGCCTGCACCGCTCACCCGCAAGGTGCGGAACAAACCGGTGAAGCTTCGGGTGTGAATCAGGTTGTCGCTGGATTTGGCCTTCATCTTTGGACGCGAAGGCTCGAATGTTTCTACTAGTCGGACGGGGATTCTATCGCTCATGGTCTTTCGCTCATCAGCCTCCATCAGGCAGCTGCACTATGACGAGCGATCTGTTTGCATAACAGACTCAGGTATCGGAATAAAAAGCGGATCAGATGAGCGCCAGACGCTTGCCTGCGACAAGTTGCAGCACCCTTGGCGTCCCCATTACAGCGACACGACAGCCCCCGACGCAGGCGCTGGCCGCTGCCTGCAATCCGGATCAGTCAAATCACCGAACCACCCTCGGTGGCCTGCGAATGCTAACGACGGTCTACCGTGCCCGCTACGGTGCCAAGTACCTTGCCGGTATTGGCGATAATTAGTGTGATGCCGAGGGTGGTTCGGTTGCCGGAGACGGATGAGTAATAGTTCGCGCAGGCCTTATTCAGTTTCCGATAAAGGTGTGTCGTCCCCAGTCGATGGTTTCTGCAGTTCATGTTTACTGAAGTCGATGTCGTTGTTTCTGCTCAGTTGATCAAGGGTTTCTCTTAGTGACCGCTGTCTCTTTTCGGGTACGGCTCTTTCGGATGTTTTGAAGTGTTTGTTGTAGAAGTCAAGTAGCTCGTAGTTGTAGGGGGGCACAGGTCGGTCGACTGTCTTTTAGTTGCTCGCGATTCAGTGCGCAGGGCAGTGCTGCTGTAGGGCGTTTATTGGAGTTTCTAAAAAAATAAAGCCTGCGACTTGCAGGCTTGCCATGAATAAAGCGACGAACGGTAGGCTGTAAAAACCATCCCTCACGCAGGTCACCCATTGGTTTTCTACCTATGCTTATCGCTTCTGTTGGGCCGCTAATCGGGGGCCGCTTGAGTCGGCGGATCTTTTTCACGCGCAATTGAAATACCCATGAACATGGCCTCGTTTCTGCTTGTTGGTGACAGGAGTAAAGCGGTTGAACGTCGGCGGGTGACGATGACTGCGGATTTTGCCGAGGGTACGCCGCAGGCAAATCAGTCTGAACTTTTGTGCCTGCTCTTGGCTCGGAACCTAAGTGAGTTCATTCACAGACAGACCAGCGCCTGTGAGGCACGACCAGGCACAAGAGCGTCCAAGGGGGCGTAGGGAGAGATGCTCAATGATTGCTGAAACACCGACAGAACTTGAACACAACCCGAAATTGCCTTTGTCGCAGGCGTTGCTGTTGCCACGCATTGCGATCGAAAGCACCCAGCCTGTCATCGATGGAGGGCAGTTTGCGGCCAAAGCCCTGGTGGGCCAGCCGGTGACAGTCACCAGCAAGGTGTTCGCCGACGGGCATGACAAGCTGGCGGTCAACCTCCGTTGGCGCGCGGAGGCTGATAGCGCGTGGCAAAGCGAAGCCATGACCAACCTCGGTAATAACGGCTGGCAAGGGCAGTTCACGGTGCCCGCCCAGGGTCGCTATGTATTTTGCATCGAAGCGTGGATCGATCAGTTCGCCAGTTTTTGTTATGAGCTGGGCAAGAAACATATGGCCGGCGTACCGGTCAGCCTGGAGTTGCAGGAAGGACGCAACCTGGTGCAGCAAGCGGTCGAGCGCAGTGAAGGGGTATTGAGCGAGCAGTTGAGCGCTTTGCATCATGAGCTCTGCGGTTTGCCGGAAACCGAGCAAGTCGCGTTGTTTGTGCATGAGCGCAGCGCTGAGCTGATGGCCCAGGCCAATCATCGTGCCTACTTGAGCATCAGCCCTGAATACCCGTTGGACGTCGAGCGTGAGCTGGCGCAGTTCGCCAGTTGGTATGAGCTGTTTCCCCGCTCGATCACCGATGACCCGGCGCGCCATGGCACGTTCAATGATGTGCACTCGCGATTGTCGATGATCCATGACATGGGCTTCGATGTTTTGTACTTTCCGCCGATCCACCCGATTGGCCGCAGCTACCGCAAAGGCCCGAACAATTCGCTGACGTGTGGTCCTGATGATCCGGGCAGCCCTTATGCCATCGGCAGCGACGAGGGCGGGCATGAGGCGATTCATTCAGAGTTGGGCAGTCGTGAAGACTTTCGCCGCCTGGTGGCCGCTGCCGCTGAACATGGGCTGCAAATCGCTCTGGATTTCGCCATCCAGTGTTCCCAGGATCACCCCTGGCTCACGCAGCGCCCAGGCTGGTTCAACTGGCGGCCGGACGGCAGCATTAAATACGCCGAAAACCCGCCGAAGAAGTATCAGGACATCGTCAACGTGGACTTCTATGCCACCGATGCGATTCCCGGTCTGTGGATGGCGTTGCGGGATGTCGTCGTCGGTTGGGTCGAGGAGGGGGTGAAGATCTTTCGCGTCGATAACCCGCACACCAAGCCTTTGCCGTTCTGGCAGTGGATGATTGCAGATGTACGGGCGGTGTACCCCGAGGTGATTTTTCTTGCCGAGGCCTTTACCACGCCGGCGATGATGGCGCGCCTGGGCAAGGTTGGCTTTTCCCAGAGCTACACCTACTTCACCTGGCGCAACACCAAGGCTGAACTGGCGACGTATTTCACCGAGCTCAACCAGTCGCCGTGGCGCGAGTGCTTCCGCCCGAATTTCTTCGTCAATACGCCGGATATCAATCCGGCTTTTCTGCATGAGTCCGGTCGTGCCGGTTTCCTGATCCGCGCCGCGCTGGCGACCATGGGCTCGGGGCTGTGGGGTATGTACTCGGGCTTCGAGCTGTGTGAAGCCGCGCCGGTGCCGGGCAAGGAAGAGTATCTGGACTCGGAGAAATATCAGATCCGCCCCCGCGACTTCAACGCCCCCGGCAACATCATCGCCGAGATCACCCAGCTCAACCGCATACGTCGGCAGAACCCGGCACTGCACAGTCATTTGGGTTTGAAAATCTATAACGCCTGGAACGACAACATTCTGTATTTCGGCAAACGCAGCGCCGATGGCAGCAACTTCGTTCTGGTGGCGGTCAGCCTCGATCCATTCAATGTGCAAGAGGCGAACTTCGAGCTGCCGCTATGGGAGATGGGCTTACCCGACGACGCGCAAACCCGCGGCGAGGATTTGATGAACGGTCATCGGTGGACCTGGTACGGCAAAACCCAGTGGATGCGGATCGAGCCGTGGAATCAGCCGTTCGGGATCTGGCGGATATCGGCAGTGTGACGAAGACGGGTTGATCGTTCCCACGCAGAGCGCTTTTGATCGTTCCCATGCGCAGCAAAGGAATGCAGCCCGTGACGCTCCGCGTCACACCAAGAGCGGACGCGGAGCGTCCGGTGAGGCATTCCCACGCAGAGCGTGGGAACGATCCGATCAGTCCAGGAGTTTCCAATGGCAAAGAAACCCAAGTCAGCAAGCTTTATCAAGGACCCGCTCTGGTACAAGGATGCGGTGATTTATCAAGTTCATATAAAATCATTTTTCGACTCCAATAACGACGGAATCGGCGATTTTCCAGGTCTGATCGCCAAGCTCGATTACATTGCCGATCTGGGTGTGAACACCCTCTGGCTGCTGCCGTTCTACCCCTCACCGCGTCGCGACGATGGATACGACATTGCCGAGTACCGGGGCGTTCACGCCGACTACGGGACCATGGCCGACGCCAGACGCTTTATCGCCGAGGCTCACCAGCGCGGGCTGCGGGTCATCACTGAACTGGTGATCAACCACACTTCGGACCAGCACCCGTGGTTTCAGCGGGCGCGCAAAGCCAAACCGGGATCAAAGGCGCGGGACTTTTATGTGTGGTCCGATAACGATCAGAAGTACGACGGCACGCGGATCATCTTTCTCGACACCGAAAAATCCAACTGGACCTGGGATCCGGTGGCCGGCCAGTACTTCTGGCACCGCTTCTATTCCCACCAGCCCGACCTGAATTTCGATAACCCGCAAGTCATGAAAGCCGTACTCTCGGTGATGCGCTACTGGCTGGACATGGGCATCGACGGCCTGCGGCTGGACGCCATTCCGTACCTGATCGAACGTGACGGCACCAATAACGAGAACCTGCCCGAAACCCATCAGGTGCTCAAACAGATCCGTGCCGAGATCGACGCCAACTACCCGGACCGTATGCTGCTGGCTGAAGCCAACCAATGGCCGGAAGATACACAGCTGTATTTTGGCGATGCTGACAGCAAAGGCCAGAATGGCGACGAGTGTCACATGGCCTTTCACTTCCCGTTGATGCCACGCATGTACATGGCGTTGGCGCAGGAAGACCGTTTTCCGATCACCGACATCCTGCGTCAGACCCCGGAGATTCCCGTCAACTGCCAGTGGGCGATTTTCCTGCGCAATCACGATGAACTGACCCTGGAAATGGTCACCGACAAAGAGCGCGATTACCTGTGGAATTACTACGCGGCCGACCGTCGGGCGCGGATCAATCTGGGGATTCGTCGACGCCTGGCACCCTTGATGGAGCGTGACCGCCGTCGCATAGAGCTGCTCAACAGCCTGCTGCTGTCGATGCCGGGCACGCCGACGCTGTATTACGGTGATGAGATCGGCATGGGCGACAACATCTATCTGGGCGACCGCGACGGCGTGCGCACGCCGATGCAATGGTCGATCGACCGTAACGGTGGATTCTCGCGCGCCAATCCGGCCAGCCTGGTGCTGCCACCGATCATGGACCCGCTCTACGGCTATCTGTCGGTCAATGTCGAGACCCAGGCCGTCGATCCGCATTCATTGTTGAACTGGCATCGACGGATGCTGGCCGTTCGTAAACAGTCGAAAGCGTTCGGTCGCGGTACGCTGAAAATGCTGTCGCCGAGCAATCGACGGATTCTGGCCTATACCCGGGAATACACAGGAGCCGACGGCAAGCACGAAATTATCCTCTGCGTGGCCAACGTGTCCCGCAGTGCACAGGCCGCAGAACTGGATCTGTCGGCTTTCGCGGGCATGGTGCCGGTGGAAATGCTCGGCGGGAACGCCTTCCCGCCGATTGGCCAATTGAATTTTCTGCTGACGCTGGCTCCGTACGGTTTTTACTGGTTTGTACTGGCGGCGGAAAATCAAATGCCGAGCTGGCATGTGGAGCCGGCGCAAAGCATGCCGGACTTCACCACCCTGGTCCTGAAAGAACGCCTCGAAGAATTGCTCGAAGCGCCGTCACGCACCACCCTGGAGCAGACGTCGCTGCCGACCTGGTTGCCGAAGCGGCGTTGGTTCGCTGGCAAGGACTCGGCGATCGAACGGGTGCATATCGCCTACGGCGTGCGCTTTGGCGACCCGCAGCATCCGGTGCTGCTCAGCGAAATCGAGGTCACCAGCGATGGGCAGGCCAGTCGCTATCAGTTGCCGTTCGGTCTGTTGGCCGAGGATCAGTTCAGCACAGCCTTGGCGCAGCAGCTTGCACTGGCGCGGGTCCGGCGTGGACGACAAGTCGGTTTGATCACCGATGCCTTCAGCCTCGATACCTTTGTGCGGGCGATTTTGCAGGGCATCCAGACGCAGACCGTATTGCCGACAAGCGCAGGCGAGATTCGCTTCGAGGCCACCGCCGAACTGGCCAGGCTGGGCCTGAGCGACGAAGCTGAAGTGCGATATCTGTCGGCCGAACAGTCCAACAGTTCAGTGGTGGTCGGCAGCAGTCTGGTGCTCAAACTGATCCGCAAAGTCAGCGCCGGTGTTCATCCGGAGCTGGAAATGGGGGCTTATTTGACCTCGGCGGGCTTCCCTCATATTTCACCGCTGCTCGGCTCGGTGATTCGCCGTGACGAGCAGGGCCAGGACAATCTGTTGATGATCGCGCAAGGGTATCTGAGTAATCAGGGGGACGCCTGGGAGTGGACGCAGAACAACCTTGAACGGGCGATTCGCGATGAATTGGCCGAGGCTGTTTCCGAACAGGAACAGCATTACAACGCGTTGGGCGAACTGAAAGATTTCGCCGGCATGCTGGGTCAGCGCCTGGGCGAGATGCACCAGGTGTTGGCCGCGCCCAGCGATAACCCGGACTTCAGTCCGAAACCGAGTACGCTCAAGGATACGCAAGAGTGGGCCAGACACATCGGCACGCAACTGGGGTGCGCCTTGCAGATGCTCGAGCAACATCGGACCGGGCTTGGGCCTGAAGATCAGGTATTGGTCAGCCGTTTGCTGCAACACAAAGAAGCCCTGCTGAGCCACATCCAGAGCCTGGCAAAACAGACTGTCGGCGGTTTGCGTATGCGGGTACACGGTGATCTGCACCTAGGACAGGTGCTGGTGATCAAGAACGATGCCTACCTGATCGACTTCGAAGGCGAACCGGCCCGCGCATTGCATGAACGTCGTGGCAAACACAGCCCGTACAAGGATGTCAGCGGCGTGCTGCGTTCGTTCGACTATGCGGCGGCGATGGCGCTGAATGTGCAGGGTGTCGACGGCTCGGCACAGGCCCATGCCGCGCGCGCGCGTGTGACGGATCGGTATTTGAGTGAAGCGCGGCATGCCTTTGTTCAGGCATATCGGCTGGCAACGGCTAGTCTTGCTCATGCATGGCAAAACGACGAAGGTGAAGACGCCGCGCTGGCGTTGTTCTGTCTGGAGAAAGCAGCCTATGAAGTGGTGTATGAAGCCGAAAATCGACCCACTTGGCTGCCGGTGCCATTGCACGGCTTGTATGGATTATTGAGGGGGCTTAAACCCTTTTCCGACACAGAGACCAGTGGAGAGCAGTCATGAGTTTCTCAAACAGGGAACAGGGTCATTCGAGAGTGACATTGCTGCCCGGCGCAAAGGATATTGACGCCTTGGTGCGTGCCGAGCATCGCGATCCGTTTGCAATTCTGGGCCCCCATGACGATGGTGCAGGCGGGCAGATTATCCGCGCGTTTTTACCGGGTGCCCTGAGTGTTCAGGTGCTGGCCAGGGACAGTGGGGAGGTGCTCGGAAGTTTGAGCGAGGCCGATGTACCGGGTCTGTTTGTCGGGCATTTCGACCGAGCTCAGGCCTATCAGTTGCGGATCAATTGGGCTGGCGCCGAGCAGACCAGCGAAGACCCCTACAGCTTTGGCCAACTGCTCGGCGAGATGGACCTTTACCTGTTCGCCGAAGGCAACCACCGCGACCTGAGCGCCTGCCTTGGCGCGCAATTGAAGACCGTGGACGGCGTCGACGGCGTGCGCTTTGCAGTGTGGGCACCGAATGCCCGGCGGGTGTCGGTGGTGGGTGACTTCAACGTCTGGGACGGTCGTCGGCATCCCATGCGCTTGCGCCATTCCTCAGGTGTGTGGGAATTGTTTATCCCGCGCCTGCAGGCAGGCGAGGCCTACAAGTACGAAATTCTTGGTGCGGACGGGATTCTGCCGCTCAAGGCCGACCCTATGGCGCTGGCGACTCAGCTGCCGCCGGACACCGCGTCGAAAGTCGCTTCCCCGCTGAAGATCGACTGGCAAGACAACGACTGGATGCAGGCCCGAGGCGAGCGCCAGCGACCGGATGCACCGCTGTCGATCTATGAGCTGCATGCCGGCTCCTGGCAGTGCGAAGTCGACGACCTGGGTGAGGTCTCGCGCCAATATAACTGGCATGAGCTGGCCGAACGTGTGATTCCTTATGTGAAGAGTCTTGGGTTCACCCATATCGAACTGATGCCGATCATGGAGCATCCGTTCGGTGGCTCCTGGGGCTATCAGCCGCTGTCGCAGTTTGCCCCGAGTGCTCGTTACGGCTCGGCAGATGATTTCGCCGCCTTCGTCAACGCCTGCCATCAGGCGGATATCGGCGTGATTCTCGATTGGGTGCCGGCGCATTTCCCTACCGACGCCCATGGTCTGGCGCAGTTCGACGGCACGGCGCTGTATGAGTATGGCAACCCGCTGGAAGGCTTCCATCAGGATTGGGACACGCTGATCTACAACCTGGGTCGCACCGAGGTTCACGGATTCATGCTGGCTTCGGCGCTGCACTGGCTCAAGCATTACCATGTCGACGGTCTGCGCGTGGATGCAGTGGCCTCGATGCTCTACCGCGACTACTCACGCAATGCGGGCGAGTGGGTGCCCAATCGTCATGGTGGTCGCGAGAACCTGGAAGCCATCGATTTTGTTCGCCACCTGAACGACGTGATTGCCCTGGAGGCACCGGGTGCACTGATGATTGCCGAGGAGTCCACGGCCTGGCCTGGTGTGAGTCAGGGCACTCAGCAGGGTGGGCTGGGTTTCGCGTACAAATGGAACATGGGCTGGATGCACGACTCGCTGCACTACATTCAGCAGGATCCGGTGTACCGCGCTCACCATCACAACGAGTTGAGCTTCGGCCTGGTTTACGCTTGGTCCGAGCGTTTCATCCTGCCGATTTCCCATGACGAAGTGGTGCACGGCAAGCATTCGCTGATCGACAAAATGCCCGGTGATCGCTGGCAGAAATTCGCCAACCTGCGGGCTTACCTGACGTTCATGTGGACGCATCCGGGCAAGAAGCTGCTGTTCATGGGGTGCGAGTTCGGCCAATGGCGCGAGTGGAATCACGATCAGCAGCTTGATTGGTATTTGCTGCAGTACCCGGAGCACAGAGGTGTGCAGAAACTGGTGACAGACCTCAACCGGCTGTACCGCGAGGAGCCGGCACTGCACGATCAGGACGATGCGCCGCAGGGTTTCCAGTGGTTGATCGGTGATGACGCGATCAACAGCGTCTACGCCTGGTTGCGCTGGAGCAAGCAAGGGCGCCCGGTGCTGGTGGTGGCCAACTTCACGCCGGTGCCTCGTCAGGCCTATCGGATCGGTGTGCCCTTTGCCGGGCGCTGGAGCGAGGTGCTCAACAGCGATGCCGACACCTATGCCGGCTCCAACTATGGCAACGGTGGCGGCGTTATCACCGAGGAGGAGCCCAGCCATGGTCAGGAGTTGTCGTTGGTGTTGAATCTGCCGCCGTTGGCGGTGTTGATCTTGCGGCCGGAGGGTTGAGCGGGCGATAGCGGCCGCTGTGTAATCATTCGCGGGCAATTGTGGCGAGGGGCAAGCCCCCTCGCCACAGGTTTGACGCTTGTCGCGGCAAACCCTCACCAACGCATCTGCACACCCAGGACGCCGATCAAGCCGTTGAGGGCATTGGTGTCGACGTCGCTGCTGTAATCGGCGCTCATATAAAGGTTCACAGTGGGCGAGACCTTGGCTATCAGGCCAAGGCCCAGTTCAACGGTGGAGGAGTTGCGGCTATTGCTGATCTTGTCGACCTGGCCGAGAGTCAGCGTGTCAGTGCTGTTTACCGTGTGCCACAAGTCGGTCCGCACGTAGGGTTCGATCGGCAGCCCGCTAATCTGGTAGTTACCTTTCAAGCGCGCACCAACCCGGCCACTCCAGGAGGTCAAGTCGCTGGACGAGTAGTTGCCACTTCCGGCATTCGGGGTGTCCAGGCTAATTCGTTGGTTGATCAACTGCGCCTGGGGTTCGACTACCCAGTTTTCGTTGATGCCGATGGGAAATCCGCCTTCGACCGACAGGGTCACCGCGCTACCTTCGGTCGCTTGCCGTGCGCCCTGATCGGTGCGGCTGTAGCCGTTGACCCGGCCACCGCTTGCGGTCAAATCCACATGCCAGCCCTGCGAACCGGTCAGGCTCCAGTAGGCGCCGAGGCTTGAGCCTTGCAGATCGAGGCTATCGTTACGGGGGGCGGCCATGGCGCGGGTAATCACAATGCCATTGCTGTTGGTCTGGAACTGGCTCTGACCACCCAGCAAGCCGACACGTTGGGTGTGCCCGCTATCGTTTTGCACGGTGTAGAGCGCTGGTCCCTTGAGAAGGCCATCGACGTTGCCGGAAGACTGGGAGGTGAGGTAGTCGGTTTCAGCCTGTCTGGAGGCTTGACCATACACGCGCTCCCATGCAGCGGGCGCGGCCTCGTAAACAGTCAACGGGTGAGTGTCGAGGGTGGGGTTTGTAGTGTAACGGCCAGTGAACATCGAGTCAGGTGTTGGCAAGGTAAACGCTGGAACGTCCTGGCGATACCAGGGGATCGACTCATCATCGGCGGAGGCTGCCTGAACCTCCATGGCAGAGCACAGCAGCAGTGAAGTCGAAACGGTGTAAATAGTGATTTTGATCTCTTGTGAGGTGATGGAAATTTTCATGGAGGTCTACCTTGCAATGGCATGCCTTATCTCGCTTTGGCGTCTCTCCTACCCCGAATGAGGGGCGACCGAATTTATTGGGGCAAAGCCCTGTCGGCCTGCTTGCGCGGGCGTTTGGAGGCTTGCCCCTGATGGTATTTCCGGGGGTAGTAAGGTGAAGCTAAGAAGACCCTTGACGTTGCGTCAAGAAATTGGACGATGGGCGGTATGGTTAATTTAGAGTCGTCAAATTATTGATATTTATACATTCTCTAAGCTCTTGTTTGTACGTCAAATCATTTTCCAGGACGCTGGCTAGAGCCTTTTGTCAGGTAGCTACGAGAGTGCCGGACTACCCTGACACCCGGATTGCCGACGGTGCCGACTCGGCTAAAATGATCGGCTTCGGGTTGTTAGAAGTGCACTTCAACTGCCAATGGCAAGTGATCGGAAAGATGTGTCCACGGCCTGTGACTGAGAATCTTCGGCTCGTGGCTGCTGGCGTTGCGCAAGTAAATACGGTCCAGACGCAGCAGTGGCCAGCGTGCCGGATAGGTCTTGGCCGGGCGCCCGAGATGGCGCTCGAAGGCTTCATGCAGATAGTCGCGCCGGGCGAGGGTGGCGTTGCCTTGCAACTGCCAATCGTTGAAGTCGCCAGCGATGATGACCGGCGCATCGTCGGGTAGCGATTCGAGCAGTTGGCAGAGCAGGGCCAGCTGCAACTGACGATGGCTTTCCAGCAAACTCAAATGCACGCAGATCGCATGAACTTCGTTATGCCCCGGCACTTCCAGCACACAATGCAGCAGCCCGCGACGTTCGGGGCCGGTGATGGATACGTCGAGATTGCGGTGTTGCCTGATTGGGTATTTCGACAACAGGGCGTTGCCGTGATGGCCGTCCGGATAGACCGCGTTGCGTCCATAGGCAAAGTCCTTCCACATGCTGTCAGCGAGAAACTCGTACTGTGACTGCTGCGGCCAATTGAAGTAGCGCGAGGCGTGGCGGTCGTGCTCGCCCAGCACCTCTTGCAAAAACACCAGGTCCGCCGAGGTGCTGCGAACCGCTTCGCGCAATTCTGGCAGGATGAAGCGCCGGTTGAAGGCCGTGAAGCCCTTGTGGGTGTTGACCGTCAGAACTCTCAGGCGATGAATCACCGATGGGTTGCTGGTTGATGCCGGGCTGACGGGGCGCCTGTCTGATTCGTTGCTCACGGTCGCTCCTCTGATTCAGGGCTGATGACTTATGCGACTGATGCTTTGCCCGACAGTTCAGCGTTTACCGGTGTATTGATCCGCGCTTGCATCGATTACACAAACACGATCTCGTATGGCAGGCGCATGCGCTCCAGGATGACCCGCGGCAGCATCGGTGCGATACCGATAGCGGGCTCGCCATCCAGTTGGCTGGCGTAGGCATGGGTCGCATGGCTTTTTCGGGCCACGGTCCAGGTGTTCAGACGAATCTTACGCGCCCGTTGCCAGGGAATCAGGCCTTGTTCGCGGACCGGCCAGTGCCAGGCCCAGACCGGTACTTCATGAAAGTGCGCGTCGACCATCGCCGCGGCCTTGGCGCTGGCCCGGCCAACGGTGTCATGGTCGACATCGCCATCTTCACGCCAGGTGCTGAAGACCACATCACCAGGTCGCAAATAGCGCGCTATGAACTGGGTCAGCTGATGCTCGCATTCGCCCAGGGCGTTGTCGGTGAAGCCGCCGCGGATCCACTTCAGGCTGTGCATCGGCAGCCCCAGACGCCGGAGGGCTTCGACGCTTTCCTGCGGGCGGAATACGCTCAGGCGCTTGGCCGACCATAGGTTCGAGCCCGGATGACTGGCACTGCCGTCGGTGATCGAGATCAGTTGCAAGGGGTGGCCCAGACTGGCCAATAGCTGTAACAGACCACCGCAGGTCACCACCTCGTCGCCGGGGTGAGGAGCGATCACGACCGCGCGAGCGCCTGGCGGGACCAGCATGCTGGTACTGATGACCGGGATATTTTCCAGCTCGAGCGCACTGTTCCATATCTGCGCAGGGAGGGTGCTGTCGGGGAGGGAGACAGGTTTCATTGGCGTCACGTCCTTGTTTTGATACCGCAGCCAGTCTTGAACGGTGGCTTGTGGTCAATCCTCTGCACGCCGGTGATGACGTGTCGATAGAGGTTTGCTGGCGCTCCGAGTCCTGGATCGCCGCGAGCTGAGTATTGCTCATACTCCGGGTTAAGTCTCCCTTGTATGAAGAACCGGTCGCAGTTTTTTTATACCGGCAGGATCAATGCCTTCAACTGCGATTTCAATCTTCTTCCTCATGCTGCAGCTCGAACAGCAGTAGCGAGCGGCCGGTTACCGAGTATTGGTGATCGAAGTCCAGGCGCTCCTGGCCTCGAATCGACGGTTGGTTGGTGTCCACCATACAGGTCCAGAAACCGCCGTCAGGCACTTGCGGGAGACGAAAATTGACCACGTCGTGATGGGCGTTGACCACCAGTAACAAGGTCGCGTCTGCGCCCGGGCGGCGAATGCCGGTCTCCTGGGCGCGGCCGTCGAGCAACATGCCCAGGCAGCGGCCGTGGCTCTCTTCCCATTGTTCGGTGGTCATTTCACCACCGTGCGGCGCGAGCCAGGTGACGTCCTTGACGCCGATGTCCTCGTTGTAATTGCCCACCAGAAAGCGTCCGCGACGCAGGACCGGATAGGCCAGGCGCAGCTTTATCAGGCGTTTGACGAACTTGAGCAACGACTTGCCGTCTTCGTCCAGGTCCCAGTTGACCCAGCCGATTTCGCTGTCCTGGCAGTAGGCGTTGTTGTTGCCGTGCTGGGTGCGGGCGAATTCGTCGCCGGCCACCAGCATCGGTGTGCCTTGGGACAGCAACAGGGTGGCAACCAAGTTGCGCATCTGGCGCGCGCGCAGAGCGTTGATTTCAGGGTCGTCAGTCGGGCCTTCCACGCCGTGGTTCCAGGACAGGTTGTTGTTGCTGCCGTCCTGATTGTTCTCGTCGTTGGCCTCGTTGTGTTTGTCGTTGTAGGACACCAGGTCGTACAGGGTGAAACCATCGTGGGCGGTGATGAAATTGAGCGACGTATAAGGCCGACGGCCGCGCTGATTGAACAATTCGCCGGAGGCGGTCATGCGTGCGGCGAAGTCTGCGAGCTGGCCGTCGTCGCCTTTCCAGAACGCCCGGACGGTATCGCGAAAGCGGTCGTTCCACTCGACCCAACCCGGAGGGAAACGACCGACCTGATAACCACCGGGACCGATGTCCCAAGGCTCGGCGATCATTTTTACCTGACGTAGCACCGGATCCTGGCGGCAGGCAACGAGGAAGCTGTGGCGTTCGTTGAAGCCATTGTGATAACGCCCGAGAATGGTCGCCAGGTCAAAACGAAAGCCGTCCACGTGCATCTCCGTGGCCCAGTAGCGCAGTGAGTCGGTGACCATCTGCAGCACGCAAGGGTGACTCAGGTCCAGGGTGTTGCCAGTCCCGGAATCATTGATGTAGAAGCGTTTGTCGTCCGGATTCAAGCGGTAGTAAGAGGCGTTGTCGATGCCACGCATGGACAGGGTCGGGCCTTGCTCGTTGCCTTCGGCCGTGTGGTTGTAGACTACGTCGAGAATCACTTCCAGATTGGCTTCGTGCAGGTGCGCAACCATTTCCTTGAGCTCGGCGATCTTGCCACTGGCCAGGTACCGCGGGTCCGGGGCGAAGAAAGCGATGCTGTTGTAGCCCCAGTAATTGGTCATGCCCTTGTGCAGCAGATGCTGGTCGTTGACGAAGGCATGGATCGGCATCAATTCGACTGACGACACACCGAGTTTGCGGATATGTTCCACAACGTCGTCGACCATCAGCCCGGCGAACGTGCCGCGCAGGTTCTCGGGGACGCCAGGGTGTCTCATGGTCATGCCGCGCACGTGAGCTTCGTAAATGATCGTCCGGTCCCACGGTACACTGATGCGATGATCGTGCCCCCAGGTGTGGGCCGGGTCGATGACCTTGCACTTGGGCACGAACGGCGCGCTGTCACGTTCGTCGAAACTCAGGTCAGCGTCAGGGTGGCCGATAGTAAAGCCGAATAATGCCTCGGACCATTTCAACCTGCCCACCAGTTGCTTGGCGTACGGGTCAATCAGCAGCTTGTTGTGGTTGAAACGATGACCGTTTTGCGGATCGTAGGCGCCGTAGACGCGGTAGCCGTAAATCAGGCCGGGATGGGCATCAGGCAGATAGCCGTGGAAAATTTCGTCGGTGTATTCCGGCAGCTCGATGCGTTCAAGCTCTACTTCGCCGGTGTCGTCGAACAGGCACAGTTCGACCCTGGTTGCGTTGGCGGAGAACAGCGCAAAGTTGACCCCAAGGCCATCCCAGGTGGCGCCCAGCGGAAAGGGCAAGCCTTCACGGATACGTGAAGCCACTGCGTGAAGCTCGGGCGCGGCTTTATGTGGCTTGGCCATAGGTGCTCCTGCAAATGAGTTCGATGTTCCGCTCTGGCGTTTTTTGCAGGGAGAACGAACCCATCGTGGCGAGCCAGCTCGCCACACAAAAATGCATGGATAGCATGGGCTGTTATGACGTCACTTGACTGCTGGTTTACGCGGTGCTCGTGGTTTTTTCACGGTAGCCGGTTTCTCACCCGCTGGCACCACTACCGGCGCAGCAGCGGAGGGCGTGGCTTTGGGTTTGGCCTTGGTCGTACTGGTTTTAGGTGGTTTGCTCGGGACCAGGGCTTCGGCTTCTGCCAGCTTGCACGCCATCTCCCAATGGCGGGCTTCCTGGCCATCAGGTTTACCTTCGGACTCCCAGATTTGATAGGCAAATTCACGGACGCGTTTTTCGTCGGTACTCATCGTAATGCTCCTGAACTGAACTCAAGTTTGTATAAAGAGATTGACCGGAAAGTCCCTCAGCGCGGCACTGATCATTAACTCCTTGTGGAGTGTGACTGCGCACGTTGAAAAAAGTCCTTTCAGGTTTTGCCCGGACGCGGCGACCGGAAGTCTTACCCGGGTATCGCCCCAAACCGGAGCGTCTAACAGCGGTTTGGCGCCAATTTCCAGCAAGTTGGCCGCAAGCCTTGGAACAATTACTACGGCCCGCTGACCATCGATTTCGCGCATGAACGCCAGCACGTGTCCGGCCTGGCTACCGAGCACTTCCAGTGCCTGATAGCGGCCCCGGCGAAACAGCTCCGGATGCTCGGCGCGCCGGGTCAGTGCCTGGGCAATCAACGCTTGTTTGACATGCCCGTCACGCCAGCTCACTAGTAGCTGCGAGATATCGCAAGACGTGTCCAAAGCGTGCTGCCGAAGGCTGAAATCCACGGGCCGTCGGTTGTCCGGATCCACCAGGCTGAAGTCCCAGAACTCATTGCCCTGATAGAGATCAGGGACGCCAGGTACGGTAAGACGCAGCAAGGTTTGAGCCAAACCATTCAAGGCGCCGGCAGGGGCGATCACGTGCGCGGCCTCGCCGATGGCAGAGCGTAACTCCAGCCCCTCGGGGGACAACAACAGGCGCTCAAGGAATCCATGAACGGCTTGTTCATATGCCTCGTTGGGTGCGCTCCAACTGCTCTGGAGTTTGGCCTCGCGCAATGCTTTTTGCTGCCATTGCCAGAAACGTTGAGCGAAGTCCTGCAGGGCTGTTTCGTCGCTGCGCAGTTCCAGCGGCCAACTGCCGAGCAGTGTCTGATAGAGGATCAGCTCATCACCGGCTGAAGGCATTGCGGGATCGATTCGCAGTGGTGCGGCCAGCGCTCGCCAGTGCTCGACCTGCTCGACATACCAGGCGCTGCGTTCGCTGAGCACGGCCAGCCTGGCGCGGGTGTCTTCACCGCGTTTGTGGTCATGGGTGGCCGTCGTCAGCAGGTTGTCCGGGCAGGTTGCCAGGCGCTGGCTGCAGGCTTGGTGAAAGTCGGCGACAGGGGCGCTGAACTGCCCGGTATTGAAGCCGACATCGTTGCGTGACAGCAGCACCGCCGAGCGATAGAGCGCGGTGTCTTCCACGGCCTTGGCCGCCGTCGGAGACGTCAGCTGTTGAAAACGCACACAGGCATGCTTGAGGATCTTGCGATGCCTGCCCACGGGGCGCTTGCGCCATGGCTCGCCGCCGAGCCAGCGTTCGAGGTAGTCGAGCACCGGCCAGTCAGTTTCGCCCAGCGTGCTACGGGCACCGGTCATGGCTTGCTGAAAAAACATCTCGTCTTGCGCTGACCGGCCACAGGCACTGATGTAGGTGCGGTATACCGCAAAGTGCACGATCAGTGCCTGCAACGCCCGGCGAATCGCACCCAGGGTCAAGTCGCGGCTCATCAGGTCATCGCGGGCAATCTGTAACAGCGCCTGGGCGACGCTTTCGAAATCCCCCGCAAGAGAGCCGTTGAGCATCTGCTGACGGGCCAGCAGTGCCTCTTGAACGAAGTCGGCGGGGCGTTCGCTGTGAGTCGTCCACAGCCAGGCAAGGGTGTCGGCGCCTTGCGGGTCATGTTGCAACAGCGACACCTGATCCATGAACTCATAGCCGGTGCTGCCGTCCACCTGCCAGTCGCGGTGCAGCGTTTCGCCCTGGCCAAGAATTTTCTCGACGTAGATCGGGAAGTGCCGCGAAGGCGACAAGGCATCGACCCGACGTCGCAGTTTGCGGCAATACCCCCGCGGATCAGCAAGACCGTCGATATGGTCAATACGCAACCCGTCCACCAGGCCGTCGCGGATCAGCTGGAAAATTTTTGCGTGGGTGGCCTCGAACACTATTGGCCGTTCGATCCGCAGACCGGCGAGCTCATTGACGTCGAAGAAGCGCCGCCAATTGATATCGTCGGCCGCCGTGCGCCAACTGGCCAGGCGATAACTCTGCCGCTCCAGCAGGTTGTGCAGGCGGGCGAGGCCTTCAGGTTGGCGGGAATCGTACAGGCTCAGGGTGTGTTCAATGGCTTGTCGGATGACCGATTGCCGGGCCAGTTCGAGCAATTTCTGTTGCAGCGGCAACGCCAGGCAATGGGCATCAGGCAGGTAGCGAAGGGTGGTGAAACGATCAGCCAGGGACTTGAGCGGTTGCGCGTGTTCGGGATCCAGCTGATCGTCGGGTTTGAGCAGTTCACCGTAATCGGTGGGACAGATCGGGAAATGGTGCTCATAGTGCTCGACATAAAAGACCCCGCGTGCGGCATCGAAGCGCAAGGGAATCATCCCGTCCTGTAATGCCACGCCATAGTCAGTGCCGAGAAATGGCAGCAGTAACTGGCCTTCAAGCAAAGGGTCGGGGGAGTGCCACTGGATATCGAAGAACTCACCGTAGGGGCTGAGCCGACCCCACTCCAGTAAATCCAGCCACCAGGGATTGTCGGCACCGCCTACGGCCATATGGTTGGAGACGATATCGAGGATCAGGCCCATGCGCTGTTGGCGCAGGGCGTGGACCAGATGATGCAAGGCCGCTTCGCCGCCCAGCTCGGGATTGACCGTGGTCGGGTCGACCACGTCATAACCGTGCATGGAGCCGGCACGGGCGCTGAGCAGTGGCGAAGCGTAGATGTGGCTGATGCCCAGGCTGGCGAAGTACGGCAGCAAAGGCACCGCGTCATTGAGCGTGAAGCCCTTGTGAAATTGCAGGCGCACGGTTGCCCGCAGCGGGTGGCTGAGTGTGGCATTCATCGGTCACGCTCAAAGGCCTGTTGTCGTGCGCAGGCGAGCATTTCCAGGCGCCGTGCGGCATCTGGGTCATCGAGCAGTGCTTCGCTGTCGCTGGCGAATCGACGGCGCCAGTTGGGGTGGCTGTCGGTGGTACCGGGCAAGTTGGCCTGTTCCTCGATACCCAAGGCGTCCTCAAGTGGCAGCAATACCAGTGGCGCGCGGGTGTGGCCGAGGAAGCGCACACTGGCATCGAGCACTTGATCGGTCTCGTGGGACTCTTCGCGAAAATTCTGCGGGTCCTGGCTCAAGGCCCGGCGCAACCCGTCACGTTCGCGCTGTCGATGTGCTCGCCAATGGGTCTGGGCGCTGGTGTCGGCCAGCCCGAGACGCGCGTTCCACTCGATGTCGCGGCCATGCCACCAGCCGTTGAGCGTTGGCAGGTCATGCGTGCTGGTGGTGGCCAAGGCGTTGTCCGGCCAGTCGAGGATCGGCTTGAAATGCGCGTTGTCTTGCTCAAAGAGCAGCACGCGCGTGCCCAGCATCGAGCGGGCGATGAGCTTTTCCCGCAGGCCGTCAGGCACGGTACCGAGGTCTTCGCCGAGCACGATGGTCTGATGCCGGAACGATTCCAGTGCCAGCAGCCGCAGCAGGTCGTCCACCGGGTAATACAGATAGGCACCATCGCTCGGTGGCGCGCCGAGCGGGATCACCCATAGACGCTGCAGGCCCATCACATGGTCGATTCGCAGCCCGCCGGCGTGGGCGAAGTTGGCCCTGAGCATTTCGATGAACGCCCGAAAGCCGTTGCGCACCAGCCCCTCAGGACTGAACGCCGAAACGCCCCAGCTTTGTCCGGTGCGATTGAGGATATCCGGTGGTGCACCGACCGTCAGAGCAGCGAGTAACTCGTCCTGGCGACTCCAGGCCTGGCTACCACCGCCGTCCGCCCCCACCGCCAGATCGGCGATCAGGCCGATGCCCATGCCGCTGCTGCGTGCCGCCGTTTGCACACGCTCCAGACAGCGGGCGATCAACCATTGGCAGAAGGCGAAGAAACCGATGTGTCCGGCGTTTTGCTCGGCGAATTCGGCCAGTGCCGCGCTGCGTGGGTCGCGCCATTGTTCTGGCCATTGGCGCCAGTCAAGGCTTTCGCCGCGGGATGCGCGCTCGGCTTGAACCGCCTCGAATCGGCAATGGTTCTCCAGCGCTTCGCCACCGCAATGACGAAAACTGCTGAAGTCCTCTTGCAGTGGATGATCACCGTGACAAAAGCCTTCATACAGCGCCCGTAACAGGCGCTGTTTGGCGTCTGCGGCGGCGGGCCAGTCGATCAGTGTTTGTTGCTCCAGTCGGTGCTGCACCTCGGCAAGGCCGGTGGCGTCTATCGCTGTGCGCAACGCACGCTCACCCAGAATCTCTCCAGGCGAGGCGTACAGGCTGTTGAGAAACAGGCGGCTGGAGGGCGAGTAGGGGCTGTAGCGCTGGGTGTCGCTGCTGAACATCGCGTGCAGCGGGCTGATGGCCAAGGCATCGGCACCGCGCTCGCCGGCGACCCTGGCGAGGTTCTCCAGCGCCTGGGTGTCGCCGAAGCCGCCATCGCCCGGGCGTCGCAGGGCATACAGCTGCACGCTCAGGCCCCAGGCGCGCGGTGTCGTGCTGTCGAGTGCATCGGCCATGCTATAGCAATGCTGGGGCGCCACCGCGAGAGTGAAGTGCTGCCCGGCGATACTGACACCTTGATAGCCGACCGGAATCAGCCCCGGAAGTACAGCCTCGGCGTCCAGTTTCAGGTTGAGGATGGCGCCGTCTTCCAGATGAATCTCACAGGGCGTTCCCGGGGCAAAGTAATGTGCCAGGTCCAGCCCTTTGCCGACGTCGGCAGTCAACAGCGGTGGCAGTTTTTTGTTCTGTTGGACGTGTTGCAGTTCGAGCAGGCTGGCATCGATTTCCTGTTTCGTGGAGGCGGGGTGACCCAGCCCGCTCAGTACGGCACGCAGCACGGCGGGGGTGACTTTTTGCGGCTGTCCGTTGGCATCGATCCAGTCGACCGCCAGCCCCGCACGTCTGGCGAGTGTTTCCAGTTGCGCATCGTTCATGGGCGCTCTCCAGTCAGGGGTGGCGCCGTCAGGCTGACAAGCGCGCAGTATGGGGCGAGTGTGCCCTGTTGCAGAAGGCTGAATGCCTCTTGCGGGTATTCGAAAAGCTGTTGTGCCTGAACCTGCGGTGCCGGGTCCGGTGATGAATGGGCCACCGGTTGCGCGCTGAGGTTCAGGTCAATTCGCAGCAGGCTGCCGTCACCCAGTCGCCAGCGCGCGCTGAGCGCACCCTCGGCCAGAACGTCGGCGCCCAATGCCTGGGCACCGGGCAAGCGCGCAGTGATCTTGCGGTGGCGGATCTCCAGCAGCTGCCGATACAGCTCCTGAGTCGCGCGTTGCGCATCCGTATTGGCTTGTGTCAGCACCGGTCGTGAGGCGTGAAAGGTTTCTGGTGCATTGGGGTCAGGAATCAGCTCACGTTTGCGCGGATCGGCGAAGGCGCTGAAGGCGGCAAACTCATTGCGCCGCCCCTCACGAACAGCGTCGGCCAGCTCACCGCGGTGACTGGTGAAAAACAGAAAAGGCTCGCTGACAGCACCTTCATCGCCCATGAACAATAAGGGGATCATCGGCGATAGCAGCAACAGCACGGTGGCGGCATGCAGCGCTTGAGGCGCAGCCAGGTGGTTCAGTCGTTCACCCAAGGCGCGGTTGCCGATCTGGTCGTGGTTCTGCAGGAACAGTATGAAAGCGCTGGGCGGCAAATGTCCGCTGGGTTCACCACGCGGTGTGCCGTGGCGGGTGGTATGGCCCTGGTAGGCAAAGCCCTGACTCAGGCAGCGGGCGAGTTTTGCGGTCGGCTGGTCAGCGAAGTCGGCGTAATAAGCGTCGGTTTCGCCCGTCAACAACACGTGCAACGCGTTATGGCCGTCATCGTTCCATTGCGCGTCGAAGCCTTGTTCCAGAAGGCTGGCCTGATTGAACTCGTTTTCCAGCGTGAGCCAGACATGCCTTGAGGCGGGGATTTGTTGTCGCACGCGGTGCGCCAGTTCTTGCAGGAAATCCGGATCATCGATGGCGTGCACGGCGTCCAGGCGAAGACCGTCGAAGCGATACTCCAGAATCCACATCAATGCATTGTCGATAAAGAAGTCGCGCACTTCGCGGTGGCGCAAGTCAATGGCGGCTCCCCAAGGGGTGTGTTTGTCTTCGCGAAAGAAGCTTTTAGCGTAGCGATGCAGGTAGTTGCCGTCCGGGCCGAAGTGGTTGTAGACCACGTCGAGAATCACCGCCAGACCATAACCGTGGGCACTGTCGATCAGCTGTTTGAGTTGCTCGGGCGAACCATAGGAGGCTTGCGGTGCATATGGAAAAACCCCGTCGTAACCCCAGTTGCGTTCGCCGGGGAATTGCCCGAGAGGCATCAGTTCGATCGCCGTGATGCCCAATGCGGCCAGGCGCGGCAAGTGTTTTTCGACTTCGGCATAACCACCCAGTACGCCGACATGCAGCTCATAGATCACCGCTTCATGCCAGGGGCGGCCTTGCCAAGTGGTGTGTTGCCAGTGGTAGGCGAGAGGGTCGACTACCACGCTGTGAGCGTCCACGTCGCCATCCTGAGCCCTGGCGGCGGGATCAGGTACATCCAGTTCGCCATCGATGCTGTAGCGATAGCGGGTACCGGCGGGGCAGCGGGTTTGAATCACGAACCAGCCGTCGGTCTGCGGCAACAGCGGCAGCGACTGGCGGTTTTCCAGTTCGACACTCACATAAAACGCATCTGGCGCCCACAAGGCAAAGCGGGTGTGCTCCGCATCCAGCATGATTGCGCCGTGGGGCCAGGCTTCCAGAGTCCGTAAAGGCATCTATTATGAAGACCTCTTACTGTTTGCCCGATTTACCCAGCGCTTTAGCGACCAATTGCTCATAAAGCTCGGCGTAGGGTTCGACTGCCTTGCACCAGATGAAGGGCACCGCCATGGCCCTGCAGCGCATGGCGTGGAGCAGATCAGGGTAGGCGAATACCTTGAACGCCCGCTGCAGCGCTTCTTGATAGCTGGGCACTGTGGACTCATCGAACAGAAAGCCGGTTACGCCGTTTTCGATGGTGTCGGCCAGGCCGCCGGTATTACGGGCCACTGGCAACGAGCCATAACGCTGGGCATACATCTGGCTCAAGCCGCAGGGCTCGTACCTTGAAGGCATCAACAGGAAATCGCTGCCGGCGAACATGCGTCGGGCATCGGTTTCATTAAAGCCGATATGTACACCAATCTGCCCGGGGAAACGTTGGGCCAGCGCGCGCATGGCTTGTTCTTCTTCCGGCTCGCCACGCCCGATGATCGCGATCTGACCGCCCGAGGCAACGATGAACTCGGCCACGCCTTCGGTCAGGTCCAGTCCTTTTTGATAGACCAGGCGCGAGACCACGGCGAACAACGGACCTTCAGACGCCTGCAGACCAAACAGCTCGCGTACATGAGCGGCGTTGACCGCTTTGCCTTGCCAGTCGCCGATGCTGAACGGGCAGACCAGATGCGGATCGGTAGCCGCTTCCCAGCTGTCATCGATGCCATTGGGAATGCCGCTGAGCAGACCTTGCTGGGTCTTGCTGGCCAAAAAGCCATCGAGACCACAGCCGAAAGCCGGTGTAGTGATTTCCTGGGCGTAGGTCGCGCTGACCGTGGTGATATGGCTCGAATACGCCATCCCGGCCTTGAGAAAAGACAGTTTTCCGTAAAACTCCATGCCTTCCTGTTGCAGGGCATGCACTGGAATGCCCAGCTCCGGGCAGCAGGCCAGGCTGACCACGCCCTGATAGGCGAGGTTATGGATAGTGAACAGGGTTGGTGTGCGCTGACCGCGCCAATGCATATAGGCCGGCGCCAGGCCGGCAGGCCAGTCGTGGGCGTGCACCAGATCAGGGCACCAATGAATTTGCGCCAGATTGGCGGCGATGTCGGCAGCGGCCAGACCGAGGCGGGCGAAGCGGATATGGTTGTCCGGCCAGTCGCGACCGTTATTGGCGCCGTAGGGCGTGCCCTCGCGCTCGTACAGCTCAGGGCAGATCAATACATAAATGACCAGGCCGTCGGGCATGTCCATGCGGCCGATCTTGCAGGGCGGTAGCGCAGCATGGCCGCCCAGCTCGCCGATGATATGGATCGGATTTTCGCTGTTGAGTACTTGCCGATAGCCGGGAATCAACACCCGTACATCATGCAGTTGGGCCATCGCTCTGGGCAGCGCCGCAGAGACGTCGCCCAAACCGCCGGTTTTCACCAGGTCGGCCATTTCCGAGGTTACGAACAGGACTTTTTTTCGATTGGGGTTCTGCCTGGGCGCCGGTAGCACCGTCTTGTTCGCAGGAGCGAAAACCGCTATCGGCACCGTTTCGCCGACCTGCTGATGAGAAAGCTCTCCTTGGGTTTCTACAGCGGCACTGATCATCTGTTTTTCCCCTTTTATTGATCTGTTCCTGGCAAAACACCAGAGATAGGGTTGGTCAACTCCTGTGACCAGGCGCATGAGCGCTACGCAATCGAGAGAATGGCACTGAGTACGCTGAAGCAATAAAGAGTGGATTGGCCGTTGCAAGGAATGCACCAAACAATGCGGCCTTACCTTAAACCTGACCTTTCTCTTGGGTAGAAAGTTTCGACTTTTTTATGCTGTTGGCCGATCGTTTTTCACCCGCGAAACTGAGTCTAGGCCAGAAGTTAGAAGGGGAGAGGCAACTTGGCAAAATTGTCCGACAAAATGCCAAGGGAGGCGTTCGCCTAGCATGCAAGTGTTACAGGCGCACTGGCGAAGGGCAGATAAATTGAGCCCCAGGCGCGAAAAAGGTGAGGGGATTGCCAGATGCAAGTGCGCGAAGAAAATGCGCTTGCACCGTGATAGTGCGCATAACCTGTGGGTTGTCGGGGGTTGTGTCAGGTCAACAGACGGATCGGCTGCCCGTTCGCCCAGGCCTGGATGTCGTCGATCATCTGCGAATAGAACTGCCGGTAGTTCTGTTCACTGACGTAGCCCACATGGGGTGTGGCCAGCACATTGCTCAAATGCCGGAACGGATGATCCACCGGCAAAGGTTCGCGCTCGAACACATCAAGCGCCGCACCGGCCAGACGCTGTTGCTGGAGCGCCTCGATCAACGCGCCTTCATCGACAATCGGCCCGCGGGCGGTGTTGATCAAGTGTGCAGTCGGCTTCATCCAGCCCAAAGCCTGTGCGTCCACCAGGCCTCGGCTGCGCTCACTGAGTACCAGGTGGATCGACAGCACGTCAGCCTGTTCGAACAGTTCACGTTTGCTGACCCAGGTTACGCCGGACTGCGCCGCGCGCTCGGCGGTGAGGTTTTCGCTCCAGGCGATCACGCGCATGCCGAACACCTGACCAAACTGGGCAATACGTTTGCCGATACTGCCAAGGCCCAGAATGCCCAGGGTCTTGCCGTAGAGATCGCCGCCCAGGCCTTGCTGCCAGTCACCGCTGCGCAGGGCGTTGGCTTCCTTTACCAGATTTCGGGTCAGGGCCATGATCAGCGCCCAGGTCAGTTCCGGAGCGGCGTGTTTGTAGCTGTCGGTGCCGGACACCTGAATGCCCAGCCCGGCCGCAGCCTTCAGATCAATCGCGGCATTGCGCATACCGCCGGTGACCAGCAACTTGAGCTTGGGCAAGCCGCGCAGCAGGGTTTCGTCGAACAGGGTGCGCTCACGCATGACGCAAATCACTTCGAACGCGCCCAGCCGTTCTTGCAGTGTTGCGCTGTCAGCCGGGTAGTCATGCAGGAAGCTGAGCTCGCCGATCTGTTCCAGGGCTGACCAGTCCACCACACGGCTGGCGACGTTCTGCCAGTCATCGATTACCGCGATCTGTACACGCATGGACGCTACCTCGTTATCGAGTGGGGGCACAGCAAACCCGTCGATGCTGTAATCCGCCGATTATGGCGACATTAATCAGCGGCAATCCGGTGAGTCAAAGGCTCACTGCATCCAGCCCAGGTTCAGCCATGCCAATATCAGGTAGCGTGCGGACCTGGCGAAGGACACGACCAGCAGAAAACGCCAGAACGGTTCGCGCATCACCCCGGCGACCAACGTCAGAGGATCGCCGATGACCGGCACCCAGCTCAGCAACAATGACCAGTGACCATAACGTTGATAATGCCGCTGAGCCTTTGCCAATTGAAGTCCCATCGGGCCTGATGTGCCGGGTTCGACGGGACTTTAATCAGCGCAGCCTGTCAGCTAACTGATAGGGGTATTGCAGATTTGTCAGGCTCGAGATCCACGGGCCCGTTCGCAAGGGGATTGAACGGGCGTATGGACATCGCTACTACTTATTGAGCATTTGCATTACCGCTTCGGGGTAACGCAGACCTGCGGTGGCATCCGCCGGGAAGATCGCTTCCAGGGCCTGCAACTCGCCAGCGCTCAACTTGATGTCCAATGCCGCGACGTTTTCCTCCAGATATTTGCGCTGCTTGGTCCCGGGAATCGGAATCAGGTAATCACCCTGCGCCAACACCCAGGCCAGTGCCAGTTGCCCGGCGGTGACGCCCTTGTCGGCGGCCAGGGCCTGCACTTGCTCCACCAGCCGCAGGTTCCGGGCGAAATTTTCACCCTGAAAGCGTGGGCTGAAGCGCCGGTAGTCATCGGCGGCGAAGTCGTCCGGGCTTTTCAGGGCTCCAGTCAGAAAACCCCGACCGAGCGGGCTGTAAGGCACGAAAGCGACTCCCAGACGCTGGCAGGTCGCCAGGCAGCCGTTATCTTCCTGATCGCGGCTCCACAGTGAGTATTCACTTTGCAGCGCGCTGATGGGATGAACCTTGTGCGCCCGCTCCAGGGTGTTGGCCGATGCTTCGCTCAAACCGAGATAGCGCACCTTGCCTTCGTTGACCAGTTCGGCCATGGCACCCACGGTTTCTTCGATCGCGACATCGGGGTCGATGCGGTGTTGGTAATACAGATCCAGGGTTTCCACGCCCAGGCGTTTCAAGGTGCCGTCGATCGATGTGCGAATGTAGTCCGGACGACCATTGACCGAACGGCTGGCCGGGTTTGCCGTATCGCGGACGATGCCGAATTTGCTGGCCAGAAATACCTGATCCCGTTTACCCCGAATCGCCTTGCCGATCAGTTCCTCATTGCTGTGAGGGCCATAAATGTCAGCGGTGTCCAGCAGGTTGATGCCCAGCTCCAGGGCGCGGTGCAAGGTCGCGATCGCCTCTTGGGTATCTGTGCCGGTGGTGTAGAAGTCGGTCATGCCCATGCAGCCAAGACCGATGGCGGAAACCTGTGGGCCGTTTGTGCCTAGTTGACGAGTGTGCATAGGTTTGAAGCTCCTTATAGATGACCGGAGCTATTGTTCTCCTCGACAAAAACAAGATAAACCGGCTAAAACCGCTATCACTATTTGTAATTTCTAAATAATGGTCGGGCAGGGCAAAACAATGGATCGTTTTAACGCCATGCGTGTGTTTACGCGGATTGTTGAATTGGGTGGCTTTGCCAAGGCCGCCGACAGCCTGCAATTGCCTCGCGCCTCAGTGACTATTCTGATCAAGCAGCTGGAGGCGCACTTGGGTGTGCAGCTGTTGCAACGCACAACGCGGCAGGTCAGTCCGACTCTCGACGGAGCGGCCTATTACCAGCGCTGCATTCGTCTGTTGGCGGATCTTGAGGAAGCGGAGGCGGTATTTTCTGCCGCTCGCAACAACCCACGCGGCACGTTGCGGGTTGACATGCCTGCCGGTATCGGTCGTTTGATCGTGATTCCGGCACTCCCCGAGTTCACCACTCTTTATCCGTTGATCGAGCTGGAAATCGGCTTGAACGATCGGCCTGTGGACCTGATTCGTGAGGGTGTCGATTGCGTGCTGCGTGGCGGGCTGTCTCTGGATGACTCGCTGGTGGCCCGTCCATTGGCACTGATAGGTCAAGTGACCTGTGCCAGCCTCGAGTATTTGCAGCGCAACGGCAGGCCGCAATGTCTGGATGACCTGGCTGGACACCAAGTGGTCGAGTATTTTTCCAGCGCCACGGGCAAGCGCTATGGCCTGGAATTTCAGGTGGGTGATGAGGTGCGCTTGATCGACTTGCCCAGGCAGGTCTCGGTCAACAGTGCCGATGGTTATCTGGCGGCTTGTGAAGCGGGATATGGCCTGGTGCAGATGCCTCGTTACCACGTTGACCGACAGCTACGAGAGGGCAGCTTGTGCGAGGTCCTGAGGGATATACCGCCGCCAAGGCTGCCACTGACTGCGCTCTATCCCCCGCACCGCCAGTTGTCCCGGCGGGTGCGGGTATTTGTCGACTGGCTGGTTGATCTGTGCTCCCGGGAGCAAAGTGGTTTCAAGCGCCCGGGAGGATGATCGTGGTTATGAGAAGGGGGGAGTCGAGAGGTTCACTGAAGGCTTTTTAGCGACGTTCATAATAACCATGGCCACCATCGTAATGGCGGTGCTCGTGCCAGCCACCTTCGCGAGGGAAAAACAGGCAGTCGCTCAGGGTCAGGATAATCAGCAGGGGAATCAGCATTGTGATTCGACGGAGCATTTCAAAATCCTCATGGTTAAAGCCGCGATGAAGCCAAAACTCTTCATCGGCTGTAACATGAGATCCCGTTTGTAGCTGCCCATTCCCGCACAAAGGTAGGGTCTTGGCATGCATCTGGATACAAACCGGATACACATTTTCAGGCTCAGGAACCCGCAATGACCCAGTCGCAACGTTTGAAATATTCGATTCTGATCTCCCTGGTGGTACTGGGGATCATGTTTGGCCTCTCTTACATGCAAAACGCCGGGATGATCACCGAAAAAATGTTCCAGTACATCGCCATTGGCGTGGCGGTGGTCGTGGTGGTGGTCAATGGCGTCATGCGCCGCAAGGTCAAGCCCTGAGTCGGGGCTGCAAGGTTTCAGTCTTTGCCGTGCAGTAGCGCGATAGCCTGTTGATTCAGGCTGTAGCTCTTGTCCGGATTCAGCGTGATCACACCTTCGCTGCACAGGCGCTTGAGCACCTCGCGTACGCTGAGAAAGGACAAGGGGATGTCCAGCTCCAACAAATGGCTGTGCACACCGCGCACGCCAAGCGAGCGGTCGTTCTCGGCCGCCGTCAACAAGGCGTCGATGACCTTCAGGCGAATCAGGCTGGTGCGCAGGCCGAAGCTTTTGAGCAACAGCCTGATCCGGTCATTGTTGTGGCGCTCAGCGCTTTTGCCGAATACATCGGTCTCACCACCCAGTGTCGGGCTGTGCAGCGTTTTGTTGCCATCCATTGGCAATTGCTGGTTGTACATGCAAAAACTCCTTTTCAGAGCCTGATCAGGAAAATGATGGGTGCTCTCTGTTACTAAGACGAATGAGTACACCAAATCATGAAGCGCCAGATGTAGAAAAATTGTCGGTATCAGGTTGCCGGCATGTCATCTACCCAAAATAGCTGACTCGACAACGCCGTCACCCTCGGCAGTGAACGCTCGTTCAACGGGCGTGGGATGCTGTTGGTCAATTCGCTGCCAAGGTTCAGTTCGACCTGGCTGCCATCGGCCAAGGTGATGTGACGCACATGGCTCTCGGCCTGGAAGTGTTCATAGGAACCTGGTAGCCAGCCCAGGGTCCAGCCGGTAAATGCCGCCAGCGGCAACGCCAGCAGACTGATCGCCGCGGCCAGGCCGTAAGCTCGCCATGGGTGGTGTGGCGCTGAAACGGGAGTGATTTGTGGCGTTTCTGTGCGCGGAAGTTGCTCCGAGACATCCCGGATTTTGCGCATTGCCTCGTACTCGAAGGCGTGCAATGGATGAATATCTCGCCATTGCTCAAACGCCAGGCGCTCGGCTGCCGTGCAGTCATGCGCGTGCAAACGCATGCACCAATGCGCGGCGGCATCCGTAACGGCATCGTATTCGGCTTCTGAGAGGGATTGTTCGCTCACTGACTCTTCCTGATTTCCTGCATTCTAACCTTCACGGGCAGGCGACGAGAATGGCGGTAATGGCAAATAGATATCAATGTGGAACCTGTTGCCCCGGAAAATACCCAAGAAAACAGCACATCTATCAGCAATGCCCGTCAATGGAGTACGAAAATGATCAAGAAAATCTCGCGCTCTTGAGCGTCTGCTCGAGCGACAAAAGTTGACAGGGCGCTCGCTAACCGTTGTTTAATCCGGGTGCCGGAATTTCATACGCTGTTGCCCCCTCCAATAATTAAACTGGAGCTTCAGATGTCTGCATCACCTTTGGTTGACGAAACCCTGTCAGAACGCATCACTTATGCTCAGTTGGTGGCGTTGTTAGAGAAAATTTTCCTGCGCCAGGGTACTTCCCTCGAAGTGGCTCGCGTCCTGTCCGAGAACTGCGCGGGCGCCGAGCGCGATGGTGCCCACAGTCACGGCGTATTCCGTATCCCCGGTTATGTATCGACGCTGGCGAGCGGCTGGGTCGATGGCAAGGCAGTGCCTGTCGTTGAAGACGTGGCATCAGGTTTTGTCCGGGTCGACGCGGCCAACGGCTTTGCTCAGCCGGCCCTGGCGGCGGCTCGGGCGCTTCTGGTCGAGAAAGCCCGAAGCGCCGGGATCGCAGTGTTGGCGATACGCAATTCTCATCACTTTGCGGCACTCTGGCCGGATGTCGAACCCTTCGCTTATGAAGGGCTGGTGGCATTAAGCGTGGTAAACAGCATGACCTGCGTCGTGCCCCATGGCGCCGATCGCCCGCTGTTTGGCACCAACCCGATTGCCTTTGCCGCACCGAGGGCCGACGGTGATCCGATTGTCTTCGATCTGGCCACCAGCGCCATTGCCCACGGTGATGTACAGATCGCTGCGCGCAAGGGCGAGCGCCTGCCCGCCGGCATGGGGGTGGACAGCCTGGGCCAGCCGACCCAGGACCCGAAGGCGATTCTCGAAGGCGGTGCGCTGTTGCCGTTTGGCGGTCACAAGGGGTCGGCGCTATCGATGATGGTCGAACTGCTGGCCGCGGCCTTGACCGGTGGAAACTTCTCGTTCGAGTTCGATTGGTCTAATCACCCTGGGGCGAAAACCCCTTGGACCGGTCAGTTGATCATCGTGATCGACCCCAGCAAAGCGGCCGGGCAGAGTTTCGCCGAGCGCAGTCAGGAATTGGTGCGGCAGATGCACGGGGTAGGGCTCAAGCGTTTACCAGGCGACCGTCGTCATCGTGAGCGAGCGAAGGCTGGCGAAGAAGGGATTCGGATTGCCAGCGCAGAGTTGACGCAGCTGCGCGAGTTGGCAGGACTTTGATGTGAAAAAGGCGAGCTGACTACGGCTCGCCTTTTGAACTGACGTATTAACGACGGCCCACTAACAAGCCGAGCACCAGACCAAAACCGGCTGAGATCGCCACAGTCTGCCAAGGATGCCCGCCTATGTAGATTTGCGTGGCATCGACCACCGGCTTGCTGCGCTCACGTACGCTCGATACGGCGTTCAGTGCCTGCTTGAGTTTCAACGCGACTTGTTCGCGCAGGCTTTCGCCTTCCTCGCCCACCAGCGAGGCACTGCTTTTGAGTAATTTTTCCGACTCTTCGATCAGCGCCCGCAGCTCGCTGAAAGCTTGATCCTTGATTTGTTCGTCAGCCATTTGCGCGGCGTTTTTCCGGGCCATCGAGATACTCCTTGCAGGTGAGTGTGCAGTGAACCATGGAGTCAGCTGCACGTGTAAAAGTTGCAGCTATTTTGTGCCTGAGCCGAAAGTCGACAAGAAATCCAGGCAAAGACATTTCTTCCTACAGTGTAAGATGTTGCCAATTTTACGCAGCAGGTAACTCCCATGAGCTTCAATCTGGCTAACCAGCCCCTTGCCGAGCGCGCTGCGCTTGAAGATGAAAAGTCCCGTCTGTTCGACCTTTGGCAGAGCAATCTGGGTAAAGCCAAAGGCGAGGGCGCACGCTTGTTCGGCGAGCGCGCCAAGCGTAAGGGCAAATGGGCGGAATGGGTGCGCTCGGAGCTGGATCTCATGTCTCCGCCGGAATTCGCCAACATGGTGCGCAGTGAAGTCAATCGGTTGATGGCGGCGAAGTAACCGGGCTTTCTTGTCAGTGTGTAGCCAGCTGAGCACAGGGTTACCCCCAAAAGATCGCAGCCTGTGGCAGTTCCTACAAAAAGCACGCCACTATTGCTTCCCGTACTTTTAGCACCACCGGATCGAGCTGAGTACTGGTGCGCCAGCCCAGTTCGATCGGGTAGCGTGGCAGCGTCAGAGGGCAGGGCAACAGCGTCAGCCCGGTGAGCGCCGCAATGCTCTGCGCTGCGTGGGCCGGGATGGTCGCTACGGCCTGGCTACCCTTGAGCAGATAAGGCAACGCCGCGAAGTGGGTGGTCGAGGCGCAGACCTGTCGGCTCAGTCCCAATCCGGCCAACCCCTCATCGGTAATCCCGATAAATCCTCCCGACGACACCAATATATGTTCGCGTCTGACGAATTCGTCGAGGTCGATTTCATGCTGCCCGTCGGCCAGGCTGGCCGGGTCCACCAGGCACAGATAGCTTCCTTCACCGAGCACCTGGCGGCTGAGCATGCGCTCGGCAAAACCACCGGCGGTGATTGCCAGGTCGATACTGCGCTCCATCAATGCATGGGCAACAATCTGACTGTGGGTTTGACGAAAAATCAGCCGCAGTTTCGGCGCGCGCTGTGCAATCTCCTCGATCAGCCGCCGTCCGTAGGCAATTTCGAAGTCATCCGATAAACCGATGGCGACCGAGCGACCTTCGTAATGGCTGACATAAGGGTCGACCATCGCCAGGCTTTGCCGACACTTGTTCAGTGCTTCACTGATCACCGGTTTCAGCTGGTTGGCACGAAGCGTCGGTGCCAGTCCGCGACCCGTGCGAACGAATAGTTGATCGCCATACACGTCTCGCAGCCGGCGCAACGCCGCACTCATGGCCGATTGCGTAACCCCCAGACGTAACGCCGCCCGGCTGGCGCTGGACTCGTCATGCAACGCTTCGAAAGCTTTGAGCAGGTTGAGGTCGATGTCGGTGATATTCATTTGGTTCATATCATTCAGCATTGAAATGGACTTTATTCATAGTCGATCGCGGCGGGAGAATGAGCAACACCTCATTGCTCATGGAGTTACCGCGATGCCCAAGTCCATCGTTGCTGCACTGCAAATAGGTTCATTGCCCGGCGGCAAGGGCGAGACACTGGAACAGATCCTCTCTTACGAAAGTGCCATCGTCGAATCCGGTGCGAGCCTGGTGGTCATGCCTGAAGCCTTGCTTGGGGGTTATCCAAAAGGCGAAAGTTTTGGAACGCAATTGGGCTATCGCTTGCCGGAAGGCCGAGAGGCTTTTGCCCGCTATTTCGCCAACGCGATCGACGTTCCCGGTGTTGAAACCGAAGCCTTGGCTGGATTATCCACGCGTACAGGCGCCAGTCTGGTGCTGGGAGTCATCGAACGCTCTGGTAGCACGCTGTATTGCACCGTGCTGTATTTCGAGCCCCAAGACGGCCTGGTGGCCAAGCATCGCAAACTGATGCCTACCGGTACCGAGCGGCTGATCTGGGGCAAGGGCGACGGCTCGACATTGCCGGTGATCGACAGCAAGGTCGGGCGAATCGGCGCGGCGGTGTGCTGGGAAAACATGATGCCGCTGCTGCGTACCGCGATGTACGCCAAAGGCGTGGAAGTCTGGTGCGCGCCGACGGTGGATGAGCGGGAGATGTGGCAGGTCAGCATGCGTCATATCGCTCACGAAGGGCGCTGCTTTGTGGTCAGCGCCTGTCAGGTTCAGGACTCACCGCAAGCCTTGGGCCGGGATATCGCCAACTGGCCGGCCGAGCGCCCGTTGATTGCCGGCGGCAGCGTGATCGTAGGTCCCATGGGCGATATTCTTGCCGGGCCGCTATTGGGCGGCGCCGGTCTGCTGAGCGCTGAAATCGACACGGATCAATTGGTCCGCGCTCGTTACGACTACGACGTGGTCGGGCACTATGCACGCCCGGACGTGTTCGAATTGACCGTGGATGAGCGGGCCAAACCGGGCGTGCGGTTTATCTGAGGCGTTGCCATTCTTCGCGGGTGATTTCCCAGGTATCGCACGGGAAGCGCCCGCTGACGAAGTTGCTTTCTTCGGTGTTGATCAGGCGCATACCGTCGCGCTCGGAGATACGCCGTGAGGCCAGATTCGGCGAGGCCTTGGGCACTCGCATCAGCGCGCGACCGAGGGTTTCGAACCAGTATTGGGTCACCGCCGCGCTGGCTTCACTCATCAGCCCCTGACCTTGCCATTGTGGTGCAAGCCAGAAGCCACGATTGTTGCCTGGCTCGTCCATCAGGCTGACATTGCCAATCAGTTGATCCGGTGCCGACTTCAAACGGATCGACCAGTGCCATTCTTCGCATCGGGCAATTGCTGGCAGGGCCATGCTTTGCAAATAGCGAAGTGCACCGTCCGCAGGGTAAGGCCATGGGACCATGGCATTGAGATAACGCACCACTTCCCAGTGCGGGAACTGCTGCTGAATGGCTTCGGCGTCGGCCAGCTCCAGCGGGCGCAGAATCAGCCGTTCGGTGTACAGGATCGGGACGGGTTCCATGTGCGAGGTTTCCTCCTTGGAGTGTGCGATAAAACGGCTTTCACGGTTCAGAGTTCAGGGTTTTCCCAATACCAGCCGCTCGGCCAGAAAGTCGACAAACACTCGCAGTTTTGGCAGCAGGTGTCGACTGCTCGGCCACAGAATCGAGAATTTTCCGCTGTCGGTCTGGTAGTCATCCAGCACCGAGACCAACGTGCCGTCGGCCAATGCTTCGCGGACCACAAAATCCGGGATAAAGGCGATACCCAGCCCTTGGGTCGCGGCGAAGATCAGCGCTTCCAGGTTATTGCTGATCAGCGCGCTTCTGAGTAGCAACGGTGGTTCATCGGCTGCACTGCGCAGTTTCCATTCCTGCAACTGGGCGGTGCCTGGAAATTTGTAACGCAAGCAAGCGTGCTGCTCCAGTTCCCTCGGCGTCGTGGGTGTGCCATGACGAGCAAAGTAGTGGGGAGCGCTGATCAGCACGAAGCGAAACGGTCCTAGCGTGCGCGACTTGAGCTGAGAATCCATCAACTCGCCGCTACGAATCACCGCATCGACACCTTCGGCGATGACATCGATCAGCCGGTCATTGAAGTCCAGGTCCAGCTCGATGTCCGGGTAGCGTTCGGCGAACTCGGGGAGGATCGGCAGCAGCATGCGATAGCCGACGGCAGGCAGGCTGACGCGCAACTTGCCCCGGGGTTTGTCGGTGATTCGTGCGAGTTCCGCTTGCGCCTCCTCGACTTCGCTGACGATGCGTTGGCATCGCTCGAAAAACAGCGTGCCCTCGTCGGTCAGGCTAATACGTCGGGTGCTGCGGTTGAGCAGTCGTACGCCGAGTTTTTCTTCAAGCCGCGCCACGCTTTTTCCGACCGCCGAAGCGGAAATCCCCAATCGCTCTCCAGCGGCGACAAAGCTGCGCATTTGCGCCGCGCGGACGAAGGCAAGCAAGCCATTCAAATTGTCCAAAGTTAGTCTCGATTCGAGCGTTTTAGTCCTTTAAATAGGGACTTTCGCCCTATTTATCGCTGATTGAAGCGAATCTACCATCGAATCGACTTGAATGCCGCGTTGTCGGCCACAGACACCTGAGGTGCAAATGAGCCGCGAAGTCGATATTTCCAACACTGTAGATTTCCCGTCCAGCACCCGCGATCCCTACGTGGTGTTGGCGGCGGTTTGCCTGGCGGCGTTGATATTGCCGCTGACGTTTGTCGGGGTCGCCGTCGCCACTCCGGCAATTGGTCGTGAGCTGGGTGGCAGTGCCTTAGCCCTGAGCTGGATGACCAATGCCTTCATGCTGAGTTTCGGCAGCGCGCTGATGGCTGCCGGGACGCTGGCTGATGAATACGGTCGCAAGCGAGTATTCGGTATTGGCATCGCGCTATTCGCCGTGACATCTCTTGCGTTGGCGTTTGCACCTTCGGTGCTTTGGCTCGATCTACTGAGGGCCGTCCAGGGACTTGCCGGAGCCGCCGCGCTGGCCGGCGGTTCGGCTGCACTGGCGCAGGAGTTCGACGGTGTGGTGCGAACCCGGGCCTTCAGTCTGCTGGGCACGACGTTTGGCGTCGGCCTGGCCTTCGGCCCGATTCTGGCCGGAGTGTTGATCGAGCACTTCGGTTGGCGCGCTATCTTTTTGTCCGCGACGCTTATCGGTGGTATGTCGTTGCTGTTTGGTGTGCCACGGATGCACGAGTCTCGCGACCCTGACGCCGCTGGCGTCGATTGGCCGGGCACCCTGAGTTTTACCGCAGCGCTGGTGCTGTTTACCTGGGGGATTTTGCAGGCGCCGGAAAGTGGCTGGAGCAGTGGGCTGGTGTTGGGTCTGCTACTGGGAGCGCTGGCGTCGTTGCTGGGGTTTGTCGCGGTGGAGCTGCGGGTCTCGCGGCCGATGCTTGATTTGTCGTTGTTTCGTTACCCGCGTTTTGTCGGCGTTCAAGTGCTGCCGATTGCCACCTGTTACTGCTTCGTAGTGCTGTTAATTCTGCTACCGATACGCTTTATCGGTGTCGAAGGCTACAGCGAGGTCGACGCCGGCTTGATGATGATCGCTTTGTCTGCGCCCATGGTTGTTGTGCCGTTTCTCGCGGCGCTGCTGACCCGCTGGATTAACGCCGGGGTGGTTTCGGGTGTCGGATTACTGATCGCCGCAGCCGGTTTGTATGGGCTCAGTTGCGTCGCGCCAGGACAGCCCCCGGCAGAATATGTGCTGCCGATGTTGGTGATCGGGTTGGGTGCAGGCATGCCGTGGGGCTTGATGGACGGGTTGTCGGTGAGTGTGGTACCCAAGGAGCGCGCTGGCATGGCCACCGGAATTTTCAGTACGACCCGGGTCGCCGGGGAGGGCATTGCGTTGGCGCTGGTGATCGCTGTATTGGCCGGATTACTCAAGGTTTCGATCAGCGACGCAGTTGCGGACTCAGAACACATTTCCCTCGCGGCGCAACAGTTGGCCAACGGCAACCTGCAAGCCAGTGCAGCGCTGTTGCCGCACCTCAGTCGTGAGGCGTTGTTGCTGTTGTATGCCAACGCCTTCAGCCAACTGCTGTATGTGCTGATCGGGATTACTATCGTCTCGGCATTGGTGGTGTTTGTGGCTTTACGTGAACCGCGCAAAACATGACGGGCTCACCAGACTGCGGTCGAGCCTGGCAGGCTGAGATTGCCTCGGTCAACGAAACGCATGGTGCCGAACACACCCCCCGCCAGTTTTCCGTGCAGCACGTAAGGCAGGTTGTCCAGGCTTTGGGTCTGGCTCAGTCCCAGCGTTTGACGCAACACTGAGAATGCCGAGATGCTCACCGGCACCGTCAGGATCGCTTCGGAGAAACGCGGGATCGAGCCGTGTTGATCGCTCACGCCACTGGCCAGTGGCCGCCCGTTGACCTCAAGATTCAGGGCCACGCCGTTGTAGTCGATCGGCGTTTCGTTGGGGTTTTGCAGACGAAGTTTCACCGCGAATCGTACTTCCAGACCCTGGCTCTGCAGCGGTTCGATGCCCACCACGTTGATGTTCAGCGGATCCCGGCTGGGGAACTGGGCGCAGGCGCTCAAGGTGAGCAGGAGCAGGGCGAGGGATAAACCGAAGAATCTGCGCATGGACGTGATCTCGAAAAGAAAAGGGCCGAACCGCCAGTGGCTGGGCCCTCGAGCCTCTCTAACGGTTCACCGCATGTTCAGCAAGATAGCGCAGAACGCGCCGACAGTGAGCTGGATCGATATTCCATCCTCACATCTTCTCCTTCGCAACGGGTACAGGTTTGGGCGTTAGCACTTTCACCACATCATCGATCACCGCCTTACTCATCTCCTGCAAATAGTGCGACGCCCAGGCATAACGGTCGGTATTTCGTTCCATCGCGGCATCTTCTGCCAGCATCTTCGCGACATGGAGCAAGTCGGACACGTGCGACAGCGCCTCTCGGATCGACACGCCACTGTTGACCCGGAACAGCGCCTGATCCGAATGGATGGAGAACGGCGTGAGGCCGATGGTTTTGAGGTCTTGGTGATCGGTCATTGGGCACCTCCGAGGGTCTGGAGGTGGCGCAGGGGGGAGGTTTGAAACGTGGCCGAGGGTGTAGTGCGGTAAGCGCAAATGCGGATTTTGGACGGATTTATGCTGTACATGGTCTGGCTCCTCGATTCTAGGGGAACCACCACCGTCTGCCGCCAAGCAGATGAGGGTGGCGGATTGCGCAGGATTGGCGGACCGGGAATCAAGGAACCGGCGAACCCGAAGGTTCTCCCACGCAACCCGCCATAACGCAGATATGCGGGCGCAAAAAAAAGCGCCTGCAATGTGTGTGGGAGGCGCTGTCGCGCCTTGATTAACTCAGGCCGCCAAGCCCGGTCGCTGAATGTGCAACGACCGCCGAAGGATAGCGGGGAGGTCGGGGGACTGCAACTCAAAATAACGCCGGAAAAATCTCAACCCGACACATCCCCTGTAGTCACTGCCGAAGGCCTGCGATAAGACCGGAAACCTTTGGCATCTCCCGCCGAGGCTTATGCCAAACCTCGTTTTAGAGTGCGTTTTTTCTGTCAGCTCCAGGTGCAGCGAATTCAGCGCACTTCCCACAGACTATCAATCCGCAACTGGCATCCGGCCTTACCGTTTGGGGTGCATTTTTAGCTTGAAGCCTGCCATTGGGCTTCCGGCCCAAGGATGGGTCGACTGAAAAAGGGATGCCGAATGAAAAATGAAGTCGATGGATACCATTGCGCCGTGTGCCGTGATCAGGCGTTGGCAACACAACGGGCGGAACGAACCAAGGACAGAGCCTTCTGCGCCGAGACGGCGCAACAGCAGAACGCAGCCCCTGACGATGGCAGGAGTCGGCAGTCCCTTGCACGAAACCCTGGCCTTGCCCAAAAAATTCTTCGCCAATGGTTTCAGCAAAATCTATGGCGAAAGCGTGCATACCGGGTTTATCGGGCTGTTCGACACCGTGGCCTCGGTGGGCGGCTGGAGCAATTTGGGCTATGTGCGTAGCCCCGCCACTCCGGGGGTCAAACTGCATCTGCACCCGAAGCTCTTTCGCCATGTGCTGCATCTGGTGGCGCGGGACGAGCACCGTGCCAACTTCGCCCTGAACCGTTTGGGCCCGGATCACACGGAAATCAGCCTGCCCGGCGCCCATTCGGACCTCGGCGGCGGCTACCGGGACGAGGCCGAAGAACGGGTGATGCTCATCCCGCTGCAGGCACTGGACGTGCCTGTGCACACCGATGTGAAAACCACCTCGATCTACCGCGACGCCCAACAAGCGCAAGCCACATGGCACGCCAAAGGCTGGCCCCTGGACATGTTGAGGCTTGTCACCCCCGAACCCGAACTACTGCCGGCCGACTCACAGGACCGTATGGCCCCGAAACACAAAAGGGTTTTTGTCGGCTTACGGCTCCAGCGTAAGGTCAGCGCCGGGCTGGCAAAGGTGTACTTGCGGGTGATGTACGAGGCGGCGAAAAAGCACGGTGTACAGTTTGAAGAGATCAATGAAAGACCGGGGTTACGTCCGCCTTCTGAACTGCAAACGCTATGCGATCGTTTTATCTCGGGCGACTACAGCACGACGCCCACCAAAGAGAAGCTGCTCAGGCACTGCTACATCCATAGGTCTGCCCACTGGACGCCGGGCCTGCTCGCCGGACCGCGCACCAGCAAGCTCGAGCTGATCTATGTCAACGCTCCGACGGCGGACGCCGTGCGGGTGCAACACCCTCATGTACCGGAATGGATGCTGTAGCCATGAAACACCTTTTTTTGCTTCTAGCGCTGTTATCTCTGAGCGGTTGCCAGACACCGGACCCGCTCTCCGCCAAAAATGATTACAAGAGCCGCTGGTGGTACATCGGTTTTACCGAACCGGCCCATATGACCGTGTGGGTGGAAACTTCCTCAGTGGAAGATATTCAAGGCCGGCTGTTTCGCGACGTTGCTGCCGGCGCTGCAGCACAGACGCTGGGAGAACAATTTGACTCTGAAGTAGCCCGCGGCTGGGATGGAGTCGGCGGTTCAGGGATGCCGGTTGTTGGCGCCGACCTGCCCAAGCGCATCTATGTGCGCTGGCAGTCGATTGTCGAGCGAAAAACCTACAGCGGCTGGATCGATATCCCGGAAGAAACCCGAAATCATGCGCAACTCTACGGCACGACGCTGTCACAAATACCCGGAGTACACCTCTAGATTCAGCGCATCTTTAAACCTGGGCCTGGCCCCCGGCGGAATCATTCAGGTCTGGGTCTGGGACGACTGCTTCCACGCCAACAAAGCCGACCGCGCCGTGGTCGGCATCGAGCCATTGGGGCCGGATCAAGGGATGTACGAAGGGTATTACGTCAGCATCAAAGCCGCCTCCAAGCGCTACATCGAACGCTTCGGCATCCCTTACGGAAGTTGGTGATGGAAACTCCTTTGATATCAACTCGAAGCTGGATCCCACTGACAGTGGGATTTCCACAACAGGCCCGAGCAATGCTGACGCAACCTCATGCCAGCCCCACGCGAAAATCCCCCGCAGCTGTCTAGGCCAGGGAAAACGCCGTCAACAAGTCCTCCTCGAATGCCCGCTGTGCATCCCCCGGCACCTGCGCCCGATGCCGGGCCAGGTGAAAGGCCACTTCAAAACTCAGGTCTTGTTGACGCACGGCCTTGAGTAAGCCTTTTTCCTCCCAGGAACGGGCGAAGTGGTTGGGTAGATAGCCGACATGTTTTCCGGAAAGGATAAAGGTGAGGGTGCCTTCGACCTGTTCCGAGCGGGCCGAACAGAGCTTGCCCTGGAAGGGTTCGGCGCTTCGCAGAAAGCGATAGGGGTGGTCGACCCGATCGGTGTTTTGCAGTGCTTCATCGTCCGGTGCATCGTTGGTGAATAGCGGATGACCTTTCGCGCAGTACAGATGCTGGGTTTCAGTGAACAGTTCGCGGTAGTCGAATGCGCTTTGTACCTGTGAGAAATAGCCGATCGCCAGGTCCAGCCGCTGTTGCAGCAATAGCCTTTCCATCTCGCCGGGCATGGCGCTGATCAGTTCGATGCGCACCGACTCGTCCCGCTCGCGAAAGCGCCGGATCGCTTCGGCGACCCGTTGCAGAATTGACTGATCGAGGGCTTCGGACAGGCCCAGGCGCACTTCACCGAGCAATCGACCGGCCACGCCGTTGGACTGATGGCGGAACGCTTCAATGGATTGGAACAGCTCGCGAGTCGAGCTGAGCAGTTGCTCGCCTTTGGGCGTCAGTTTGAAACCGCCTTTGCCGCGACTGCACAGCCGGTAGCCGAGACGGGTTTCGAGCTTGGCCATCTGCTGGCTGATGCTTGACTGGCTGAGACCGAGTTCACCTTGGGCGGCGCTGAAACCACCGCACTCCACCACGCTGACAAACAGGCGCAGCAGATGCAGGTCCAGATCGTGAATTTGTCCGAGCATCAAACATTACTCCCGGTGAAAGTCAGGATAATAAACTTAATATTTTTACAATGTATCCCTTGGCGCATCCTGCAGGCACTCCATTGCGGCAGGTGATTCCCATGTGTTCGGTTCTCAGACTCTGTTATCCCGCTCTGGCTTTGGCCATTGCACTGTCGGCGCAGGCCGAAGACAAAGTGGTCAATCTTTACAGTTGGGCCGATTACGTGGCGCCCGAGGCCTTGCAGCGTTTTGAACAGGAAACCGGCATCCACGTGCGCTACGACACGTTCGATACCTCGGAAGTCCTGGAAACCAAACTGCTCACCGGCGGCAGCGGTTATGACGTGGTGGTGCCGTCGTCCAGCGTATTGGCCCGTGGTCTGGCCGCCGGCGCCTTGAAGGAAATTCCCCACGACAACCTCAAAGGCTACGACAACCTTGATCCGGATTTGCTGAAAAAGCTTGCCGCTGTCGATCCGGGTAACCGTTATGGCGTGCCTTATACCTGGGGCACGCTGGGCCTGGGCATCAATGTCGAAGCAGTAAAGAAGCGCTTGCCGGGCGTACCTCTTAATAGCCTGGATCTGCTGTTCAAGCCCGAATACGCCAGCAAGTTGAAGGACTGTGGTATCGCCATTCTTGATTCGCCTCAGGAAGTGATCGGTCTGGCGCTGCATTACCTCGGTAAAGATCCCTACAGCACTGACAAGAATGATCTGGCCGCCGCCGAAGCCTTGTTGCATCAGTTGCAACCTTCGGTGCTGTACGTGGCCACCGGGCGACAGATCAGTGATCTGGCCAATGGCAGTGTGTGTCTGGCGCTGACCTATAACGGTGACGCAAGCATGGCTGCCGATCAGGCGCACAAGGCCAACAAACCGTTCGAGGTGACTTACCGGATACCCATGGAAGGCACACTGGTGTGGCAGGACAACCTGGCGATCCCCAAGGACGCACCGCACCCGGAAGCGGCGCGGGCCTTTATCGAATTCATGCTGCGCCCGGAGTCGGTGGCAGCGCTGACCAACACGCTGTTTTTCGCCACAGCCAACCAGGCAGCGACACCCTTGGTGGATACCGCCGTGCGTGAAGACGCCAATATCTACCCGCCTGCCGATGTGCGTGATCGTCTGTACGCCGACCGCAGCATGAGCCTCAAGGACATGCGTCAGCGCACCCGCGTGTGGACCACCTTCCGTAGCCACCAATAATAAGGAATTGTGTATGGATATCGCTGATTTGAATGACCAGGCCATGACCCGCGACAGCCTCTACGGGACTGCCGCTGAAAGCACCTACGCCGGCATCACCAGTTTCATGCGCCGCCGTTATAGCCGCGACTTGCGCGGTGTGGACGTGGTGGTCAGTGGCGTACCGTTCGACACCGCCACCAGCAACCGCCCGGGCGCGCGCTTCGGGCCACGGGGGATTCGCAGTGCCTCGACCGGGATCGCCTGGGAACGGCATTGGCCCTGGACCTTCGACCCCTTCGACCATCTGGCCGTGATCGACTACGGCGATTGCAACTTCGATTACGGCACGCCGCAGTCGATACCGGACAGTATCCAGGCCCATGCCGAGAAGATCCTCGCGGCGGGTTGCGCAATGCTGACCTTTGGCGGTGACCACTTCATCAGCTATCCGCTGCTCAAGGCCCATGCCCGGCAGCACGGTCCGTTGTCGCTGATCCATTTTGACGCCCACAGCGACACCTGGCCCGATGAAGACGGTAAACGCATCGACCACGGCACCATGTTCTGGCACGCGGCGAAAGAGGGGCTGGTGGATCCGTCCCGTTCAGTACAAATCGGTTTGCGCACCACTAATAATGACCACCAGGGCTTTCAGGTGCTGGACGCGCGGCAAGTGCATCGGCGCGGCTGCGACGAGATCATCGAATCGATCCGTGAGCGGGTTGGCGATAACCCGGTGTACCTGACGTTCGACATCGATTGTCTGGACCCGGCATTCGCACCAGGGACTGGCACACCGGTATGTGGTGGCCTGAGCACGGTGCAGGCGCTGGAGATTCTCGGCGGCTTGCGCGGGATCAATCTGGTGGGCATGGACGTGGTGGAAGTCGCACCGGCCTATGACAGCGCGGACATCACGTCACTGGCGGCAGCAACCCTGGCGATGGAGATGCTGTGCTTGTATGCGGCGCGGCATAAGGTCGATCGCTAGGGCTGTATTCGCTACAAGTCTGTAGTGACCTCCAGGCCGTCTTCGCGGGCAAGCCTGGCTCCTGCAAGTATTGAGCCGAATCGTTAGCGTTTCGCCATCCCTGGCCATTCACGCTAGAAGTGAAACCGTCTCCTGCCCAGCCATTCAACACTCAGCTGGTCGCTGATTCAAACCGCCAGGCGATGACAGAAGTACACCACCAGCACACCCGCCACCAAGGTCACATAGGGCAGCATCCCGGCCCGCCTGGCGCCTTCATCGGTCTGGATATGCAAGTCGCTGAGCATCGCCACCGGGAAGCTGCCCCTGTCCTGCACGTAGTGCCGATAGACGAAGACCGGGATAATCAACAGCGCCAGCAGCACCCCGGTGAACAAGGTGCCGGCGCCCCAGATATCGGCGCCCAGGCCCATGCACGCCAGGTTGACGAAGCTCAGCACGCCACCCAATGCCAGCAGTACAGTCGGTGCCTTGTATGGGCGCACCCAGTCCGGGCGGTCGAGGCGATGGATCCAGCCGGCATTGAGGTTGAGGAAGTTGAAGATGATGTAACTGACGTTGGACGCCGCGAGGACGAACACGTAGTCGGACATCAGCAACAGCAGCAGATTGAACGACAGGTCGGTCCACATGGCTGCGGTGGGAGCGCCGTGTTCGTTGGTGTGGCCCAGGTATTTGGGCAACCAGCCATCCACCGAAGCCTGATACAAGGTGCGCGAGGAGCCGGACATCGAGGTCATGATCGCCAGCAGCGTGGCGAGGATCAGCATGATCAACACCACATTGGCCACGACTTTACCACCACCGATGCTGTCGGCCATCGCCTGGCCAACGCCCATGCCGCTGTAGATCGCCGGTGACAGCAAACCGCTGTAAACCGCTGGCGTCACGACGGTGCCGTTGGCATCCAGCACCGCGGCGCTGACCAGTTGACCGAGGCCGAGACTGCCCTGAAACGCCATCGGCACCAGGGTGAACACCAGAATGCACAGCAGGCCGGCATAGAAGATCGCCTTGAACGTGTCGCGCTTGGGGTCTTTGAACTCGCGGGTGTAGCACACGGCAGTCTCGAAACCGTAGGTCGACCATGCCGCCATGAACAGCCCGCCGGCCATCAACGACCAACCGGAAATGTCCCACGCGCCATCGATGACCTGGCCGCCGGCGTCGTGAGCCAAGGGATACAGCGGCAGGAAGTTGGCCTGCAGCGCATCGCCGGTCAACAATGGCACCACGCCCACCAGCAGCAGCGGAATCAGCGAGGTGACACCGAGTATCAGGGTCAGGCGTGCCGAGCGCAGGATGCCGCCGTGCTGTATGACAAACACCCCGAGCAGAATCACCACGCCGACCACGAAGGTCGCATTCATGCGCAGGGACAGCCCGCTCTTGATCCAGCCAAGATCCAGCAAGGTCAATTGCCAGGTGTTGATCAGCGCGTCCGGCGCAAACAACGCGGTGAGGATGTAACCGGCGGCCAGCCCGGAGCCGATGGACAACACCGGTGACCAGGCCAGCCAGTTGCACCACACCGACACCGGCGCGATCAGCTTGCTGTAACGCACCCAGGCCACCGCACCGTAAACCGATGCACCGCCGGATTTATGCGGGAACAATCCGGCGATCTCGGCATAGGTGAAGGCCTGGATGAAACCGAACAGGATCGAAATGATCCAGACGATCCACGCCGGTTTGCCCACCGTCGCGGCAATCGCGCCAATGGAAAACAGCACCAGTGCTGGCACGCCGCTGGCAACCCAGAACGCACCTCTCCAGTCAATTTTGCGCTGCAGGCTGCCAACCGTCTGGCCAGCCTGCGATACGGTCTCGAACGTAGTCGCTTCCATTTCTGTGATCCCATGTAAGAAGAGTTGTCGGGGCAGTCGGAAGGTCAGCCGATACCCTGGCACTCGGCCGGATGCGTTGGCATCCGGTTCGGCGGCAGGGCTTCGGTCAGCGAGTGTTTTTGGTCTTGTCGAAAGACTCTTTGTCTCGCTGGTGGGCAACGCAGTAGCGGTATTCGGTGCAGCAACAACTTGTCTGGCCGATCAGCTGCGCACCCGGCATTTCTGCGGGTCGTAGAAAATCGGCGCCATGACCTGGGCATCGATGCGCTTCTGCAAGCCATCGACCTTGCCTACTTGCAGCGCGGTACCTGCTTCGCAGCTGGCGACATCGACCCGGCACAAGGCGATATTGCTGCCCAGCAGCGGTGAACGGCAGGCACTGGTGACCACGCCGACCTGGGCGCGACCGCTGTACACGCCGTCGCCGTGATGGGCGCCTTCATTGCCGCTCAGTTGCAGGCCTACCAGTTTGTGCATGGGATTGGCACTGCGCCGCAGTAGTGCATCGCGGCCGATGAAATCGTCGGTCTTGCTCTTGAGCGGAACACTGAAGCCGATCCCGGCCTCGAACGGATCGGTCTGGTCGCTGAACTCATAGCCGGCAAAAATAAGTCCGGCTTCGATGCGCAGCATGTCCAGTGCTTCAAGGCCCAGCGGGACGATGCCCAGCGGCTCGCCCAGTTGCCAGATCCGGTCCCAGACCCGCTCGGCGTCCTGCGGCTGACACCAGACTTCGTAGCCCAGCTCGCCGGTGTAGCCGGTGCGGGAAATCATCAGCGGGCAGCCGTCGTAACCATCCAGGCGCCCCACCAGAAAGCGGAACCAACCCAAGGCTTCCACGCCGGGCTGGGTGGCCGGGGTCCAGACCATTTGCTTGAGCAGTTCGCGGCTCAGCGGCCCCTGTACCGAAAGGTTGTGAATCTGCTCGCTGGCGGACTTCACCCAGACTTTCATGCCCAGCTTCTGTGCCTGCTCACGCAGCCAGACCCCGGCGTAATCCTCGCCGCAGATCCAGCGGAAGTTGTCCTGGCCCAGGCGCAGCAGGGTGCCGTCGTCGAGCATGCCGCCGTGTTCATGGCACATGGCCGAATAGACCACCTGACCGATCGCCAGCCGCCGCACGTCGCGCGTCAGGCAGTACTGGAGCAGGGCTTCGGCATCCGGGCCGATGATTTCGAATTTGCGCAGGGCGGTCAGGTCCATCACCGCCACTCGTTCGCGGCAGCCGTAATATTCATCGATGGCGCCGAAACCGTCGTAGCGCAGCGGCAACCACCAGTTGCGGTAGTCGGTGAAGCTGCCGGTCAGGGCGCTGGTGCGGGAGTGAAAGCCCGATTCGCGGGTCAGCGTCGGATCGGCATCGGCGGTTTTTCGAGTGGCCATGGCGATGGAAAAGCGCTCCTTGTCGGAATACACACGAATATGGATGTCGGTCGGGTTCCAGCCGTTGGCCGGGTCGATGTCGTCCGGGCACGACGAGCTGGCGCAGACCAGATCGGTCATGGCCCGCAGCAACACGTAATCCCCCGGCCGGGACCAGGGTTCATCCAGGGTCATCTGCTGGTGGGCATCGATCCCGGTGTTGTAGAAAAAATTGATCGCCGGCCAACCGCTGCGGGCCTGGACCCCAAACGGTTCCAGCGCCCGACTGAGGTTGTCACTGCAGTTGTCGTGCCCGAAATAGCCCTGGCTTTCGTAGTAACGGGCAGCGCAGGCCAACGCGAAGGAATCATGGCGGCCGACGGTGTCACGCACCACCTCGAGCATCGGTTGCATCTGCCGGTCGAAGAACTTCGAGAACAGCCCCGGTGCCGGATAGGCGTTGCCATTGAGGGTGCGGGTGACCGTCTGGTCCAGGTCCAGTTCTTGCCCGCGATCCAGCGCCCGGCGATTCAGGGCGACGAAATCCGAACACTGGCGTCCGGCGACGTCCAGCACCTGCAGGTACTGACCTTTGCCCACGGTGTAGCTGTGGGCGGTTCCGGCGCGGATGGTGAATTCATCCAGCAGCTCGCCCAGCGGTTCGGGCAGCGGCGGGACCAGCAGTGGCGATGGATTGGCCCGCTGGACCACGACGCGCAATTCGCTGGCGGTGTATTGCAGGTCAACCGCACTCGGTCCGCTGGGCGCGGCGACGATGATCAGTAACGCTTCGCCGGCCACGAAGTTGCGGCTGTAGCCGGCGGGTGATTGCTCATCCCACAGTGTGGCCGCGCCGGGGAGTGGATGAGAGGCGATGCCGCGCTTGCTCAAGCCTTGTGCGATGCGGCGTGCCTGCATGTCGAGCTCGGACATCCGCGTGGCGATGAAACTGCAATCGGGTCTCGCAGCCAGACCCAGCGCCGCCAGCGCTGAGCGCCCAAGGGCGTCGAAGGCCAGCAGCTCGCAGGTTTGCAGCCCTTCGACGTCGATCACTTGCAGGGTATCGCCGGCTTCCAGAGCGATCAGCGTCAGCCCGCCCGCGGCCACCCGATAACGCTCCAGAGCCGGTGCCCGGGCAAACAGCCCCGGTTCCCAGGGGGTCGAAACGCGCGGTGCGTTCATGTGCAGGCTCCTGTGCTTTTAAGTGCTGTGGTCATCGGCACAGGCTCAACCGACCGACTTGATGGCATCGGGCTCTTCACTCAGATAGGCCGCCATGGAGTCGTCCAGCGCGTTGAGCCACGGCGTGTGATGGGGCGGCGACTGGGTGCCGGTCATCAGCGAGCGGTAGGACTTGTCGCGGTAACCCATGATGTTGTGCGCCTTGTCGTGCTTCCAGTGCAGGAAGGTGTCGTTGACCGCGGCGATATCGAAGTTCGGGTAGTCGGTGGCGTCCACCAATTGCTGGATGTAGGCGCCCTGGTATTCGAACATTTGCTGGTTGGTTTCAAGCTGCTGTTCGCGGGCTTGCCACTCCAGGCTGTCGGCGATCATTTGCGCCTGATCGGGCAGGGCGATGCGTTGCAGGATCACGTCGCGGGCGTACCAGGCCTGGGCATCGAACATGTTGAACGAGTACCACTGGTCCTGCATGCCGAGGTAGATCAGCTGTGGGTTGGGCTCCCAGAAAATCCCCTTGTACAGGTTCATCGGCCACAGCCGGTTGTCGGTCTTGAGGCACAGTTCGTCCGGCAGGAACGGGAAGTGATGCTTGTAGCCGGTGCACAGAATCACCGCGTCGATGTGTTTGTGAGTGCCGTCGATAAAATACGCGCGGTTCTTTTCCAGGCGCTGCAGCAGCGGTTTTTCTTCCCAGTTGGCGGGCCAGTCATAGCCCATGGGCGCGGTGCGGTAGCAACTGGTGATGCTGCGGGCGCCGTACTTGTAGCACTGCGAACCGATGTCTTCGGCGGAGTAACTGCTGCCGACGATCAACAAATCCTTGCCCTTGAACTCCAGCGCTTCGCGAAAATCATGGGCATGCAGAATGCGCCCGCCGAAATGTTCGAACCCGGGGAAATACGGCATCTTCGGCGTCGAAAAGTGCCCGCAGGCATTGATCACGTAGTCGAACTCTTCCCGGGTCTGGGTATCGCTGCCATGGTCGTGTGCGACCACGGTGAAGCGCCGGGTCTGTTGGTCATAGGTGACCTGGCGCACTACGTTGTTGAAACGGATGTAGTCACGAACCCCGGCTTTTTCGACGCGGCCCTTGATGTAATCCCACAGTACTTCCCGGGGCGGATAGGAGCCGATGGGGCGACCGAAGTGCTCCTCGAAGGTGTAGTCGGCGAACTCCAGGCACTCTTTCGGGCCGTTGGACCACAAATAGCGGTACATGCTGCCGTGGACCGGTTCACCGTTTTCATCCAGGCCGGTGCGCCAGGTGTAATTCCACATGCCACCCCAGTCTTGCTGTTTTTCGTAGCAGACCAGTTCCGGGATGGGGGTTCCCTTGTCCCTGGCCGATTGAAATGCCCGCAGTTGAGCCATGCCGCAAGGGCCGGCGCCGATGATTGCAACGCGTGTGGTCATGGTCGTGTCTCGTGCCTGTCGGTCGGAATGGGTTCGAGGTGGTGGCTCGCTCAGCGAAAGATCACCGTCTTGTCCTGGTTGATGAACACCCGGTGTTCCAGGTGGTATTTCAGGGCTTTGGAAAGTGCGACGGTTTCGGTGTCGCGGCCGATGGCGACCAGCGCATCGGGCAGGTAGGTGTGATCGACGCGCTGGATTTCCTGTTCGATGATCGGGCCTTCGTCGAGGTCCGAGGTGACGTAGTGGGCGGTGGCGCCGATCAGTTTCACGCCGCGCTCGTAGGCTTGGTGATAGGGCTTGGCACCCTTGAAACCGGGGAGAAACGAGTGATGGATGTTGATCGCTCGTCCGGACAGCTGTTTGCACAGGTCATCGGAGAGGATCTGCATGTAGCGGGCGAGCACCACCAGATCGGTCTCGGTCTCTTCGACGATGCGCAGCAGTTCGGCTTCCTGTCGGGACTTGCTCTCTTTGCTCACCGGCAGGTAAATGAAGCGGATCCCTTCACGTTCGGCCATCGGCCGCAGGTCCAGGTGGTTGGAGACGATGGCGGTGATCTGCATGTCCATTTCGCCTTTGCGATGGCGATACAGCAGGTCGGTCAGGCAGTGGTCGAACTTGCTGACCATCAGCAGCACGCGGGTCGGCTGAGCCGAACTGAACAGCTGCCATTGCATGTCGAAACCGCCGGCCAACTCGCTCAAGCCCAGGCGCAGCGGGGCGATGTCGCCGACCACACCTTTGTTGAAACGAAACACCGCGCGCATGAAAAAGCGCCCGGTGAATTCATCGTCGAATTGCGACAGCTCGCTGATGTAGCACGCTTGCCCGGCCAGCCAGGAGGTGACTGCGGCAACAATGCCGGAAGCGGCGGGGCAGCTGATCTTGAGGATGTAATGTTCGTGTGGCGTGTCCATCGAGGTCTCCCTTGGAATGCGTGGTTGGCGTTCGATCAGCCTTTGGCGGTGCGTTTGGTTTTTTCCGGATCATCGAACGGCAAGGCGTGGGTGATGGCCGCGACCTCGAGGCTGCCGTGTACCTGCATGGCAAATCCTGGTGCGGCGCAGTCGGCGTCCATGCGGGCGATGGCCATGGAGCGTTTGCTCAGGCGCGAATACATGCCGCAGGTGATGACGCCGACTTTCTTGCCGGCCTGCCACAGAGTGTCTCCGGCTTCAGCGGCGCGGGCGCCTTCGAGCAACACGCCGGCGATCTTGAAGCGTTCTTTACCGCGCAGGCGCCAGTGCTCGTCGGCACCGCGAAAGTCCTGTTTTTCCGGCGATACGGTGAAATCCAGGCCGAGCTCCCACAGGGTGTCGCCGGCTTTTTGATCGGCGAAGGGGTACATCTGCGAGTTGTCGTAGGGGAAGAACATCAGCGAGCTTTCGACCCGCAACCAGTCCAGGGCGGTGAAGGCGCACGGGATGATGCCCATGCCCGCACCCTGTTCGAGGATTTCGTCCCACAGGGTCGGGGCGTCGGCGGCCTTGCAGAAGATTTCGTAACCGCGCTCGCCGGTGTAGCCGGTGCGGGAGATCATCACCGGACGGCCGAACAGTTTGGTTTGCAGGTGATGGAAGTACGGCAGCTGACGAATGCCCGGAACGTGTTCGGCGAGAAAGTCCACCGCCAACGGCCCTTGTAACGACAGGTCGTGCAGGTCGTCATCGAACAGCACCGCAACCTGACGGCCCTGAGCCGAGCGCACCAGCATCTCGTAACCAGTGCCCGCGCCGTGCACCACCATGAAGGCATTGGGGCCGGTGCGGTAGACGATGCAGTCATCGATGAACTTGCCGTCCTCATCGAGCATCGAGGCATAGACCGACTTGCCGGGATAGAGCTTGGCGATGTCACGGGTGGTCGCCCATTGCAGCAGGCTTTCGGCGTGGGGCCCGACGTAGTGGACTTTTTTCAGCCCCGAGACATCCATCAAACCGGCGCGGGTACGGATCGCCTGATGATGCTCGGCCAGGTCCGAGCTGTAGGTCCAGGCAGTGCCCATGCCGTTCCAGTCTTCAAGCTGTGAGCCGAGCGCACGGTGACGTTCGGCCAGTGCGGAAATGCGCCAGGAGTTGGCCATATCGTGATTCCTTGTCTGAATGGGGTTGGGTCAAGGTGTTTCAGGCCTGGTCGAACTGGCTCAGCCAGTCCACCAGCGTCTGCCGATAACGGGTCATGCCTTTGTATTCGGCGATCGGGTCGGGCAAGTCACGCAGCACCCGGTGCAGGCGACGGCCCCAGCCGGGATGGCTGACCAGTTCGTTCATGCTGATCAGGTAGGTGCGGATGCTGAACATCAGGCCATTGCTGCGGGGCAGGCGGGCCATGAATTGCAGCTCCACGCGCAGGTGGACGAGCTGGCCGACGTTTTCGTCGGTGACGCTGCCGCGCTCGGCACCCCATTCGTGGTAAGTCTCGGGGGACGAATCCAGGCGCGGATTGATTGTCAGCGTCCAGTTGAGCCTGCGCACCGGTTGATCGACCTGGACGTTGAGCAGGTACTTCAGTGCCCGGTCGAACACGCCCATCTGGTTGGCCATGGGCACCGGCGAATGCCATTGCTTGAAGCTCATCCCGGCATCGAAGGCCAGTGACCAGTCGGCGGGGCTGGTGACCATCCCGGCGTCCATGAACAGATCGCCATCGCGCTGGTCGAGCAGCGCGATGTCGCCCTGGACCTGACGGGTGATGAACTCCAGCGGTTCGCAGGGCAGGGTCGAGGCATCGCCGAAGACAAACGCCTGATCGATGCCCAGCGCCTTGTTGCGCCAGTGCCAGCGGTTAGCGTCGCAGCTCAGCTCGAACCACTGCGGATAGTCGGCGGCCAGATGTTCCATGAACATCTGCAAGGCATCCCACGACGCTTCCTGCATATGCGGCATCACCAGGTAGCGGCGCGGGTCCTTGTCCAGTACCAGTGCACGCTCGGCCATTTCCGACAGGTAATGCTCGTCGATATCGAACCAGTGCTGGTACACCGAGCCCGGTTCTTTGGCGCGCGCCGGCTCGATGTTCACCGAGTACATGTAGCTGTCTTCGGTGAACGGAAACGGAAAACGCTCGATGGCCGATGCACTGTTGTGGAAGCTGAAGGTGTCCCGGTAGCTTTCCAGGGGGCTGAATTGAACGGTCATGGTCGACTCCTAAAGGTCCAGCAAAACGCAAGAGCCGCAGCCGCGTGATACGCAGGGCATGAGAAATTCGGCCTGCTCGGTGCTGCTCAGAATGCTGTCGCGGTGATCGATATCGCCTTTGAGATGGCGCGTGACGCACTGCCCGCAGACCCCTCCGCGGCACAGGCTGGGGACTTCCAGACCGGCCGATTCCAGTGCTTCGAGCAGGCTTTGCTCTGCGCTCACCTGAATCCGCCGTCCGCTGCGCGCCAGTTCCAGGCTGAACGGCAAGCCCGGTTCTGCGCCGCTGAAGGCTTCCCAATGGACCCGGCCGGGTGGCCAGCCGAGGGCTTTGGCCTGTTCCCGAACGCCCATCAACAGTCGCTGCGGGCCGCAGACGTAGACATGACTGCCCAAGGGCCGGTCGCTGAGAATCGCCGTTAGGTCCAGGGCTGCGCCAGTGCTGGCGTCATAGCGATGCAGGCGTGATCCCAGGCGTTGCTGCAGTTCGTCGGCATAGGCATCGGTCAGGTTTTTGCGGTAGGCGTAATGCAATTCGAAGTCGGCGTTGCGCAGTTCCAGCGCACTGATGTACGCCATGAACGGCGTGATACCGATGCCGCCGGCAATCAGGATGTGCTGGCGAGCGGTCGAATGCAGGGCGAACAGATTCGCCGGGGGCGACAGGTGCAAGGTATCGCCGACATTCACCCGTTGATGCAGGTGGCGCGAACCACCGCGGGAGTCGTCCTGCAAGCGTACGGCGATGCGATAGTGGCGAGTGTCAGCCGGATCGCTGATCAATGAATAAGCGTTGCGCACGCTGCGCTCGGCCAATGACAAATGGACCTGTACATGACTGCCCGAGGAAAACCCCGGCAACCGGCCAGAGCGACTGACGAAGGTGAATTCGCGAATCACCGGTGTCAGCATTTTTGCGTCGGCGACCTGTACCTCCAGCGCCGTGCTCATGATTGAGCCTGCGCATAAGGCTGATCGGGGTTTTCGCAGACGCCCAGATAAGCACCCAGGCGCTGGGAAAAGTGCTCGCGCACGCCCAGGCGGAGCTGGCAATTGGAACAGCACACTTGTGCCTGTGGGCCGCTGTCCTGAACATGGCTGCAGTGCACGCAAAACACCCTGCGCAGCACCGGCCCGGATTCGATCAGGTCGATCTCTTCGCTGTGCATTCCGGCAGTGCACGCCACGCCGTGGATGCGCCAAAGAAAGGCTTCGTCGCCGAGAACGTACAGCTGGGTGCCGACCGCAGTGGCGTCGAGCAACGCTTTCAACTGTCGCTCGAACCCGTCTACCGCGGCGCAAAGTACGCGGGGAGTGGGCAGCGCCGGCTGATCGAAGTTCTTGAGCAGACGCCCAAGCGCTTCGGCTGTCGCCGTTTGCGTCACCAGAATGTGATGCAGCGCGTGAGAGCGAAGAGTCGGTTCACGGTACACCGGCACACTCTGGGGTCTGTACGGCGCAGCGCTTTGTGTCTCAGTCATTGCAACCCTCCTGGCTGTCCAGCGTTTCAACAGCGCCTGGCGAATAAATGTCCCGATCTGGTGCGCAAGCCAGGCGTCAAAGCCTCGGTCTGGTGCGCTGTCTTTCGGCGTTTGGCCGTGCTCAGAATCGGCGTTGTTGTTTCTTGGTGGGGAAGATAGTTTCCCGAAAGGAATTACCGTTCAATCCGGAAAAAGAGATATCTCTTTGGGGGTAGTCCGTCGGCGATAGCGGGCAGGCATGGAAGTTGCTCGACTAATCGTCACGGTTTTCCAAAGGGCAGGCGGATGTCATTGAAAGCTCGAATGCGACCTGGCGGGTGGGCGCAATGGTTCTTGCGTTCGCGGGCGCGTCAGGTGGACAGCGTGCGGGAATTGCTCGCCCAATTGCCGCTGCGCTTGGTCGACGCGGACGATGCCTTGCCACATTTTCTCGATCGATTCGAAGCACTGAACCCTGGCAGCAAATTGGGGTTGTTGTTGACTGGCGAGGACTTCGGCCCCGGCCGTCGGGCCATGCTCAGCTCCTGCGATGAGACGCCGGGCTGCCCGTGGCGCACCGGTGCCGCGACAGCTGTACCGCAGCAGTGCATGGCCTGCCGGCATCGGGGTCGTTATCGCCTGCTGAGTGTTCTGCCCGGCATCGCGCCCGATAGGCGCGGGGTATTGCTGCTGGACACGCCGCGCGCGGCCAGTCGCGGGTTTCATGGGTTGCTTGGGGAAACGGCGCGGGTGCTGGGAGTAACGGTGCAGCTACTGCGGCACAAGCGTGAACAGCAATGCAGGGAGGCAACGTTCCAGAATGGTGCACTGGCCCGTGAACTTCACGATTCGGTGGCACAGCAATTGGGCTATCTGTCGTTTCAGGCCAGCCTGATGCAGGCCAAGCTGCGTGAGCCGGAGCAGGCCGCCCCCTTGCTGGCCGAGTTGCGCGGCGGGTTGAGTCATTTGCAGCGCCAGGTACGCGAATTGATCACCAGCGCACGGTTGACCATGGACGGGCGTTCACTGCGCCAGGCGCTGGCGGACTCGGTGGCCGAGTTTTCCCGACGCTGCATCATCGTTTTCGAGCTGGACAACCGTCTGGCCGAGGATGCGCTGTACCCGGAAACCGAACTGCAGATTCTGCAGATCATCCGCGAGGCGCTGGCCAATGTGGTGCGACATTCCCACGCCCGGCACGTGCGGATCGAACTGCGCCAGACCCGGCATGGCGAGATTACGGTGACCGTCGAAGATGACGGCATCGGTCTGAGTCCGGCCTCGGTTGAGGAGAACCACTATGGGCTGGCGATCATTCGTGAACGTGCATCGACCATCGGTGCGCAGCTGTCCATCGAAACCATTCGCCCCCATGGCGCTCGCGTGCACCTGAGCCTTATCCAGAACAATGACGACCCGCAGAGACACTTCGATGAACAGCACGACCTTATTGTTGATCGATGATCATCCCTTGTTCCGCAAAGGTCTGGCGCAACTGTTTGCCGCCAGCGATGACTTCGATGTGGTTGGCCAGGCGGCCAGCGGCAGGGAAGGGATCAACCTGGCGGTGCAGCTGATGCCCAGGCAGGTGTTGCTGGACTTGCACATGCCGGGTTTGAGCGGCTTGCAGGTACTCGACGAGATGAAACAGTTGGGGCTCGAATGCCAGATTGTCGTATTGACCGCTTCGATGGATCGCGGCGAGTTGCTGACGGCCTTACGCCTGGGAGCCAGTGGTTATGTCCTGAAGGAGACCGAGCCCGAAGCGCTGCTGTCGTACATGCGCAATTGCAGCAAAGGCGCGATTGTTCTGGATGATTGCCTGGTGTCGCTGCTGGCCGGGCATGGCGAAACCGAGGCGCCGCAAGAAAAAATCGAAGACGGCAGCCTGACTGATCGTGAAGGGCAAACCCTGGCGCTGATCGCTTCGGGCATGAGCAACAAACAGATAGGCCGGGAGCTGGGCATCAGCGACGGCACGGTGAAGATCTACGTGAAGAACCTGCTGCAAAAGCTCAATTTGCGTTCGCGACTGGAGCTGGCAGCCTGGGTCCACAAGGTCGGGTCATTGAGAACAAAGGAGCGTCATTGATGGCGGACGAATGTGCTTCACCCGTTGAGTCGGTGTTTGGCCGGCCGGCGTCGCAACCCCTGGACGTGTTTCCTATCGCCTTGCTTGAACTCAAGGACAACGGCGAGATTGCCCATTTCAATACGGCCTGGGCGGACTTGATGGAGTCGCCTGGCGATGAGCGCAACATCGTTGAGTATGTGCATCAGGAAGACCGTTCCCTGTGGCGTCAGGCGCTGTATGAATTGCGCCATCGGCCGGATATTTCCTTCAGTCAGCGCCTGCGTTTCGTCCATCCTCAGGGAGATCTGCGCTGGTTCGATATCAGCCTCAAGCGCCGGGACTTACGGTTCTATCTGGTGGTCAACGACATCACCCAGCACAAGCGTCGCGAAATCGCTTTGCAGGCCAGTCAACGCAGCGCCCTGAGCCTGCTCGATAGCATGCCCGGGCTGATCTATCGTGGGCGCAACAACCACGACTGGACCATGGAATTCGTCAGCGCCGGCTGCCTGCAACTGACGGGCTATGCCGCCGAAAGGCTGATGGACAGTCACGACTGCACCTATAACAGCCTGATCCATCCGGACGATGCCGATTACGTCTGGCGCGAGGTTCAGCACGCTTTGTCCCGACACCAGCCTTACGAACTTCGCTACCGGATTCGCTGTGCGGACAACACCATCAAGAACGTCTGGGAAAAGGGCGTCGGCATCTATTCGGACAGCCGCGAAGTGCTGGGTATCGAGGGCGCGATTTTTGAAATCGTCAATCTGCCTGCGGGGCGCATATGACAGAGCCGCGATAGAAAGTGTGATGCTCATCCCGCGGCGCAGCCGCCGTTGATTGGTTAAGCGCTTTGGCAAACCAGACATTCAGGTACAGCCCGGATCAGGACCTGGCCTGCTGCAACGAACGCTGCTATCTCAGGCGATGCTTGAAGTACTAAACTCGGAAAGTGTTCTGTTAAGCGCGCTATCGTACCGAAGCTGTGTTCATTCACTGCGATGATCCAGGTGTCCCCTCCAGCCCCAGGAGGATGCTCAATGAGCCCGCTTTCAATGTGGAATCTGGTGCGAGCCTCGGCAGTGCTGAGCCTGACACTGCTCATGCCAGCAATGTTCGCTCACCTCTGGGAGTACTGGCTGTGACTCATGCACAGGTGATGCCTGCAAGGCGCGGCAGCAGGGCGAAGATCAGCTTCTACGGATGTACCAGGCTGCTTTGGATGGTCTTGCTCTGTACGCTGGTCGGCATGCCGCTGGTACATGCGCAGGATGCACAAACGCTTAAGGCACGCTACGTTGCCTTGCATGAACAAATGCTCAGCAACTCGTTTCACCGTCCGCTCTACCTTGAATCCAGTGAAACCTCAGGGAGCCTGAAAGGCGACATCTATTCCTTGGTTGAGCAGCCCTATGCGGTGCTCAGTCCGGCATTGCAGGGCATCGACCGCTGGTGTGACATCCTGATCCTGCATCTGAACGTAAAGAGTTGTCGTTCCTCATCCGGCGGCGACACATTGACCGTCTATATTGGGCGCAAGTTCGATCAGCCGCTGGCTGATGCCTACCGGTTCGACTTTCTCTATCAGGTAGTGGTGGCCGGTCCCGACTATCTGCAGATCACACTGAACGCTGCGCAAGGACCGCTTGGAACGAATCGCTACCGTGTCGAACTCGAGGTGGTGATGCTCGACTCCCAACACAGCTTCCTTCATTTGTCGTATTCATACGGCTATGGCATTGCGGCCCGCCTGACCATGCAGAGCTACCTGGCAACGACGGGGCGCAACAAGGCAGGTTTCAGTATCGTTGGCACAAAGGTCGACGGACAGCCAGCCTATATTGGCGGCATGCGCGGTATCGTCGAGCGCAATGCGATGCGCTACTACCTGGCGATCGAAGCCTACCTGGGTGCGCTGTCGACGCCTGCGCCGGAGCAGCTCGAAAAACGCCTGAGCGATTGGTACGCGGGGACCGAGCGTTATCCGCGGCAGCTTCATGAGTTGGAGAGAAGCGAGTATCTGAACATGAAGCGCCTGGAGGTCCAGCGCCAGCGCGCCGCCGACTCTGCATCACCGGTGAAATAGGTGCTGCGCCACCCGGTCTTTCAACAAAGACAATACTGATTCCACCAGGCAGGGCAACCCGTAACTGGACGCTGTCAACTGGCAACGTGCTAAGGAATGTAAGGTAGCAAACGATCGTTTTTTTTCCTGGTCACCGAGTAACACTCGCAACAAAGCCTTTCAAGCCTATCGGTCCAACATCGTAATATGCCCACGGCTGTACTCGATCACGCCGAGCATCTGCAACTTGCCCGCAGCATCGCTAACGACTTCCATGAACATGGATACCTCAATTCGCGACTGTTTGAGCCTTGAACGACATTCGTTGAAATTTCACGTTGAACGACTGTTCAGTTTCATTTATGTTGGCTGCACCCCCCGGCTGGTTACATGCGGGCTTGCGCTTTTTCTATCTGAACGAGAGGCTCTGGCATGCGGTTTTCACCCTTTGTTGAGCGAATTTCAGGGCAGGGTGTTGCTGCCTGGGACATCCACCAGGCTGCGTTCAACGCTCAGCGCAAGGGCGAAGATGTGATTATCCTCAGCGTGGGTGATCCGGATTTCCCCCCACCGAATTTGATTACCGGCACCGCCATCGACGCCTTGCGGCAAGACGACACCTCCCACACTGAAATCGTCGACTGCACAGCGTTGTGCGAGGCCATCGTCGCCCGTTACAGCCAATCCCTCGGCCGTCCCTTGCAAACACAGAATGTCCTCGCCGTGGCCGGTGCGCAGAACGCCTTGTTCGTCACCTCGATGTGTCTGTTGCAGGCCGGCGATGAGGTCGTCGTTCTCGATCCGATGTATGTCGCCTATGAGGCGACGCTCAAGGAGAGCGGCGCGACCCCGGTACGGGTGCCGTGCGCGGCAGACTCGGGTTTTCGCCTCGACGCCGCGCTGTTGGCAAAGGCCATCACCCCGCGGACCCGGGCGATTTTTTTCTCCAGTCCGAACAACCCCACCGGCGTCGTGCTCAGTCGCGAAGAGCTGCAGGGCATCGCCGACCTGGCGATTGCCCATGACCTGTGGGTGGTGGTGGACCAAGCGTATGAAAGCCTGGTGTTCGAGTGCGAATACATCAGCCTCGCGGCCTTGCCCGGCATGGCTGAACGCTGCGTGGTGATTGGCAGCCTGGCGAAATCCCACGCTGTGACGGGTCGGCGCATCGGCTGGATCATCGCCGAGCCGACCCTGATCGCCCACGCCGAAACCCTGGTTCTGAGCATGCGTTACAGTTTGCCCGGTTTTGTCATGGAGGCGGCGCTGGCCGCGGTATTGGCCCATGACGAGGTCTCCCGGAGCCTGCGCGAATCCTACCGCCGTCGGCGCGATCTGCTGGTAGATGGCCTGAGTCATTGCCCGGGTATTGGCGTGCTCAAACCGCAAGCGGGAATGTTCGTATTAGTGGATGTGCGCGATACCGGGCTCAGCTCGCTGGATTTCGCCTGGCGCCTGTTTCGTGAAGCCGGCGTGTCGGTGCTCGACGCGGCGGTGTTCGGCAAACCCGCCGAGGGCTTCGTTCGGTTGTCGTTGACGTTGGCTGAAGAACGCCTGTTGCAGGCCTGTGAACGAATCACGGCCTTTGTCCGGGCCCTGCAGGCCCAAGTGCCGACCAGAGTCAGAATCACTGCCGCTGCGGCTAAAACACCCGCTGAGCCCGCAGCGGCAAAAAAGATGATCGAGATCGACACACTGCACAAACGCTTCGGCAATATCGAGGTGCTCAAGGGTATTTCCCTGACCGCTCACGAAGGCGAGGTGATCTCCCTGATCGGTGCCAGTGGCTCGGGTAAAAGCACACTGCTGCGCTGCATCAACATGCTCGAAGTGCCGGACCAGGGCAGCATTCATGTCGACGGTGAAAGCATCAAACTCAATTACGACCGCCCCGGCAGCCCGCTGGTGGCCGACGCGAAACAATTGGTGCGCATCCGCTCCAGCCTCGGCATGGTCTTCCAGAATTTCAATCTGTGGCCCCATCGCACGGTGCTGGAAAACCTCATCGAAGCACCGATCCAGGTGCTGCGCGAAAGCCGGGCCGAATCCATCGAGCGCGCCGAAGCGCTGCTTGAACGGGTCGGGTTGGCGGCCAAGCGTAATGAATACCCGGCCTTTTTGTCCGGTGGACAGCAACAGCGGGTGGCCATCGCCCGCGCTTTGGCCATGCGGCCCAAGGTCATGCTGTTCGATGAACCCACCTCGGCGCTGGACCCGGAGCTGGTCGGGGAAGTGCTGAGGGTGATCCGCTCACTCGCCGAAGAAGGCCGGACCATGATCCTGGTGACTCATGAAATGGCCTTCGCCCGCGATGTCTCTTCCAAAGTGGCCTTTCTCCATCAAGGGCTGATCGAGGAAACCGGTTCGCCGGATGAGGTGTTTGTAGATCCACGCAGTGAACGTTGTCGTCAATTCGTCAACGCACATCAAACTCGCTAACTCCAACACACAATAAAAAGACGGGGCAACATCATGGGACAAAAGCGTTTGGCAAACTGGTTGGGCAGTGCAGTGCTTATGCTTGCGGCAAGCTCTGGCCTGGCTCAGGCAAAACCCATTGTATTTGCGGTCGCGGCGGAACCCTATCCGCCGTTCACGTTGAAACAGGCCAATGGGCAATGGTCCGGGTTTGAGGTCGACCTGATTCACAAGCTGTGCGATGAAATAAAGGCACAATGTGAAATCAAGGAAGTGGCCTGGGACGGGATCATCCCATCGCTGCTGGCGAAGAAGATCGATGTGATTTTCTCGTCGATGTCGATCACTGAAGAGCGTGAAAAACAGATTGCCTTCAGCAAGGCCTATTACGATACGCCAGTAGCGATTGCCGGCCCCAAAGGGACCAAAGTGGACATTTCCCCGGCCGGGCTCAAGGGCAAGGTTATCGGTGTGCAGATCTCCACGGTCAGCGCCAACTACCTGAAGAAATACTACGAAAACATCGCTGACCTGCGTTATTACGATACTCAGGATTCAGCCAATGCCGACCTCATCGCCGGACGCATCGACATGATGATGGCCGATGGCACCGCGGTTTCCAGCTTCGTCAAATCCCCCGACGCCAATGGACTGGACAACCTCGGCACCGTGCCATACGACCCGGTGTTCGGTCGCGGTGTCGGCGCGGGTCTGCGCAAGGACGACACGGATCTTAAAACCCATCTGGATTCAGCCATCCAGTCCCTATTGGCGAGCAAGGACTACGACGCCATCTCCCGGAAATATTTCGATATCAGCGTCAAGCCCGCTCAATAACGGAAGAAACCCGATCCCGTAGGTTAAGCGAATCCAGGGTGGGAGCGGGCTTGCTCGCGATAGCGGACTGACAGTCGACATCATTGCTGAATGTTATTCCCTCATCGCGAGCAAGCCCGCTCCCACATTAGATCGTGATACCGCCGATAAAAAACGTGGACGATCCGTGGAGGGCTGAAATGCCAGCGATATTCGATTTGATCGATTTCAGTGAGCAGGGATGGGGAAGTGCACTGTTGCAAGGGTTATGGATGACCCTGCAAATTTCGGCCGGGGCCTTTGTAGTTGGCCTGTTTATCGGCCTGGTGGTGGCCTGCGCCAAACTCGGCGCACCGCGACCGGTGGCGACACTGATGCGTGGTTACACCACATTGTTTCGGGCGATCCCGGAACTGTTGCTGATTTTACTCCTGTATTACGTCGGCTCCATGGGCCTCAACGCGCTGATGGTGTGGGCCGGCTACGCCGAAGTGAACGTCAGTGGGCCGCTGGTGGCGATTCTGGTATTGGGCCTGGTGCAGGGTGCTTACGCCTCGGAAATTTTCCGCGCAGCGATTCTGGCCATTCCCCATGGGCAGATCGAAGCGGCGCGTGCTTTCGGTTTGCACGGCTTCGGGCTGTTTCGTCGGGTCACGTTGCCGATCATGGCGCCGTATGCGTTGGCCGGCATGGCCAACTTGTGGATCAACCTGATCAAGGACAGCGCATTGATCAGCGTGGTCGGGACCAACGAGCTGCTGTACACCGCCAAGCAGGCGGCCGGTTCGACCCGTCACTACCTGCTGTTCTACCTCACGGCGGCCGCGCTGTATTACGTGGTGACACTGACCTCCAACTACCTATCGGGACGCCTCGAGCGACGAATCCGTCGCTGGATGCCTTTGGCTGAGTGAACGCGATGATTCCAGTGTGGATGTTCGATTATGCGGCATTGATAGGCCGAGGCTTGCAGACGACAATCTCGATTTTGTTGATTTCCAGCGTGTTGGGTTTTGGGCTGGCGGTGCTTACGGCGCTGGCCCGATTGTCGCGGCGCAAACTGATTGCCAGATGCAGCCTGGCCTACACCAGTGTGATTCGCGGTACGCCGTTGCTGATCCAGATTTACATCTTCTACTACGGGCTGGGCAGTCTTTTCGCACAGTTTCCGGCGCTGCGCGGTAGCGTTCTCTGGCCGTTTCTGCGGGAGGGTTACTGGTACATCGTGTTTGCGTTGGTGCTGTCGGTCGGCGCTTATGTCGGTGAAGTCATTCGCGGCGGGCTGATGGCGGTGCCCAAGGGGGAAATGGAAGCGGCTTCGGCGTTCGGTATGACCGCGCGTCAGGCGTTGCTTCGGGTCCGCCTGCCGCGCGCGATGCGCCTGTTATTGCCAACCCTGGCGGGTGAAAGCGTGATGTTGATGAAGTCGACCGCATTGGCCTCGACCATTGCAGTGGTCGATTTATTGGGCGCGGCCAATGTGGTCCGGGCCCAGACCTTTCAGGTATTTCAGCCATTACTGTTGGTGGCGGGTGTTTATGTCTGCCTGACCTTCCTGATCGAGGCCGTGTTCACCATCGCCGAGCGGCGGGGCACACCATTGCGCAGGTCAATGGGATGAGTTCGTCGAAGGTCGACCGTTCGCTGCAAGGCATCAGCAAAGGAGGGGAGTGTATGGCGCAAGATGTTTCCTTGAGCGTTCAGGGTGATTCCGGTGAAACGCTGCGCATTGGCGCATGGCGTTTCGACGGTGATGGCAGCGGGCCGAAGGTACACCTCCAGGCCGGGGTGCATGCCGACGAAATCGCCGGCATGCTGGTGCTGCACCTGTTGTTGCCCCGGCTACAGTCGGCCCAGGATCAGGGGCTGCTCAAGGGCAGCGTGACGGTGGTGCCGCAGGCCAATCCGTTCGGCATCGGGCAATTTCGTCAGGGCCGGATTCTCGGCCGTATTCATGAGGCCACCGGGCAGAATTTCAATCGGTTGTTTGATCAATCGCTGGCCCTGACTCGACCCGTGACCAATCTGGGGCATTGGCAAAAATGCCTGGCGCAATTGGCGGCCGATGCCGACCTGATGCTCGACCTGCACACCGATGATGAAGCGCTGCCTTACCTCTATATCCACCGCAGTTTCTGGCCCCGAGGTCGTGAGCTGGCGGCAGCGCTGAAGGTCGACGTGGCAATTCTCTGGGACGAAGGTGGCGACGGCTCCTTCGAAGAAACCATTATCTCGCCCTGGCTGCGAGGGGCCGGAGGCGCTCAGCGGCTGGCCGCGACCATCGAGCTGCGGGGGCAGGCCGACGTCAACGATCTGTTGGCAGAGCAAGACGCCGCCGGGCTCTACGCCTGGCTCTGTGCTTGCGGCGTCATTGATGAGCATGTGCCGCTGGAGGAGTGGCAGGGCGAGGCGGTGGATATCGGCTGCATGGAGTCGATCTTCGCTCCGCAGGCCGGCGTACTGATTTTCGAGAGGGCGCTGGGCGATTACCTTGAAGAAGGTGAACGCTTCGCCAGGATCCTCGGCAGGCCAGGCGACCCGGCGTCGGAGGTGGTGCTGCAGGCTGCCCAGTCAGGGCGGATGGTGACTCGCTATCGCGATCGATTGATCCCCCAAGGCGCGGTGGTCGCCAAGTTCACGGGGAGTCGGCAGTCGCAGAACTGGGCCGGTGGGTTACTGGACCCTTAAAATTCGCGACAGGCTGTGGTCGATGGTGCGGAGGTTGCCGTGGCCGGTTTTCATATCGCAGCTTGGGTATCAGAATGCTCAATGATGTCGACGCAGGTGACGTATCAGGCCAAGTACCAATGCCACGCCGATGATCAGCAGTAGTGTGGCTTCCTCATAACGCTTGATATCGGCGAACAGCCATTCCAGCGACTGGCCAAACAGGTAACCGACTCCGGCAATCAGTGGTGCCCAAATCGCAGCCCCTATCCAGTTCAACAGCATGAAACGCCAGGCGGGTACTCCACTCATGCCAATGGCCAAGGGGCCTGCAATGCGCAATCCATACATGAAACGCACGCCGATGATCAGTCCGGTTTGATAGCGCAGCAGCAAGCGATAGACCCGCTGTGCGTTTGGATCAAATTGCGGGAAGCGTTGCAACAATAACCCGCCATACCGGCGACCAATAAAAAACAGAACCTGATCGGTCAATGCCCCGGCGCACATGGCAATAACAGCCACCAAAAGGAAAGATAAATACCCTTGGTGTGCGGCGAAACCCGCCAGAATCAGAATAGTTTCACCTTCCATGACTGCACCGATAAATACCGCCAGGTAACCATATTCGGCGACTGCTTGTGTCAGCGTCATGCGGCATCTCCCGGCAGGATCATCAGGTGTTCGTCAACCAGCACTCACACAACGACAGGCTGGACACAGCTCCATTCCCTGGCCCACAGAGACTTCTGGCCCTATGAGGTCGAAAGCCCGGGAGGCACAGATGAATGTCACGCATGAACCCATCCCTTGGAGATCGGCAATGCGAACAGGCGCCGGTACAGATTTTCCAGCCCATCGAGCAGACGCGCGCGCAAGGTTTCGAAGCTCAGTGCCAGCGCTACGATCCAGTTGCTGACGAATGCCACCGCGAGGGCTCCGACGATGTCGAACGGGAAATGCACACCCAGGTAAACACGAGCCCATCCAACCGCTATGCCGAACAGCACGAGCAGAGCCCCGGCCTTGCGCAAGGAGCCCCGCATGAAGGCTAGCCCCAAGGCGAAGAACACAACGGCATGATCGCTGGGAAAGGAGGTTTCCGCTTGATGTGTCAGGAATGTGTGACCCAACTCAATCATGAAGGGTCGTGGGTGTGTCCAGAAGACGCCGATCGACACGTTGCACCCCAGTGCGAACACGGTACTCAGTACGCCAGCCAATGCGACGGTTCTGCTCTCTCGCCCGCCCCAAAGCCAGAGCCCGGCCAGTAACAGGGGAACACCATAGATCAGCCATTGTGCCAGGACATTCGCCATGATCAGTGCGCCTGGCGAGGGGTGTGCACTGGCATTGATGATCAGAAACAGTGAACGATTCAGTTCTTCCATTAGGCGATTTCACTTATAGACAAAATATTGATGGCGGCGAAAGCCTTGTCACCTCGATCGCCCCCTGCCTTTGGCTCTGAGCGGGCAAGGTGCTTTGCACTCTGGTGGTTTTTCAAGGCGCATAAAGCTTGCCCGAGGGGCCGTGAAGAAACCGTTATTTTGGACGTGGCAAATCAATAAGTCGGTGTTAACGCTGGCTCGACGGTGCTTCAGTTGACTGACCCATCGAATGCTGGACCTTTTGCAGTTACTGCGCGGGAGCGACCACGCGGAATTTGATATGGATATCATTGGAAATGATTCCGAAATTGGCCCATTCGCCTTCACCGATATTGAAATCGGCGCGCTTGAGGATGAATTCGCCATCGAATACGCCGATGGCGTTCTGCGGCTTCAAAATGATCAGCGCGCTGACGTCGCGAGTGCGGCCCTTGATCGCGAGCTTGCCGGTGACCTCGTAGCGGTTGTTGTCGAGCGCCTTCACTGCGTTCGATTCAAACCTGGCCACGGGAAACGCGGCGGTGTTGAACCAGGCGGGTTTTTGCAGTTCGGTGTTGGCGTCGCGGGTGCCGGCGTCGATGCTGGCGAGCTGGATGGTGAGCTCGGCGTGGGCCGCTGCGGGGTTCGCCGAATCAAAATCGATCTTGGCGTCGAACTTGCCGAAACTGCCGTACACCCTTGCGCCCATCTGGATGTAGGTGAAGGCAATCTGGCTGGCAGCCGCGTTCACCTGCTTGTATTGAACCGCGTGGGCGCAGGTCAAGGCGCTGAGCGAGAGTGCGACGGTCAGCGCGGCAGAACGCAGGAATCGATAACTCATGGGACTCTCCGGCCGGGGCGTGAGCGTAATGGATTGAAGTGCCGTGGGTCAGCCTTTGTTCCTGAGCGGCAGTATGCGCGTGAGCACATCGTCGCGATCAATGAAGTGGTGCTTCAGCGCGGCGACCGTATGGGCAATCACCAGGCCAAGCAAAATGAAGTTCAGCGCCTCATGCACATCCTTCAGGCGGTCACCCAGCGCGGCGTCCCTGGGCAGCAGATCGGGCAGTGGCAGTAGGCCAAACCACACGGTCTGGAAGCCTTTCGCCGAGTCCATCAACCAGCCGCTGAGCGGAATCGCGAGCATCAGTGCATACAGCAGCCAATGCATGGCATGGGAGGCAAGACGCGACACGGCCGGTATCGTCGTCGGTAGGGGCGGTGCCGGATGGGTCAGGCGCCAGGCGAGCCGTATCCATACCAGGAGGAACAGGGTTATACCAGCCCATTTGTGCCATGAGTACAGTTTCAGCTTGATCGGTGAAATCGGCAGTTCCGGCATGTAGAAACCGAGCGCGAAGGTGCCGATCAGCCCCAGAGCCATCAGCCAGTGGAGAGCAATCGCCGTGCGGGTGTAACGATGATTCATGAATGCTGCGCCTCGGCTGGCTGGAGTGGCTGGGCGGTGCAGACGTCTGAACGTCTGCAAAGGCCTTGACCGGGATTTGCGTTCCCACGGGTTTTTAAGTGTAGATGAGTTCAATAGTGGTTCTGCATCAAATGATCACCGGACTTTGCCACTGGCCACGGGGCTCGAGGCGAAAGTCCCGCCCCGGATATTTGGTGTTTCGGGTGCAGAGTCAATGCTTGAACCGATGATGGCGTGTTGCGTTGGTGAAATTTATGATGTAATTTTTCATGAAATTATAAAGACATAATTTCATTGGCGTCCCTATGTTTCAGCAATCCACACAGCACGTTGCCAGCTATTACGCCCACAGTTGCGCGGATCGCCTATTGACTCGAGCCGCCCTGGAAGGCGAACAAAACACCGAGGTGCTGATCATCGGTGCCGGCTTCAGTGGTCTGCATACAGCCTTGCGCCTGGCCTTGGCGGGCAAGCGTGTGACGTTGTTGGAAGCCAGCCGGGTTGCCTGGGCGGCTTCGGGGCGCAATGGAGGTCAAGCGATACTCGGGTGGTCGTGTGATATGCCGCCGTTGGAGGCTGCGCTTGGCTACGAACGAGCACGGCGGTTGTGGGACAGCATGCGCTGGGCTGCGCAGGAGTTGCGTGAGTTACCCGCGCGCCATGACTTCGATTGCGATTACCGGGCCGGCCATCTGTGGACGTCGGTCATGCCGCGGCGGGTAAGCATCCTGACCGAGTGGCAGCGCGAGGCCAGCCACAAGTGGGGGCACAATGGCTTGCGATTCATTCCCCGTGCGCAGCTGTCGCAATGGGTGGCCAGCGAGCGTTATCAGGCAGGCCTGTTCGACCCTGAAGGCGGGCATCTGAATCCGCTCAAACTGGCCCTCGGTCTGGCCGCGGCCATAGAGCGTGCGGGCGGCTGCATCCACGAGCAGAGCAAAGCGTTGAGCTACCGCGAAGAAGGCAATCAGTATGTGGTGACCACCGAACGCGGACGCATTCGGGCGAATGTGCTGGTGCTGGCGTGCAATGCCTATCTCGATCGACTTGATCCGAAGCTGGCCAGTTGCGTGTTGCCGGTAGGTACCTACCAGGTAGCCACCGCGCCGCTGACCGCGGAGCAGGCTACGGCGCTGCTACCGAGTAATGTCTGCGTCACCGATAACCAGTTCGTCCTCGACTATTTCCGTCGCACGCCGGATAACCGCCTGCTGTTCGGTGGTGGCTGCACTTATCTGGGAGGGATGCCAAAGGACATCGCCGCAGCGACCCGGCCTTATCTGCAGCGGGTATTCCCGCAGCTTAAGGACGTCAAGTTGGAGTTTGCCTGGGGAGGGCACATCGACCTTACCCTCAAGCGCACCCCCCACATCGGCCGGCGTGGTGACCTCTACTGGCTACAGGGCTACTCCGGGCATGGTGTACTCCCGACGCTGGCCGGTGCTCGCGCGGTGTCCGAAGCGATTCTCGGTCAGCCGGATGACCTGGCCTTGTACCAAGGTCTGAGTAATGGCAGCTTTCCCGGCGGTAAATACCTGGCAGCACCATTGGAGGCCATCGGCAAGGCCTGGTATCGACTGCGCGACAGTATTTGATGAGCAATCTTTTGGAGCTCTGGCATGAACAAGCAAGAAGAAATCGCCGCCTTAGCGATCCTTATTCACGATCTACGCAAGCACAAGAAATACACCCTCAAGGAGCTGGCAGACAAAATCGGCCGCTCCGTCGGTTTTCTCTCGCAAGTCGAGCGTGGCTTGTCACGGCCCACCGTGGCGGACTTGACGGCGATCAGCGAAACCCTTGGGGTACCGACCACCTATTTTTACAGTTTGCCAAAACCCAAGGAGTTGCCTTGGGTTACCCGGCCGGATGAGCGACGCACGCTGTATTACGCCAACGGGATTACCGATATTTTGGTCTCGCCGAAGATGAGGGCCTCCTTCTCCATGCTCGAAAGCCAACTGGAGGCCGGTGCCAGCAGTGGCGAGCGGCACTTGAGCGACAGCTCGGAGCAGGGTGGCTATGTCCTGGAGGGGGAGTTGACGCTGTGGCTGGACGATGACGACGCGCCGGTGACCTTGTATGCCGGAGACAGTTTTCAACTGGCCAGCCACACCCGGTGTCGCTACGGCAACCTCACAGACCAGCTCACGCGAGTGCTTTGGGTTTACACCTGATATAAATAAAAGGAACAACAATGATGGATGCTACCTGCTCTGATCTGCTGGCTGAGGTTCGCGCTTTTCGCCATTGCTATCCCAAGGTGCGTTATGTCGACCTGATTTCCCTGGATATTCCCGGGCATTTTTACGGCAAGCGCTATCCGCTAGAGATGCTCGAGAAGGTTGCAGCTGGTAGCGCGCTGAAACTGCCGCAGAACTGTGTGTTACTGGGCGTTCAGGGTGGACTGTTCAAAATCGGCGACTACTGCTTTAACGATGGCGACCCGGACGCACTGCGTCGCCTGGTGCCCGGTACGCTCAAACCGGTGAGCTGGGAAACGCAGCCGTTGGGGCAGATGCTGATTACCTCGGATGGTACTCAAAAGCCGATCGTCTTCGAGCCACGCGAAGTCCTGGCGCGGGTGTTGGAGCGGTTAGGGAATAAAGGTATTCATCCGGTGGTGGCGTTCGAGCTGGAGTTCTATCTGTTCGATAAACAGCTGCGCGATGGCCAGCCACAGTTCCCCCGCGATCTGCTGACGGACGATGCCGATGACCAGCCGAATATGCACATCGAGCGGCTGTCGCGCTTTTCCCCGGTGCTCGATGAAATGGTCGAGGCGGCGCGGGCCCAAGGCATCGATACCACGGTGATCACTGCCGAACTCGGGCCGGGACAGTTCGAGATCAATTTTGCTCACCTCGATGACGGCCTGCGTGCCGCCGACTGGGCAGCCCTGTTTTGCCGCAGCACTCGTGGCGTCGCTCTCAAGCACGGTTACCGCGCCAGCTTCATGGCCAAGCCTTACTTGCAGCACCCGGGCAGCGGCATGCACGTCCATGTCAGCCTCTACGACGCGGCAGGTAAAAACCTGCTGGCGGCTAACCAACAGCAGGCGCTGCGTCATGCGGTCGCCGGTTGTCTGGAGCTGCTACCGCATTGCATGCCGATCTTCGCGCCGAACCAGAATGCCTTTCGCCGTCTGGGCGGCACGGTGAACGCGGCGACAACGGCCAGCTGGGGTTTTGAGGATCGCGATGCCTGTGTGCGGATTCCTGACTCGGATTCGAAAAACCTGCGGATCGAGCATCGCCTGGCCGGTGCTGATGCCAACCCTTATCTCGTTCTGGCGGCGATTCTGGTTGGTCTGGAGCAGGGCCTGGAAGCCGGTCGGGAGCCGATCACATCACTCAATGAAGACCGCAGCAGTGGTATCGCATTCCCCCTGGAAATGCTCGAAGCAGTGCGCGCCATGCAGCACCAGGCACAGCTGCGCGAGGGTTTGGGGGCGGAGTTTATTGATGTCTACTGCGAGAACAAGCGCCAGGACCATCTGGCCTTTATGCAGGAGATCAGTGCGCGCGAATACCGCTGGTATCTGTAAACGGGCATGCATTGTTCTTGTGCGTTGGCGCCGCACAGAATGCTGGATGCTATTGTGGACAGCACTCCAATGACTGATGGCCCGCAGCATGACTGATGGCGTACTTGATAGACACACTCCCAGCGCTGAAGAAGTGGTCGCGGCACTCGACCTGGAACCACACGTGGAAGGTGGTTACTACCGCAGAACCTTTCAGGCTGATCGGCACGCCATGATCGAGACCGATGGTGGCCGGCGTTACTTGATGACCTCCATCTACTACCTGCTGACCAAGGGCTCCCCCATTGGTCATTTTCACCTGAACCAATCCGACATCGTGCACTACTACCATCTGGGAGACGCGATTCAGTACATCCTCATCTTCCCGGACGGCACATTGAAAACCGTGGTGATGGGCAGCGACGTGACAGCCGGGCAGTGCTTGCAACTGCACGTGCCTGGCGGCGTCTGGAAAGCTTCGCAGCTTATGGCCGGGGCGGCTGCCTACGGCTTGATCAGTGAAGCGGTTTTACCAGGGTTTGATTTTGCGGATATGGAGTTGGGCACTCAGCAAAAGCTCAGCGAGCTGTTCCCCGAACATTCGCTGTGGTTTGAAAAGCTGACGCGAGAGTAGGCTCCATTTGGCGGTCAAGGTGCCGCCAACGCAAACCCGGGCCGCGTCGATCAATGGCCGCCCACGACCATATGGCTGAAGGGCGCCACATACGCCTGCAAGGTGACCAGGCCGCCGACCAGCATGGCCAGAACGATGGAGTGGAAAAAGACGTAACGCAGGATTTCCCCTTCATGGCCGTACCAGCGGGTCGCGGTGGACGCCACCACGATCGACTGGGCGTCGACCATCTTGCCCATGACCCCACCGGAACTGTTGGCGGCGGCCATCAACACCGGGTTGAACCCCAATTGCTCGGAGGTCACCCGTTGCAAGCCGCCGAACAGCACATTGGATGCAGTGTCTGAGCCGGTCAAGGCAACGCCCAGCCAGCCCAGGAGGGTGCCGAACATGGGGTAGAAGGTGCCGGTTGCGGCAAAGGCCAGGCCCATGGTGGCATCCAGGCCTGAGTAGCGGGTGAGGAAACCCAGGGCAAGCATGGCCACTATCGTAGTGAGCGAATAGCGCACCACCCACAGGGTTCGCAGGTAATGGCGCAGCAGTTGGGGGATGGAGTAGCCCATCAGCAGCCCGCCGAGGACTGCCGCCAGCAAGATGCCGCTGCCGGTGCTGGTGAACCAGGTGAATTTGTAGATCGCTTCCTCGGTTTTAGGCTGGGGCACCACGGGCGGAACCTTCTCGATCTGCAGATGCAGGGTGGTGAAGGTCAGGGCTGGCGCGAAGATCGGGTTCGCCTCGCGCATCGGCTTGCCCTGGGGATCGAGCCTGGCCGCGTTGGTTTGCGGGTCCATGGCCGGACGGGTATCGAACATGTTTTTGAAGCCCTGGGTGCCCCAGGCGAAGACGAAGATCGTGAGGATGATCCAGGGCATCCACGCACGCATGACGGCGGGCCGGGCATCGCTGGCAAAGGTCGCGCTGGCCACGGGTTTTTCGTCCTCGGCGGCATCGATTCGGGAGTTGTCGGTTCGCCCCGACAGGGCCGCGGAGGTGTGCACATGGGCTGGCTTCCAGACCTTGAGGAAAGCCGTCAGGCAGGCCATGGAAATCAGTGCGGCGACCACGTCCACCAGCATGGGGCCGTGGTAGTTGGAAACGATGAACTGCGGCACAGCGAAGCTCACCCCGGCGACCAGGATCGCCGGCCAGATTTCCAGCATCTTGCGCCAGCCGGCGAAGGCCCAGATCAACCAGAACGGCACGATCACCGAGAAAAACGGCAATTGCCTGCCGACCATCATCGACAGCTCCATTTCATCCAGCCCGGTCACCTTGGCCAGGGTGATGATGGGCGTGCCCAGGGCGCCGAAAGCCACGGGCGCGGTATTGGCGATCAACGCCAGACCAGACGCGGCCAGGGGAGAGAAGCCCAGCCCGATCAGAATGGCCCCGGTTACCGCCACTGGCGTGCCGAAACCGGCAGCCCCTTCGAAAAAAGCACCGAAGCAGAAGGCAATCAGCAGCAATTGCAGGCGGCGATCGTCGGTGATGCGCGCCAGGGAATCTTGCAGCACCTTGAACGAGCCGTTCTCGGTGGTAAGCCGATGCAGGAAGATGATGTTGAGCACGATCCAGCCAATCGGCAGCAGGCCGTTGGCGGCACCGAAGAGCGCGGCCGAGCCGGCCATGCCTGCTGGCATGCCGAAGGCGAAGATCGCGATCAGCAAGGCCGAGCCAAGGGCAAGCAATGCCGCCAGATGTGCCTTGATATGGAAAAACGCCAGGGATGTCAGCATCACCACCACCGGCACTGCCGCCATGATGGTCGATAGCGCCGGGTTACCGAAGGGATCGTAGATTTGCTGCCAGACCATTTTCCACCTCTGCTTGTTCTTGTCGGTAGTGCAGGCACCAAGGGTCGGTCGCTTGTAGTGCTTCTAGTATAGGTGGCATTACGCCGCTGTCTGGGCAGGGCTCGTTTTTTAGCAAGATCACAACAGGTTGGGCAAAAGCGTGGCGGAGCACATCACGCGATTACGTCCTGTGATCTCGGTGACCGCGAGCTTTACAGGAGCCCGATCCATTGGAATTGCCCATTAAAAATCCCGCTGAGCCGGTAATGGTCAGCGGGATTTTGTGGCTGTGGGTTTTGCGGTTTTTATCAGGAATCAACCGTGGGAGGTGCGCCTTTCACCAGACTGATCGTCTACCCTATCGCGTCCTACCTACCGCTAAATACTGCTGGTCGGCGCGCCGCAAATGCTGCCAGGCCCTCATCAAAGTCGCCGCTTTGGCACGCCTGTCGGCGCAGTTCGGCGATCTGCTCCATTGCCTGGACGGGCATCGGTTGCAGGTCTTCGAGGATGCGCAACTGCTCCTTGACCGCCGCAATCGCCAGCGGCGCTTTGCCAGCAATCGTGCGTGCCAGTTCAAGCGCAGTCGCCTCCAGCGCGTCGCTGTCGACCAGCCTGTTCACCACACCGAAGCGTTCGGCGCGCTCTGCATCGAGCTTCTGCGCGCAGAAAAACATTTCCTTCAACACGTGAATCGGCAGGTTGTTGAAGAAGCGCAGCAGCCCGCTGGTGGTGTAAGGCAAGCCGATGTTTGCCGGGGTCATCGCAAAGCTCGCGCTGCGATCGGCGACGACCAGGTCGCAACTCATCACCAGGTCGACCGCGCCTCCCCACACCGAGCCGGATACCATGGCAATCACCACGCCGGGGTAGGCGCGTATGCGGCGCAACAGGTGTTCGAGTGGCTTGCCGTAGGCAATCGGGTCGCGGTCATGTTCCAGTTCGCGAATGTCATGGCCGGCGCTCCAGACTGCCTGCCCCACATCGCTGCCCAGAACAACGACCGGTATGCGTTGTGAGGCCAGTGCGGCAAGACCTTCGTCGAAGGCCGCCAGTAGTTGCGCGCTGAGTGCGTTGCGGTGTGTGGGGTTACTGAAGACCAATCGCCCGATTTGTTCATCGACAATGTTGACAGTCACGGTGGCGGAAGAGGTTTGCGTCGGGGTCATTGTGCTGTTCCTGTTGATTGTCCGGAAGCCATTACTGGCGAATCGTTTGAGTCCTGGTACACAACCTTCGCGCTCAGAAGCGCATTGATCGACGCTGTATCGAAACCCGCCTCGCGCAGCACCTCGACGGTGTGCTCGCCAAGGAGGGGCGGTGGGCGCTGGCTGACGCCAGGCGCAGGTTCTGCTGCGTCATTGGCGCTGAATACGGGTGTCACCACCTGACGCAATGCGCCAAGTTCTGGATGCATGAGTGTTTTGGTCAGTTGGCTATGCAGCACCTGCGGATCGTCGAACACTTCGTCGAGTGTGTTGATCGGGCCTGCGGGTAAGCCTGCCTCGATGAACAGTTCGGTCCACGCTCGTTTGCTGCGGGTTTTTAAACGGCTTTCCAGGATCGCTTTCAATTCGTCACGCCGCGCGACCCGGGCTTCATTGGTCGCGAAGCGCGGGTCGTCCGGCAGCGTGGGTAAATCGAGCAGCACACATAAACGTCCCCACATGGCCGAGGTAATCGGCGCCAGATTGAGCGGTCCGTCCTGCGTCTGGAACACGCCGTAAGGCGCAATGACTGAATGGGCGTTGCCCGTGCGGCGGGGGACATCGCCCAGGCTGAGGTAGCGTTGACCGTGCACACTTAACAAGCCGACCAGGCTGGCCAGCAACGAGGTGCTGACGTGCTGGCCGTGCCCGGTGCGTTCGCGCTCCAGCAGGGCGGCCAATACCGCCGTCACCAGCCACATGCCCGAGGTCAGGTCGCCGATGGCCGTGCCGGTGCGGGTCGGGTCGCCATCGACGAAACCAGTCAGGCTCATCAGCCCCGAGTAGCCCTGAGCGATCTGGTCGAAACCCGGCCAGCTGCTCATCGGCCCATCGGTGCCGAAGGCGTTGATGCTGCCCATGACCAGCCGCGGATTGCCTGCGCTGAGCACGTCATAGCTGAGCCCCATGCTCTCGAGGGTACCGGGTTTGAAGTTCTCGATCACCACGTCGGCATCATCGATCAGCCGCTGGATCGTGGCCAGCCCCTGGGGATTGCGGAAGTCGATGCACAGACCGCGCTTATTGCGATTGCACGATAGATAGTAGGTGCTCACGCCCCGGTCGAACGGGCCCCAGGTCCGGCTCATGTCGCCGGTCGGGCCGGGCTCGATCTTGATCACATCGGCACCCAGGTCCGCCAGCACCATGGTGCAGAACGGCCCCGACAGCGCACGGCTCAGGTCGATGATCTTCACGCCTTGCAAAGCTTGCATACGGTTCTCCAGTCAATGTTTGAGCGGCGCTGTTTTATTGCGGCAACGTCTGATCCCGGGTTTCAACGGCAAACGGCAGGATCAGCACACCCAGCGCGAAGGCGGCGGCCGTCCAGGCGATCGGGGCGCCTATCGAGCCATACCAGTGGATTGCAGCGGCCAGCAGGAAGTTGACGCCGGCGCCGATGAAGCGGCCGACCGATGCGTTGAAGGCGAATGCCGTAGCGCGTATCCGGGTCGGATACTGCTCGGGCAGCCAGAGCGAGAAAATCGCGAAGTTGCCGCCGAAGAAACCGAGGAACACCAACGACACCATGAACAGATGCAGGCCATCGTCCATGTAGAACACCCAGCCGAACGCGAAGACGATCGACGCGGCCATACCGGCAAAGTAAGTGCCCAGCGCAACCCGTCGCCCCAGTCGTTCGGCCAGCCATGGCGCCACCAGGCACCCCAGGATCGTGCTGAGCGACAGCACCGCCGCGCCAATCGACGCCAGATGCACCGCCCCGACGTGGTCGATACCGGCGCGCGTCGCCAGTGTCACGACGGCCGTCGCTTCGTAAACCGAGCCAGCCCACAAACCGACAATGGCGACCCCGACCAGGGCAGAGCTGGTCAGCGTGCGGCGCCGAAACGCCGGTGCGAAGATTTCCCACCAGGGCGCACGCGCCGAAGCAGTGGGCGAGTGGGGACGTGCGACGTTATGCGCAGCATTGCGTATCTGGTCGGGTTCTTTGACCTTCAACGCGGTATAGATCGCAACGACCGCCGGGGCGAGGCCGCACAGGAACATTACGCGCCAGCCATAGGTTGCGCCAACGGTGTAGTTCAGCAACGCGGCAATGAAAAAGCCCAGGTAGTAGCCGGTTTGCAGATAGCCCGCACCCATCTTGCGCCGGTCTTCCGGCCAGCTCTCCGCCACATAGGTACCGGCCAGTGCCCACTCGCCACCGACACCGATCCCGGCAATCAGCCGAAAAATGGCCAACTGCCAAATGTTGTCCGAGAAAGCCGCCGCTCCGGTAAAGAGCGAGTAGACCAGAATGCTTGCGGCCAGCGTCTTGACCCGGCCGAAGCGGTCGGCGAGGGGGCCCCAGATGAACGACAGGCCCCAACCGATCAGAAATAGCCCGAACATCACAGAGCCGTACATGGCGATGTTGGCGGGGGTTGGGGTAATGCCCGAGTTGGGCAGCAGCTCGGTCAGGGCGGGAATCAAAACCAGGGCGAAGATCACCGAATCCACGCCATCCAGAACCCATCCCAGGTAGACCGCCCAGAAACCGCGAATCTGCTCGCGGGTCAGAGGCGTTTTGATGGGCTTCACGCTAGTTGCCGATGCTGTTAATGCTCTAAACATTAAGATCTCCCATTGACCTTGATCAGGCCTATAGAAGCGTTGCGAGGCCGTTGCGACCGTCAGCGCTTCGTTTATTGTGAAATCAGTCTAGGCAGCGCATATCATAAGTATCAAATATGAAATTTCTTTGGTCCCATCGGATTTTTATATAGAGTCAGATTCTTTGGACGCTCTCCCATGGACCTTCGCCAGTTGCGGTATTTCGTCAAGGTGGTTGAGTGCGGCAATATCACCCGCGCCAGTGAAGCGCTGCATATCGCGCAGCCCGCGATCAGCCAGCAGATGCGCAATCTGGAACGGGATATGGACATGCAATTGCTCGAGCGCAGCGTGCAGGGCGTGGTGCCCACTGCGGCTGGCCAGACGCTGTACCGGCACGCCATCGAGCTGCTGCGCCAGGCCGACGGCACCCGTGAACTGCTCCGTCAGGACGCCGAATTTCCGCAAGGAAAGGTGTCGGTCGGCATGCCGTCGAGTACGGCCCGGATGTTGGCGATTCCGCTGGCTCGCACGATCCGCAGTCGCTATCCGGGTATCAAGCTGGAATTGATCGATGCACCGAGCGCTGACCTGGGAGGCCTGATCACGGTTGGGCGGGTTGCTCTCGCGGTGATTGTCGATGCGGTCCAGACCCGTGGTGTGGCCTCGCGGCGGCTGCTGACCGAAACGCTGTATCTGGTTGCGTGGCCGGAGTTTTCGATACCGGACGAGCCTGTGACGATCGATGCCTTGGCGAAGATGCCGCTGGTTCTGCCCTGTGCACCGAACACGATTCGCAGTCGAGTCGAATCGGCACTGCAGCAGGCTGGTCTGCACTGTGAGGTTGAGTTCGAAGCCAACTCCACGGACTTGTTGTTCGCAGCCGTTCTGGCAAAGCTGGGTGTCACGATCCTGCCTTGGGCGGCCGCCCATGTTGAACTTGATCAGCATAAGCTCAAGCTGGCCAGGATCGATCACAGGCTGTTCACTCGTGATCTATCTCTGTGCTGGCCTGACACGGCCGTGCAGAGCAATGCAGTGCAAAAGGTCAAGGCGACCATTTTTGAACTGTTCGAGGCGTTTGGACGGCATCCGGGGTGGGCTGACGGACAATGACGCGGCCAGTGGCGTGGGTGAAGTACGGATAATTTCGCGGGCAAGTCGGATCGCCGCACTGCTCGCTCCTACGGAATTTGAGGCGTTCATAAAGTGCTGATCCGACACAATTTTGTAGGAGCGAGGCTTGCCCGCGATGGCGGCAGTACAAACGCCGAAAACTTCAGATCAGCCATTGTCGTACTCATCATGCCTGAGCCACCAAGGCCCCGTCTCATTGCGCCCCTTGGGTGCACGGTCGAGCCACTGGTACATGCCCCACAGGCCATCCAGTCCGCGCGCATAGGTTGAATAGGTGTGGTAAACCACGCCGTCCTCGAGCACAAACGCGCTCATGCCCGGTCTGTCGCGCGAGTAGGTGGAGGCATCGGTTCCGCAGGTGGCGGCGAACCGGGCGACGGGTTCCGGGACTTGTGTGGCGTCCATGGCGTGGCCGCCGCGCTGGTAGTTGTATTCGATGAGCCCTTCGCGCTGTTGCGCCTCGCTGAACGAGACGTTGAAGTCAAAGGTGAAGTCGCTGTCGGGCGCGGACGCCCAGGGAAAGGTCCAGCCCATCCGCCGCTTGTACGCCTGCAACTTTGCGAGCGGCGCCCGCGATACCGCCGCCAGTGTGACGTCGTGGTTCGCCAGGTGGACGACGAAGCCGTCGAACCCGTCCGCGATCGCCGAGCAGGACGGGCAGCCGGCCTTGTAGTCGGGCCCGAACATGAAGTGGTAGATGAGAAGCTGCGAGCGCCCTCTGAAGAGGTCGGCCAGCGAGGCACTGCCTTCATCGGTGTCGAATCGGTACGCCTTGTCGACCCGAACCCACGGCAGCGCTTGACGTTGCCGCGCCAGTTCGTCGCTGCGACGCGTCAGCGCCTTCTCCGCCTGGAGCAGCTCGAGTCGCGCTGCCAGCCATTGTTCACGTGTCCCGGTCATGTGTCTGGTCATCATTCTTCGCTCCCTTTGTCGTTCGTTCAATTCTCGATACGACGTGCTGGTGGGTGGTCGTGAGATAGACTAAACAGCGGGCATCGGACGGTGGGAGTGACAAGTGTGGCGCGATTGATATGGACTCGCTGATCACGGCCGCGGCGCGTGCGCTGGCGGCGGGTGATCCCCTTGGTGCACTGAACCGGGTCGCCTTGCGCGACGATGCGCCGGCGCTCGCGTTGCGAGGCATCGCGATGGCGCAGCTCGGCGATCTGGTTCGAGCCAAGGCGCTGGTGCGAAGTGCGGCGCGTGCCTTCGGCCCGAAAGAGGCGCTGGCGCGGGCGCGGTGTGTCGTCGCCGAGGCCGAGATCGCGCTGGCGTCGCGCGACCTGGGCTGGCCAGTGAAGGCGCTCGACGCCGCGCGGGCGACGCTTGAGGCTCACGGCGACCGGGTGAACGCCGCCCATGCTCGCTATCTCGAGATCCGCCGCTTGCTGCTGATCGGGCGCCTCGACGAGGCCGAGGCTCGGCTCGCCGAGCTCGATCCCACGCCATTACCGCCTGCGTTGAGGGCCGCCCATGAGTTGGTCGTGGCGGGGATTGCGATGCGACGCCTGCGCACGCAGACGGCCCGCACTGCGCTTGATCGGGCCGGGCACGCCGCGCGCCATGCCGGCATCCCTGCGCTGACCGCCGAGGTCGAAAGCGCTGCGCTCATCCTCAATACCCCCGCAGCGCGCCTGATTGCCGGTGGCGAAGAACGGCTCCTGGTGCTCGACGAAGTTGAAGCGTTGCTGGCGTCAAAGGTGTTCGTCGTGGACGCGTGTCGGCATGTGGTGCGTGACGCCGGCACCTCGGTCTCGCTCGCCAGGCGGCCGGTGTTGTTCGCGCTGGCGCGGGCGCTCGGCGAAGCGTGGCCCGCAGACGTGCCGAGGGAAACGCTCATCGCGCGAGCCTTTCGATTGAAGCTCACCGATGAGTCCCATCGCGCGCGGTTGCGAGTCGAAGTCGGGCGGCTTCGCACGGCGCTTCGGGCATTGGCCGGCGTGACCGCGACCAGGCGCGGGTTTGCGCTGGTGCCCCGCGGCGCGGCCGAGGTCGTCGTGCTGGCGCGGCCCGTCGAAGAGAAGCAGGCGGCGGTGCTTGCCTTCCTCACCGACGGTGAGTCGTGGTCGAGCTCGGCCCTGGCGCTTGCCCTTGGCGCCAGCCAGCGCACCGTGCAGCGAGCACTCGACTCGCTGGCGGTAGCCGGCAAGGTGCAGTCGTTCGGTCGCGGGCGAGCACGTCGCTGGATGACCCCGCCGGTGCCGGGATTCGCGACGACCTTGTTACTCCCCGTTCCACTGCCCAGTGACTAGGATTCACTTCACCAGCCCGTGAAGAGGAAACAAACATGAAACACTCAGCCGCTGAAATCCTCCGTGAGTATGGCCCCTTTGCGGGTGTCGACGCCGTGCATGGCGTCACCTATGACGGCCAGCACGTCTGGTTTGCTACCGGAGACAAACTGAACGCCCTCGACCCGGCGAGCGGCAAGACGCTGCGCTCGATCGAGGTCACCGCCCATGCAGGAACGGCCTTCGACGGCCAGCACCTGTTTCAGATCGCCGAGGATCGCATCCAGAAGATCGATCCGCAGACCGGCCGTGTACTCGCCACGATCCCGGCGCCCGGTGGCAGTGACTCGGGGCTCACGTGGGCCGAAGGGACGCTCTGGGTGGGCCAGTATCGGGACCGCAAGATTCATCAAATCGATCCCCAGACCGGGGCGATTCTTCGCACCATAGAGTCCAACCGCTTCGTCACCGGCGTCACCTGGGTCGACGGAGAACTCTGGCACGGTACGTGGGAAGGCGAGGAGAGTGAACTGCGGCGAGTCGATCCGGGAACGGGAGAGGTCCTGGAAAGCCTCAAGATGCCGGCTGGGGTAGGGGTGTCGGGGCTTGAGTCCGATGGGCGCGATCAGTTTTTCTGCGGCGGCGGTGGGAGCGGGAAGGTGAGGGTTGTTCGCCGGCCTGAATGAGGCTTCGCCGCTGGCTGCGCTTGCGACAGGCGATTTTGCGACGTTTGAGTCGTGATTGACTGGCCTAATGCGAAATTATCCCGTGTTCAATCGCGTACTTTACCAGGGCCGCGGGCTTGTCGATGTTAAGTTTGCGCCGGATGCTCAGACGATGGGTCTCTACAGTCCGGACACTGATATCCAGCTCGCGGGCCATTTCCTTGTTGTTCAGGCCCTGAGCCATCTTGTACAACACCTGGCTCTCGCGCGGTGTCAGCTCATTGTCGGTACTCTTATCGGCAATCAGCCTCTGCGCGATTTCGGCACTGTAGAACGTCCCGCCACTGGCAATGGCTTCGATCGCAGCAATGATCTCCCGTGAAGGCGCGTTCTTCAGCACGTAGCCGCTGGCACCCGAGCGAACGGATTCACTCACATATTCATAGTTATCGTACATGCTGAGCACGAGCACCTTGAGCGACGGGTACTGGCCGCGTAACACTCGGGTCAGCTCAAGCCCGTTCATGTCCTTCAGGCTGATGTCGACCAGCAACAGATCCGGCTGGCAGCGCCCGACCATCTCAAGCGCATCCGCGCCATTTTCGGCTTCTCCCACCACTTCCAGGGGGGCCATTACCGCCAGCAGCGCTTTGATCCCATCGCGGACCAGGGAGTGATCGTCGACCAAGGCGACGCGGATCGGGTAGGGCAGGTTCATCGCGGGCATTCACTCTTGTTGTTATGGGGGGAGTCAGCATTTCGTACCGGGCATTTTCACCGGCAGCAGAACGTCCAGCTCACTCCTTCCAGGCGTCGATATCAGGGCGAATTGACCACCAAAATGCTCGACACGTTCACGGATATTGCGCAAGCCAATGCCGGCGTGACGACGTTCGACCTGGGCGACGTTGAAACCGATACCGTCATCGACCACGCTCAGACGTACAGCGTCCTCAGACCCGTGCAGGGTAATGGAGACGTTTTTAGCCTGTGCATGTCGTTCGATGTTGGTCAGGCCTTCTTGCACAATGCGAAACAACGAGACCGGTGCACCATCGGCCAAATGGCAGTCGCACTCGTTGTTGTTGTAGGTCACCACGAGCCCGCTGCGTTGCTCGAATTCTGTTGCCAATTGACCGATCGCCGCAGGCAGGCCCAGGGTGTCGAGCAGCGACGAGCGCAGGTCGTGGGAGAGGCTGCGAACTTCGCCAATTGCTTCCCCCAGGCGTTCCGTGGCTTCTCTTAAAATGCTCAAACCCTTGTCTTGTCCTTGTCCATTCTCCAGCACATGGCTGGCCAGTTCGAACTGAAACTTGATGGAGACGAGTACCTGGCTGATACCGTCGTGCAGCTCACGGGAAACCCGTGATCGCTCTTCCTCCTGCAAGCTGACGATACGCTGGGTCAGGCGTTGAAGTTTTTTGTCGGCCAGACGGTGTTCGCTGACGTTCAGCGTCATGCCGCTGGCGAAGACAAACAGCACCGCTACCAGGGCCACCACGGCAATCGCAAGCATCGTTTTGCGGATGCCCTGAGCTACCTCGTCACGCGCCTGCTGTGTGGCGCGTTCAACGTCCTCAAGGTAGATGCCGGTACCGAGCATCCACCCCCAACGATCCAGCATCACCACATAGGCGAGCTTGTCGGTCACTTGACCGGAAGAGGGTTTGTTCCAGGCGTAGCGCTGAAAGCCTTCTCCTGATTCCGCACTTTTGAGCAACGCCTGGATCACCGGCAGGCCGTGAGGGTCTTTCATGTCCCACAGATCTTTGCCCACCAGTTCCGACTGCCGCGAGTGCATCAGACTACGGCCCTGGTGGTCGTAGACGAAGAAGTAGCCATTGATGCCGAAGCTGAGCTTGCGCAGTTCTTCCAGCACTTGTTGCTGTGCGTGCTCGTCACCCTGGCCGTTGTCGTACAGCGGCGCAATCAGGCTTTGCGCCATTTCGACGTAGTTTTTAAGTTCTGCGCGCTTGCTGGCCAGAATGCTGTCTTCGATCAGTTGCGCCTGTTGATCACCCAGTTGGCGGTTCAGGGAAATCACCAGCGCGCAGATGACGGCGATCGCCAACACCAGCGGCAGAATCCCGAGCGCGACGATTTTGTGTTTGAGCTGCATCTTTGCTCCTGTCCAGACCGAACGGATGACCAGCGGTCATAGACTCATGCCGCCCGAGGTGCGGCGAAGGCTCGGCATCATATGCCAAAGATACGCTCGTTCAGTAGTCGGTTGGACGTAATGACCGGTGGATTTCAGGTATTGCACGAGCGAACTCAGTAGAACTACGTAGACGCTGCGTACGTAGTTCTGCGGATTTATTTGTAGACGGCATGCGCGGATATTGGGCCAGCTCCGCACAGCGGACACAATTATAAAAATTACCGCCGCAGTCCACTGACTGTCGGCAGGAGACTCGCAATGACCCGACTGGCTAAACACCTCGCCTGGTTTGCCGTGGCTGTCCTGGGAGCTTTTGCGCTGAGTGTCGTGGCCCTGCGCCGCGGCGAAGCCATCAACGCCCTCTGGATCGTAGTCGCAGCAGTCGCTATCTATCTCGTCGCTTACCGCTATTACAGCCTGTTCATCGCCAATAAGGTGATGCAACTGGACCCCGGTCGAGCCACCCCCGCGGTAGTCAATAACGATGGTCTGGACTACGTGCCGACCAACAAACACGTGCTCTTCGGTCACCACTTCGCGGCTATCGCTGGCGCGGGGCCGCTGGTCGGTCCGGTATTGGCGGCGCAGATGGGCTACCTGCCCGGTACGCTGTGGCTGATCGCCGGCGTGGTGCTGGCCGGTGCCGTTCAGGACTTCATGGTTCTGTTCATGTCCACCCGCCGCAACGGCCGCTCCCTGGGCGACATGGTCCGTGAAGAAATGGGCCGCATTCCCGGCATCATCGCGCTGTTTGGCTGCTTCCTGATCATGATCATCATCCTCGCGGTGCTGGCGCTGATCGTGGTCAAGGCTTTGGCCGAGAGCCCGTGGGGCATTTTCACGGTGATGGCGACCATCCCGATTGCGATGCTCATGGGCATCTACATGCGCTACATCCGCCCGGGTCGCATCGGTGAAATCTCCATCGTCGGCGTGTTGCTGTTGTTGGGTTCGATCTGGCTGGGCGGGCAGATTGCCGCCGATCCCGTGTGGGCCAAAGCCTTCAGCTTCACCGGCATCCAGATCACCTGGATGCTGATTGGCTACGGTTTCGTCGCGGCGGTACTGCCGGTCTGGCTGATTCTGGCGCCGCGTGACTACCTCTCTACGTTCCTCAAGATCGGCACCATCATGGCCCTGGCGATTGGCATTCTGATCACCATGCCCGAGCTGAAAATGCCGGCACTGACCCAGTTCACCGACGGTACCGGGCCGGTATGGAAGGGCGGGCTGTTCCCGTTCCTGTTTATCACCATTGCTTGCGGTGCGGTGTCTGGTTTCCACGCGCTGATTGCCTCCGGGACTACGCCCAAGCTACTGGCAAGTGAAGGCCATGCCCGTTACATCGGTTACGGCGGCATGCTGATGGAGTCCTTCGTGGCCATCATGGCCATGGTGGCTGCTTCGGTGATTGAGCCGGGCGTCTACTTCGCAATGAACAGTCCGGCGGCGCTTGTCGGCGGTGACGTGATGCAAGTGGCGCAGACCGTCAGCAGCTGGGGTTTTGCGATTACCCCCGAAGCCCTGCAAACGGTGGCCAAGGACATCGGTGAAACCACGGTTCTGGCCCGCGCTGGCGGCGCTCCAACCCTGGCGGTCGGTATCGCACAGATCCTGCACCACGTACTGCCGGGTGAAAACACCATGGCGTTCTGGTACCACTTCGCGATCCTGTTCGAAGCGCTATTCATCCTGACCGCCGTCGACGCCGGTACCCGTGCCGGTCGTTTCATGCTGCAGGACTTGCTCGGCTCTTTCGTTCCGGCTCTTCGGCGCACTGAATCCTGGACCGCCAACCTGATCGCGACCGCCGGGTGCGTGGCGATGTGGGGTTACCTGCTGTACCAAGGCGTGATCGATCCACTGGGCGGCATCAACACCTTGTGGCCGCTGTTCGGTATCTCCAACCAGATGCTGGCCGGTATCGCGCTGATGCTGGCGACTGTCGTACTGATCAAGATGAAACGCCAGCGCTACATCTGGGTGACCTTGCTGCCGGCCGTCTGGCTGCTGATCTGCACCACCACCGCAGGCTTCATCAAGCTGTTCGACGCCAACCCGGCGATCGGTTTCCTGGCGCTGGCCAGGAAGTACAGCGATGCGCTGGCCAACGGTCAGATCCTCGCCCCGGCCAAGGACATCACCCAGATGCAACATGTGATCTACAACGCCTACACCAATGCAACACTGACGGCGCTGTTCCTGCTCGTGGTATTCAGCATCCTGTTCTTTGCGCTCAAGGTCGGTGTCGCCGCCTGGGGCAGCAAAGAACGGACGGATAAAGAAGCGCCATTTCAAGCTTTGCCGGACGCTTGATCAAGGAGTGCACCATGTTCAATGACCTGAGTCGCCTCGGTAAATACCTCGGTCAGGCCGCACGCCTGATGGTCGGCATGCCCGACTACGACACCTACGTCGAGCATATGCAAACCAAACACCCGGACAAGCCGGTGATGAGCTACGAGGCGTTCTTCCGCGAACGTCAGGAAGCCCGTTACGGAGGCGGCAATGGACAGACTCGCTGCTGTTGATTGTCGACGCCGGGTTCAATCCTGAAGTCGCTGCAACACTCAAATCGCGCTCATAAAAAACCCGGCTGATAAGGCCGGGTTTTTTCATTGAATACCGCTATGAGGAATCGACTAGTTTTTCTCGGCCTGAGCTGGCGCTAGCCCATCGTTGAATTGATATCGCCCCCAAAAACGCGGTCAGGCTTCGCTGATTTTATTGACGCTGGTGATCTGACCGCTCCAGATCATCTCGTAATGGGCTGTTTGAATAATTGATGAGACGGGTCTCGGGGTCATCAGCGCCCAGCAGTAGTTGCCAGGCGTACGCACGGAGTTGTAACGAAGACCGGGACACCCTGCATCCTTGACAGACTTCCCCAAGCGATGGGAATGCGTGTAATCGTCAGGAGCGTAGATAGGATCAGTCATCGGGATGGATGCGGCATCCTTCATCGCTATGTCCACGAAGGAGCAGGATAACCCCCGGAAAACAAACCGCTCATAGTTGAGGCTCTGGACTTTCGACCAATACAGACTCTGGTGATGCTGCACCTCTGCCAGCGCCGTTTCCATTGAGCCAGCCAGGTACAACACACCAAAGCTACCATCGCTGAATCGCGAACCAGCCGGGTTGACGTGGGTAAAAGGCGCTGTCGCGTAAGAGCATCCAGGAATACCGAACGGGATCTCCCCTCGCGGAATCAACTCAAGGTGTCCAACCTCATTTTGCAGCCTCGGATTAGTGAAAGCCTGTATTTGATACAGAACCTCAAACTCGTCCGCGTCCGCTACGTCATCAAACAATAAAATAGGCGGAAACTTTGAATTGACCAGACGGTAGGCCTGCAACGGCTCACCGGCCAGCTCTGCCAGCTGGCTCACCATCACCATTGCGCGTCTCGTAGCACGTCAATCCGCCGAAACGTCTCGTACAGAGAAATCATATCCCCCTGAGACATAATATCGAGCGGGGTACGCCCGTTGAAAAACTCGTTTTCGTTCGCCATCGTCGGGAAACCATAGACGTTTTCCGGGTTATCAAAGACGAGGCGCAGAGCGGCGTGGATATTGAGAACAAAACTGATGCGCTGCATCTGGTCTGAATCCAGGCCCACGGACCAGCCGGGATCGCGCTGCTTGGCACGTGTGTACGTGCTGCGAGAAATGCGCAGGATACGGCAGGCCTGATCGCTGGACGCACCCCATTTTTCGAGTATGCCTACAGCTGCTCGCAGACCAGTAACACACTGGCTCTTGGTAAATCCTTGTGCTTGGGGGACTACTGTCATGTCCAATACCTCATCACCAATCCATAGACTCAAATATAGACAAATAGCGTCTACAGATCAATGCTGCCTCGACCAGTGGAGATCGTGCAGATCGAACCTATCCAGGTTGACTAGCCAAAGTGAACGACTGGAGACGGTCGATTCTGTTGAAAAAGTCGCCTATGTTCCGGCGAGCGAAAAATGCCCCTCTGAGATTGAAATATGGACGTGGAGCAGACGTTAACCGGATCAGATTTTGCGTAGCAACTTATTGGGCGTTTGGGGGGATTTGCTTCGCCTGCAGTATCTGCATTGGCGCTGCGCTGAGCAGTTGAGAAGTTGACTTCGTTACAGCATCGCCAAAGCGGGGAACATCGGTTTTCGGCCCTGGGCGAAACTCTACGATCAACAGCGAAAAGTCATTGGCCAAGGCACACCAGCTAGCTGCCAACGTACCTGATCGGCGTTATGCTGAATGCATAATCCTTGGGACATTCATCATGCGCACGTTGATGCTGTTACTCGCCGCCAGTGTTGTTGCTGGTTGTCAGACCCCGATGCCGGCGGCGAATCCTCAGATGGCCTGGGTCGACTTCTCTACGCCATTCCCCAACGACAGACTGCTGATGGCCGAGCGCCTGGACAAGCAGCGCTTGGTCGACGGGCGTTTTTTTGAGGTCGCGCCCGGAAACCATGAGTTGATCGTCCGCTTCGACTTCGAAGTACCCGGTTCCGGGGGCTCGAGCATGATGGACGGCCCCTCCGAACGCGTATGCTACCTGACCATCAACTACGATCATTTCGAAGCTGGCCAACGCTATGTGCTCGAGGGCCGCTCGATAGCCTTCACCCCCGAGGCCCGGTTGTACAACGCCAAGCGCGAGATCGTCGCTGAAGACCGTGAGTCCTATTGCCTGATGTGAGGCGAATCAGCGGTCGTTTTTCTGGTAGATGATTTTCTTGGTGCCGGTTTCGCTCGATGGACAAATCTACCGGCGGAAGACGCGCAGTTCGGCCAACCGGAAATCAAGCTGGGCATCCTGCCCGGGATCGGCGGCTTGCAACGCCTCACCCGATCGGTTGGCAAGGCACTGGCGATGGACATGATCCTCACCGGTCGCACCATCAACGCCACCGAAGCCAAAGCTGCCGGGCTGGTTGCCCGAGTCGTGCCTTCAGCTGACCTGCTGCAAACTGCGCTGGAGGCAGCACACACCATCGCCGGCTACAACGCCCCTGCGGTGCGAATGGCCAAAGAAGCGGTCAATCGCGCGCAGGAAGTGAGCCTGGCCGAAGGCATGCTGCATGAGCGGAGACTGTTCCAGGCCGCATTCGCGACCGATGGCCAGAAGGAAGGCATGCAAGCGTTTCTCGCCAAGCGGGCGCCGGTTTTTCGGCATCGTTGAAGGGAGCTTGTGATAGAGGGTTTTGTGGAGCAGGGGAGCAGGGGAGCAGGGGAGCAGGCTTGGCAGTCCTCTATTCTCTGATCAAATCAGAAAATCAGTGGCTGCCATCGCACGATGCGCAGCATCCAGTAATGCTTTGAGCTGTGCGTCATCACGACCTTCTACAACATCGAAATTCATCAGAGGCATGTGGGTAATCTCGAGTAGTGACGGGATGCCTTCATCGCAGGTCTTGAGGCCCACACTAGGCTTTTGCTTTGTTCATGATGAGATGCAGAAATCGAATTCATTGTTTCCATACGAGAACAATCAAATCATGCCTAAAGTGGAAGTCGAAAGACTCTGGACCCATGTGCACTGGCTGGCGATCCTGGCAGAGCAGGGCACGTATACCGCGGCAGCGATCAGGCTCGGGGTGAGTAAGTCAGCGGTGAGCCAGCGAATTGCTGAACTGGAGAAGGCCACGGGATTGAGTCTGGTGTTACGCACGACTCGCAGTGTGCGATTGACCGATGCAGGCAACGCTCTGGTACGTGACGTGCGCAGTGCTTATGAGCAAATTGCCCGCAGTTTTTCCGATGTTCGAGATTCTGCAGGTGTTGCACGGGGACTTCTACGGCTGACTGCTCCGGTGGCATTTGCCCGCCAGCAACTGGTTCCGGTACTGGCCGGTTTCTTCAACGAATATCCCGAAGTCAGAGTGCAGCTCGACGTTTCCGATCAGATTTCCGCCATCGCTTCGGAGGGTTTTGATCTGGCTATTCGGCACAGCAATCAGATACCGGATACCCATGTCGCCTGGAAATTGTGCGCGACACATTCGGTGCTTGTTGCGACCCGCAGCTATCTGGAGAAATTCGGCGAACCTCAACGTCCAGAGGATCTCGTAGAACACAACTGTCTCTATTACCCGCGAGGCAACGACATGCCTGCCTGGGCATTTGAATCGCAAGTGGCGGAGAAACGACTGACTGTTCCTATCAAAGGCACATTCGCAACCAACAATAGCGAAGCGTTGCGTGATGCAGCTTTGACGGATCTGGGTATCGCGCTTTTGCCCGATTTCAGCGCTCAGGCCGGGCTGAAGAGCGGAACATTGGTGCAGGTGCTGCCAACGTGGAAAATAGTAGGCGCCTTTCCTGAGGACATTTATCTGGTGCGTCCTTATTCCACACATGTGCCGAGGGCCGTAACCGTTTTTGTCGAATACCTGCGAGGGCGATTCGCGGCCGGTTTTAACTGACAGTAAAGGAGGGTATGCGTAACAGCTGATCTTCCTGGTCGTGGAGCGCTTTGAACTAGCTCAACTAAACAGTCATTTAGTTGAGTTATAACTTTACATGATATGACATTAGGGCAGGGTGCAAAATTCTCAGCTTTCATCGCTAATTTTTCGTAGGGCAATCAGCGACTCATGCGGCAAAGGCTCTCCGTGAATAGCAGCCATTATCTAATCCAAAAACTCTACATCAGCATCTATATCGCAACATACCAGATACAGGTCTATCAATATGTTGATCAAGGTTTCGGCATCGTGCTTCTTTTGTTCACTCACGGTTTTCTCCTCTGGGATCATGTAGACCGTCGTCTTTGAATGGCTTAATGAATCCTAAGAACGAACTGGCGTCAGGGTTATCGTGCCGTCAGGTTGTTTTTCCATGTCCAGCTTGTCACCGCTGGTCAACCCGAGGGCCGCCAGAAGATCGTCAGGCAAAGGTATGATCAGGTCGCTAGTTCCATCATCAGCGTCTTGGCAGGTGACAATCCAGCGTCTATTTTCAGAGCTTGATGTTGGGTTCATATTTTCCCCTGGTGATCAAATGACAGAGCCGATTCATGATTATGATCCTGCGGACTCGCTGATTGATTCAGAGACCGTAGCTGTCTTTTTGGCTGATGCTTACGACACCTGTCGTAATCACTTAAAAAAGATAAATGCTAACCTGTTGTTTTATATGAGCCACATTGAATAGTGAGGAGCTTCATCGACTGTTTTTCAGGGGTTTTATTTTTTTTAACGGCATATCACAATCTTTATCTTTTTAAAGTGATTTGGAGGGGAAAGTCAAAAGAGGAAGTCGGTTTTTAACCATATGACCCGCATTCTCGAGGCCATCGCAAATCAAGTGATAGAATAGATGTGACAGGCGGAATTCGATTTCCTGCCACCGATCGATTCGACCTTTGAATGGATAAGCAACCGTGTAAGTGGGTGGTGGTTCGGAGCCAGGCATATGCCGCACGATCCGGACAATGCTGTTATCTCCGGTGACCTGCATCTGCGCGTTCATATGAATTTTCGCGTTCCCGCCGATCGCGCGCAGATGCACGTAACCCAGATGGCTGAGATCCAGCAGGTTGTCGTGAATGAGCTGCCAAGGTGCTTCGTAGTGGTACACGTCGCCGTCAAAGAGGTATTTTCCGCTGGAGTGATGCGGATACTCTGGAGATTCGCTTTCGGGTGGCTCAGCCGGGTTTTTCCCATGCCATAGCCAAATGATCTGGTCGCGTTCGACCACGTGAAAGGCGCGTATACGGGCTTGCCCGGGTACTTTCACCTGGCCAGGAAATTCCAGACATTGGCCTTGCCCGTTGAAGAGCAGGCCGTGGTAACCGCAGCAGATCGCTCCATCTTCCAGTGTTCCAAGAGATAGCGGCACAGCACGGTGGCAGCAGTGGTCTTCGAGTACAGAAGCTTTGCCATCCTTGTCATGAAAGAGTACGAGGGGCTGGTTAAGGCGCGTCCGGGCGACGGGCTTGTCAGGCCCCAGGAAAAACCTGCCACATACCACTGATCCTGTGGAAAGCTTGCAGGTTTGGAATCGTTATGTGGATCGAACTGCTGAATAGCCGCTGATTTCACGATAGGTCCCTTTATTATTGTTCGCCTTCTGGCTACAAACGGTGGCGTTCATAGCGGTCGCGCTGAAGTTCTATTGCTCAGATATCCAGGACAAGCAGTGGGGGCACCGGCTTGTACATACAGCAGGGTGATCGGATCTACTGTGCTCATGGGGCACCAGAAATCTTGTTGTTATCGAATGCCACGGCACAACACTACGCGCTCGAATCGGGGGCTGGCGTGGCGCAACGTGTACTGGTTTTCGATTTTTGGGTGCACCGGTTTTGAGGCAATCAAAGTTGTTTGGTGGTGTGGTGTGGTGTGGTTGGGTTGGGTTGGGTGAATATTCATTTTGGGGTGGTTACCGCGGCATCCTTGTCACGGTAGCCACTGCGCCGAATCGGAATGAACCCTCTCGAGGGAACCTGCAATGCCAGCGAATGACCGTACGTCAGGGCGGAATCCCAAGTAACCATTACCTTAAAAACGAATATGTACACAGACTGAAGGACGGCCCCATCAGCCGCTGTTACCGCAGAAACGGATTGCACACCACACAACTCGTTTCCGATAGGGATCGTCCCGAAATCTGACAACCACTCATCACTGAACTACGCTGCGTTCTGTAACCCCCATCCTCACCCATGTGACGTAAGGAACTGACACATGCGGAGCAGGTTGCCTGCGATATTGATGGTCGTTTTCAGCGTGTTTTGGTCAACGCTGCTTTGGTCTGAAGACGCGGTAAAACCGATTGAAGAGCCCGTCGAGATGAAAGTCGCTAATCGTAGCGTCATAGTGTTACGCGCCGCGCTCCTGGGGGAAGCACTAGCAGCGCGGGTCGAACGGGCGAAGGCGGTGATCGGCGAAGCGCACGACGAAGCGGAAGATCTGAACGTGAGCATCGACCCGATCCAGGATAGTTAGCCGTAGTGGTACCCGATCCTGATGCGCAGTCATCCAGGCGAAAACCCAGCCCGGCCGTTGAGGCCGCGGAGCTCAAAACCCTGGGAGAGGCCACCTCTGATTTCACCGCGTTCGTTCGGCCACGCAAAAAAGAAGAAGTCGGTTTTGAACCACATGACCCGCATTCGCGAGGCCATCCAAAATCAAGTGATACTTTTGTGCGGGAGTAGGAAAGGGGTCGATTATTTGCTGGGATCGGACATTGTTACCTTTGACGCGGATTTGAACCTCAAAGCCCTGATCAAGGCGGAGAAACTGCCCACAGTGAACCCAAAACCTTGGTACACAAAAGTTGGATTTCCAGTTGTTGAAAGGAGGGGTAAACAGCAGATTAGGAGGAAGTTACTCTGACCATAATTCCCTGGCCTTGCGTTGCAGACCAGGGAATCATGATCAGTAGTTAGCCAGCTCTTGTTCAGTTACGAGATCCTTCCGCACCTCGAAGAAATGAGGCCTGGATGTGGAAGTAAGGGGGTGGAGGATGAGTTTCGGATCCAACATCTTGGTTACAGCTTCTTCCGGTTTCAGGTGAGAGGTAAACGGCAATACCGAAATGCCATACGACACGTTGGACAGCCGTTCTGCGACGTCGAGCACCCGCTCAACATCGTAGTAGCCGCTGCCCCCACCACTTACGCTCAAAAAGCTCCCATCAAAAACCTTGTATTCAGACGCTCCGCTTGACCCTTCCAGTTCAACCAAAGCCGAGAGCAGCGGAAAGTTCGTATCCGCGCCATCAGTTTGCGAGCCGCCTTCCTTTGGCGACCAAAAAAACAGAACCTGTTTCAGACCGCGGCTCTTAAGAGCTTCGATCAAGGCGTTAGCCTTCTGATTGTGCGAAGCATTAATGTTGGAGCGAGTAGCATTCATGGATCATTTCCTCGGTGGATGAAGGTTACAGCCACTCCAACGTAACACTGTATAAATAACCAGATCAAGGCGCAGATCCCTAAATTTTTCAACGTCAAAAGGTGCCGGCACCTTTACGTGTTGATCGGCGGTGTCAGTGCGGTTTGTTTCTTCTGATCACGCGCTACCTGGGCTCTGACGCTTTCGAACAGGGCCGTTTGCAGCTTGTCAATCTGCTCGCTAAGCTGGGTGTTCTGCTGTTCCAGCTTCTCCAGACTGCGGTCAGTCGCCTCAAGTCTCCCGCGAAGTTGCGAAGTCTCATCGCTGGCTTTCGATCGCAATTGCCGCAACTGATCCTTCTCGTTCCGCTCCCGCTCTAGCTCTTTGCTCAGCTTCTCGGTTTTGGTCCTCTCTTCATCGCGAACCCTGGCCGTTTCTCGCATCAGGAAGTCTTGCGTCTTGACCAGTTCGTTCTGGTGACTTTCCGCGAGCGCTGTCAACTCCCGCTGCGAACTGGTCCTGAGGTCAGTGAGCTGGTCCTGTAACCTATCGATGAGCCCTTGTAACCGTAGCTGCACAGCTTGCTGTGCCGCTGCGTTGTCACTTGTCTCCTTGAGTCTAGATGTCAGATTTTTTCGTTCGGCGTCTTTTGCTTGTAATTGTTCTATAAGAGAGGCCTTGTCCGACCTGAGCCCTTCAATCTCTCTGGTTTGGCCAAAGAACCTATCGATGGCCGCCTCTTCATTGGCCCGAGCTGTAACCGCCGATGCCAGCGCCAAATCCACCTGCTGTTGAAGCTGAAACCGCTCGGCCTCGTGCCCGGCGACAGCGGCATTTAGGGCAACGTCCCAGATGTTATCGAAGCTTTCACTTACATCGTCGGGGATGCCAGGACGGCGTAGTCGTGCACTTAATGTCGGGCCGGCCTTTGCCCAGAATTTCTTGATCTCATCGGCAACTAAATTGGGTGATGCGGTGATGCCATGTTCGGCTGCTATCAACTCACGAATGGCCGACTGACGAACCTCTTCTCCGTGCTCGAGCAGACGCGCTGCGTAATCATGCACCCATTGACGAGTGCTCTTGAGTTGTGCGCTTGGAGACTGTTTTGGCATGGATCTCAGTCCTCTTTCATGGTGGTGCGGAGTAAATGCGTTGAATGTACCGGAAGGCCTGCCCGATGAAATAACGCAGTTTCTGAGTTGAACTATAAGAATAACACTAGTCTATCGGATTGTTTGTTTGATTAGTAAATGTTCCGCTGATGCGCACACCCAGAGCGTTTGCTCAAGAATGAACCAAGGTGGTAGATACCACAGGGTAAGTGACGGGGCGGGCCGAAGTATGAATAATGGATGGGTGCGCCCTCTCATTAAAGGTGCGTTAAACGCACCAAGTGGGGGTGCGTTAAACGCACTAATGAGCGCAATTCCCAAAAATTTCTTTTCGATGGCAGTGCATGTTAGAGCAAGATCAGAAAGTTCGTCTATATTGATGGTCATAGTGTCTAGCGCTCTCCGAGGTGTGACGATGGAGAAAATAATCAGCCGCGAGAAGGTTTTATACCAAGGGCGAATATGCGAATACGCTCGGTCTGTTTCAATCGATAAAGTCCAGATTTACGACATAACGAACAGGTCCTACGTGGTCGTAGAGATCGCTGACCTGCAATCCATTTCAATTGCTTCGATGATTCCCGAAATAAATAAAAAAGAAATCGATAGGGATCTATCCGAGTTGTCTGCGGAAATGGCCGAGGCAGCGCGAAGGTTTGATGTGATAAGAAGGTGCATTGCAGAAGAAGGAAGTTTAAAAGACATAGTGATAAAGGTGAGTGGGTGCTTGAATTTAAGTAGGCCCTACTGTTACAAGTTAGTAGGCGCATATGACGTCAATGCAGGTCCGGGATCTTTGATGCGTTACAAGCGCGGGCAGAGGAAGGGAGCACACAGACTCAGTCCGGTCATAGAGTCAATCATCAGTAACTGTATAGAAACTGAATGGGCAGGGCCAGGGGCTGATAGAAACAAAGTGCACGAGTCAGTAAAGGGAATGTGTAAAGCCTCTAAACTCCCGGTGCCGTGCATTAATACGATCGGAAAGAGAATCAATAGTAGAAAATCTGCAAAAGACCTAGCGCGCCTAAAGTCAGGTAAAAAGGTTGCAGCCGATAAATACGATGGCAGACCAAAAAAAATTAAGCTAAAAGAACCACTCGAGTATTGGCAGATGGACCATACGGTAATCGATTGTATTATCGTTGATGAGCAGAGTAGAAAGGCTTTGTGTCGTCCTTGGGTGACGTTAATTATCGACGTCCATACAAGAGTGGTTATGGGATATTATTTATCTATTCATGCCCCCAGTTCGGTGAGTGTCGCCATGGCCATTATGCACGCGGTGATGCCCAAGCGTGAATGGCTTAAAAGTCTTGGTGTGGACGATATTGATTTTCCTTATTATGGAAAACCTAACACCATAGGCTTGGATAACGCCAAAGAGTTTAAGGCTAAGTGCTTTCGTTATGCGGCAAAAAAACACCGTATCGATTTGCGCTTTAGGCCAGTCAGAACCCCGCATTGGGGAGGGCATATTGAACGCCTAAACGGAACGTTTCAGATGGGCTATGTTAAATACTTACCAGGCGCAACTTTGTCTAACGTGGTGATGCGAGGTGACTACGATAGCGAAAAGGAGGCGGCCTTGACATTTTCGGAGTTCAATGTTTGGTTCGCGCGCGCGATAAATATTTACCACTTAGAGGAGCATCGTATGCTGGGCATGAGCCCGCATGACAAATGGCTTGAGTCTTACACGGACTCTACTGGCGTGTTGAGCCACCCGCCATTACTCAGTGATGCCTTCGAGTTTTTTGTTGATTTTCTTCCGGAGGAAACTCGTACCATTTCCCGTTCCGGGCTTGTGCTGAACAAAATTTGGTATTGGTCAGACGACTTCAAACCTCTAGTAGGCAGTAAAATAAAGTTTGTCGTCAAATACAACCCCCTGTCGCTGCGTCAGGTGTGGGTGCGGGACAGCGAAAATCGATACATACAGGCGCCTTATTCTGATGTGGGTTTGCCGGATATAACTCTGCAAGAACTTAAACTAATAAGAGAAAAAGGAAAGACCCCGCCCAAGAATGAAGCGGAAATTTTCGAGAAGATTTTGGCTAATCGAAACCTGGTCAATAGCGCTACGAACGCAACTATAAGACTCAGAAAGGCCGTGGAGACGTCAAAACTGGCATCTGGTCTTGTCATTGAACAGATGTTGGACAAGCCAACACAAAGCCCGCATTCCAAGAAAGGCCTCGACTATACCCTGCCGATTACACCTTATGAACCAGAAGAATGACTTGGTCGTTTTGGAGATAAGCTATGTATGACCATATTGCCGAGTACCGTAAAGGGCTGATGTCACTGTCGGATGTCGATCGTACGATTGCGGTGTACGAAGATGTATGGGTGCCCCATGAACAGTGGAATCGCATTCGCAACGCGGTAGAAACTGTTTTAAGAATGCCACCTAAGAATCAAGCGCTGTGTTTGTTGGTTGCAGGTGAGTCCGGAATGGGGAAGACCGCCATGGTCGATCGATTGGGTCGTCATTTTGGTCTGAAAGAGGGTGTCAATGAGCCCTGTATAGTCATCTTGAAACTTCGTGCAGATGTCGAGTACAAAAAATTCAAAATGCTGTTGTTTGCAGCACTGACGGGGGACATGAAGTTCTCTGAGAGCAACATCACTGACGAACTGATGCTGGGAGCGATAAGGGCTCTTAATATTCGCGCCATTGTAATTGATGAGATAAACAACCTGACCCTAACTACTCGCCCAGACGTTAGTAAAAATTTGGCGCTTTTACGGGCATTAGGTGGCAGTCCTTTTCATATTTCGGTAATAGCACTCGGTAATGATCGGGCAGCAAATGCTCTGGCGTCGGATAAGCAACTGCAGCGCCGATTCGAAAATTTCATATTAAACCGCTGGGCGGAAAATGCAGAGTTTAGGTCGTGGCTATCCGGACTTCAGACAACTCTCCCACTCAAAAACCCATCGAACTTGACTGCATCAAAAGAGCTTAAGTTTATTTTAGAGTGCACCCACGGAGTCACCGACGGAATCATTAAGCTAATTCAACGGGCGGCTATCTGGTCGATCATTGAAGGGGGAGAGGCTGTTAATCTTAAAATGCTAAAACTCGGAAGCGGCGCCATGCCTCCTTTGGTGAGATCATGAGCAAACTTTACCGTAATGAATCAATGCTGTCGTGTATATTTCGTCAACTGAACAGCAAAAGTTTTTCCGACGAACAAATTCGAGCCATACAAAAAATCGTCGAAGCTTCATTTGAGCGGGGCGCTATTGGAGCAAAACTTTATGAGCTAGAACCAGCTAAATTACGAAGATATTTAGTGATGCCGAGCGAATTGTATCGTAATCAGTACGAGTCGTTCTGGCCAGTCTTACCGTTTTACAATAGAATCAGTTACTGCCCACATTGCATTATAGATGATATGCAAACCTTGCATGAATGTTACTGGCGATCTGACTGGGAGCATTATTGGTGCGTAATTTGTCTGCGTCACGGAGTGCGCTTGGTGGATATTCCGAATTCTGCTTATGCTTTTGAAACTTTTGGCAATAGGTTTGGTGATGCTTTTGCTGACGCCTTAAAGCGCACTTCAATTGACCAGTACCTGTTTTTCCATGCCAGGCATGGCGAACTACCGCTGTCGCCCAGACATCACGCATCGCTAAAACCTGGTGTGTTGCAACCAATCATGACTTTCAAGTTGGCCATAAGCAGCTTGGCACTCACCCTACAGCGACTGGTGACAAACCATTTGAGTGGTGAAAAAGTTAGGTTCGGTTGTTTGCCCATTATACAAGATCTCATGAGGTTGGCGATGCGCCCCACCACCGAATTTTGCGACGCCTTCCCCATTGGACACGTACTTTCGCAGCACTTTGGATTTATAAAGTATGGAAAAATCAAATGGACAGACATTGGAATAGATGAGTTTTTAGAACGCGCCGACGGGTATTCGTCGGTTTGGATGCGCCTGATTGCGATGGCTATCACTTGCTATGTATTGAAACTGGAACACGCGAACTACTGGTGGGCACAGATGGTGCAGAGTTCCCGAGAGCTTGGTCATAACCTCCCTGATAGTCCAGAGCAAGTTTATCGGAATTTGTTGAGCGGCAGTTATTGGGGGCTTCGCGCATGGTTTGAAGTGCGACACGGCGCGGGGCCAGGGTTTCGTGCACTGTTCGGGGATCGTCTGTACGGCGAATCGTGACGGTCTTGCAATCAGGCTGCGGTAGTTTGATTGCGTGGATGCTTTCGATGCAAATTGCTACAGCGGTGGACTTTCACTCCCTCGCGGACAAATAGCACAAGTGCTGGATTGCTCTCGTTTGGGTCGTCCTTACCTTTGATTGGTCGTTTAGCTATCGACGCCTGCTGGCGTTGGGCTGCAGCGTTGTTTTGTGAGTTTGCTTCTAGCACCGCCCCTATGCAACCGATCAGACGAAGTTGGTGAGATGGACGCTTTAGGGTGCCTCATCAGTGGTATGCAATGTGGAGCTATCCTAACTGTGGGGCTGAATAGATGCATTGTGGTATTGCACCTGTCTTTTCGACGGTCTTGCCACGAAATAGGTCGTAGGTCTTCCCATGTTCCACGGTTAGGCGAACATGGGACTGCCCTGACGGTTCATCAGGCACGGTGTTGATGGCTAGCACGTGCTCCAGGCACCAGTGTGCTGAAGCATTCATTCGAGGTGGGGTCATGACCATCACCGAACACACGGAGCCCAAGGGAGAAACTTCATTGAGCACTCGCTCCAGGTACCCCACATCGGAGACCAGCAGGGTGCGACCGAACTCCATTTCTCCTTCCGTCATCTTGATGCACACATGAAACCACGGGTCGTTGAGATCCCGTTCAATGACGCTCCAGCGTTTGATTTTCAGGTCAAACGGCACGGGAGAGAGGAGTTCCGCAGCTGGCTGGGTAAAAAACATGATGATGCCCTCACAAAACGAACCCTATAGATTGTAGCCCTAAAGTATTCAAAAAGGCTTCATCGTTCCTTTTGTGAGCGATGCAAATGGAACTGAAACAGGCCTTTGGAACGGCTTTAAAAGCGCGTCGCCTGGAGCGCAAGTTGACGCAAGAGGATTTTTCCGACGTGAGCAGCAGGACCTACCTCAGCACCTTAGAGCGGGGACAGAAATGCCCCACACTCGAGAAGGTCGTGGAGCTGGCCTCCGTACTGCAGATTCACCCGCTGACGTTGATTGCTGAGAGTTTCCTGGCCCTTGAGCCAGGTCAGACGCTTGAGGCATTGCTGGATGTCGTCCAGCGCGAAGCGCAGCAGGCCTGAGTTCTCCCGCGTTCCAATGTGAGTGGCGGATTCGGGAGCCGCCGCCCTCGAGGGTGAAGCCGCACTAAGTCAGATGGGCCATGGGGCGTGGGGCCAGACCAAGCCGCTCTAACGAGAGGCGGCTTAATGACTCGCACGGCCCAGTGCGGCGTTGCTAGCGTCAGTGCCCGTTGATGGCAAAGCCGCCCGGGCGGAGTACGCGTAACAAATCATCTGTCCGGTAATACCGACGAATCCCAGGAGTGTCATTCTTCGCCTAAGTCGGTTTCGGTAGTTTCAGCCTTCGGCGGACCGCCTTGCGTGAGCGCTTCGCTATCCACCAGTAATGACGTGGCACGGCTGCTGAGCAACGAACCCGCCTGGAAGTAACCCATCACCGTGGTCACGCTGCGGTGTTCGGTCATGGCCATCACCTCTCCGAGCGCCACCCCTTGACGCCCTGCTTCTGTGACATACCCCGAGCGCAAACTGTGCGCCGCCCAATCGCCCTCCAGCCCCGCGAGCTGGGCGCGGCGCTGCACGATGCGCGCCACCTGATCGCTCGACAGGCCATCCGCGCTGACCTTGCCACCTTTATACATGCGGCGAAACAGCGGGCCGGATTCGGCCGGTGCCGCCGCCAGCCAGGCCGCCAGCGCAGTTGCGGCCGGGCCACGCAGCGGCTTCTCCCGACGCACACCTGCGGTGTCGGTTTTGGTGGCACCGAGCACATACAACCAGGTGTCAGCATCCAATTGGCGCACATCGCCCACTTGCAGGCCGACCACTTCCGAACGGCGCCGGCCGCCACCGCTCCAGGCCAACAGCAACAGGGCGCGGTCACGAACGCCGCGCACACCATCCGTACAAGTGGCGAGCAGGGCCTGCAACGGCTCGAGCACGATCGCGGTTTTCTTACGCACGTTCACACCTTGGCGTGACTGCGCCTTGCGCGCTTCGCGCAGCAGGATCTTCAACGCCGACGCTTCGGTCGGGCTGTCCCACTCGTTGATCCGGTGCCATTTGCCGAGCACCGCCAGACGGTGACTGACCGTGTTAAACGCCAGCGGTCCCAGCCGGCTCTTGACCCGGGCGGCGACCAGCGCGGCATCGATCGACGACGGCAGCAGATGCGCCCAGCTGCCGTCGGCCAACGGCCGGGCCAGGTGATCGAGGACGAATTGCACGGCCACGGTAACGGGGAGTGGCGCATCGCCCAGAGCCTGGCCATAGCGCAACTGCAACCAGGCCGACCAGTAGGCGAGGGCGCTGCGGTAGCTGCGCACGGTATTCACCGCTGTGCCGGCGGCAATAAAAGCCGCGGCAGCTTCCTGGGCGTTAAGCGCCAGAAAATGCGGGTTCAGCGGGGTTTCCTCGACCAAGGCCAGTTGGTATGTAATATTTAATACGTTCAACGTATGATAATTCCAGTAGTCAGAAAATAACGTCGGATAATCTTTCATTATCAGACCTAATATAGCCGGAGATGAGCCATGGCAGTAGGGGTGCCGGAAACCGAGGTGTTTGCCGCCGCAGACGCGGTGTTGGCCCGCGGCGAACGGCCGACCGTGGAGCGCGTGCGTCTGGAGTTGGGGCGCGGCAGTCCGGCGCGGGTTGGCGGCCTGCTCGATCAATGGTGGGCGCGGTTGGCCGAACGGCTCAGCGGCGAGACCCGTCTACCCGCGCTGCCCGGCGAGGTCTCGCAGGCCTTCGTCGCGGTGTGGCAGCAGGCCATCCACCTGGCCCAGGGCGTCGCCGAACAGGCGTTGTCCGATCAACGTCAGGTCTTGGCTGCCGAGCGCGAGCGAGTTGCTGCTGTCGAGGATCAGGCGCGTCAGGACGCGGCACAGTTTCGCCAACAGGCGACGGACGCAGTAGCGGGGCGCCAGGCAGTTGAGTTGCGCCTGGCGGATCTGGAGCTACTGCTGACCCAGCGCCAGACGCAGATCGAGGATTTGCAGCAGCAGCGTGAAGGTTTGTTGCACGAGCGCCGTGAAGCGCAGCAGCACAACCACACGTTACAGCATGATCTGCAGGCGTTACGGCTCAAGGCCGAGCAGGAGCGTGTGACGCAGGAGGGCTACGTACGTGGCGTTGAAGATCGTGCGCACCGTGAGGTTGACCGCGCGCGGGAGGAGGGCAAGGCCATGGCGGCCCAATTCAAGGAGGCTGGGCGGCACGTCGAGCAGCTGCAACGGCGGCTGGAGTCGACTCAAAACGAGCTGAGTCAAACCCAGCAACATGCCGCGGCACAGCAGGCCCGTGCTGATACGCTGGAGCAACAACTGACGCAGTTACGCCAGGTTCCCGCCGTCAAGCGTAAACCAAAATCCGGCAAATCCGTTGCTTCGACCGGTTGAATCCACAGCCATCAGCGGCCATTCCACACTCCGGCTTGCAGCCTGCGATCCCGATGCAGCAATCAGCTGAACTGAACCTGAGGTTCAGCTTCAGTCCATGAGCGACTGAATTGCCTTAATGGCCTCATGCCTTATTGGATAGGCATACGGATTATGCCCGTTGAGCCGCGCCGACTGGATCAAGCTCATGATCGCCGCAGCCCGTTTTCCGCTTCGTAGCGATCCGGCGAAGAGCCAGTTCTGCGGTTAAGAGCCCTCTGAACCGGGGGTTGAGGGATGATCGGGGGTGAATCTAGGTGATCCAGGAGGTGACAGCAGGATTGACATAGCGATTATGGATTGACTATTGTTCATCTGCGCCTAGGCGTGAACCACAGGGTGGTTACAGGGATCTTCGGATCGCACCCCTCTTCTGATGAAAGTCAGATGGCCCAGTGCCAGGTAACAGCGTCCTGCCCCGTCGAACGCATGCAATCGACGGCTGAGAATCCCGCCTAGAGCGGGATTCGTCGTTTCTGGCCCTTCAACTACCCGGAAGTAAATATCGAAATTTCTGGCATGTAAATGTCCAAAACCGTGTAACCCCTTCCGGTTTTGGATATTTACTTCCAACACGTCGCTGTGTGAAAACTGCATAAGCGTCCGGCAGACACACCGACCCTTCCTAGAGGCTTGGAGGCCTGACAGTTTTGTAATTAAGTCACTGGCCATGCCATGGCACACCGACTTTCCTGAGCAAGTCCATGCTTGTACTCCTCGCTCAATATCCCCGCCAGCCTCTAATCACCGTCTCTTCTGTTGCGCGCTTTATTGCCGTTTTTACGGGAACGAAAGCCGGCAAGGTTGCAGGTGATTGATCCCGGTAGGTCGGTAGCCACTTGCGGATAACGTTGGCGTTGATACCGTGATGGATGGCTACGCTGGAAATCGTCGCTCCGGGTTGCAGGCATTCTTGGACGACCTAGGCTTTGAACGGATTAGGGTAAGAGCTTCGTTGGCGCAAAATCCTAGCGATAAGGGCAATTGCGTCCGCAAAAAATACGCGGACACCATCGCCCTTAATGCTGGAGTTCGGTAGGTGACTTGGCCGGACGCTTACGACCTTTCCAGTAATTCACGACCTTGAGGGCCATGCCAATTCTCCGGGGTGAGCTGCCGCTCGCTGGCGAAATCATCGAAGGATGGCGTGTCGATGAACCCTTCATGGGCGAAGGAAGACTGCACGCATAGGAGATCAGCCGACCATAGGAGTGGCGGCCACGATACCGGGCCGGCCCTCTGGACCCTCAGACGTCCCGAAAGCTTCTCGGCGGTGTCGAGTCGATCCCGATCACTCGAATAAATCGCCTGCGATCCTGCCCTTCTAATTCAAGAGCCCGGGCCTGAAGCAATTTAATGAGCTCACTGAATGTCATTCGATCGGAAGCTGTAGGGTAATGCCATTTTCGATCTTGCTCCTGCAGCACAATGACTAGGAAGCCTGTCGTTGCATTGCGGTTGCGCATGTACTGCCCCACCAACTGGTGCTCGAGTGCTTCCAAATACTGGGGCACGGTCCAGCGCATGGACATCTTGAGTTCGATGGAGGCGTAGTCTGAACCTTTCCGACAAAGCACATCCCGTCGCGTGGCCTCTGCTGTCTCGGACTCCCGCGTAACGGTATAACGAGACCCCGCGAGGTGATTCATTTCACTCCCAAGCAAGGCCTGAAAATCGGCTTCCAACGCGAGGCCTTCCTTGTCGGTACTGATACGAGAAAAGTTCACGGCGCTGAAGACCCGACGAAGACTGAACTCACCTTTTTCAATGCTGTACTTCACGGCCAGAAGGTCTTCCTGGACCGCCAGCGCCAGCGAAAGTGTGCCGGCGACTGGCTGCCTGAAGTCGTCATCGAACTTGTCAAAATCCCGTTGCAATACTGGCGAACGACTGAAGCGTGCTTCCTGCATGTCGAATAAAACACTGCTCAGGTACTGTGCTTGCTCGTCGCCCGCAACCTTGCGAATTGCCTCGAGGGCTTCATAGGCTCTTGTCGACCCTGCTGCAGCAATGGCGGGTATGAGCGCATCACGCAGTTGCTCGGCAGCATCCCGATTACCTGGCGTATACACACTTCCTTCAGGATGCTCGATGTCGTTCTCAGGTCGGACGATACCGAAGGTCCATCTATAAAGGGCGGCCAGTGTGTCAACCCCGTCGTCACTCTGTTTGGCGAGCCCGATCACTTTCGACCCATAGTCCTTTCCGAGGTAGGCCGCCAGTTCGAAAACAAAACTCTGTGCTTGGGGACTGGCGTCAACCAGCCACCGCTCAAGATGGGATTTGAAGGAATCTGGGTGGGTAGTAAGCCAGAAAGCCCCCCACATGACACTTTGCGCCACTGTTTCCAGTAGAGCGGGCTGAATGACGCTCTCGCCTGATTCAGTAAGCATGGCCGTGCTGAATGTCGCCTGAAGTCGACTCGACGCCTGCGCCTCAAACACGTCTTGAGTTGTTGTGCCTGGAACATTGCTTACCAGATTGAGGAGCGACTCGGTCGTGTGATTTCTGCACCGTGGCTGTTTAAGAAGAAAGGACCAGGCCGCCGGCGCCAACGCTTTCTGAATGCTCTCCGGCGCGTTGTTTAATTCAACAAGCAATTCTTCTGCGTGTTCGAAGGAGGTTGGTCCCCGATCCGCGCGCGCGATCAGCTGCTGTAACTCGACAATCGCCACAGTCTGGTGTGCGTCGACCAATGGCCAGAACCATTTAGGAAATCCGTTGATTTCAAAGCAAGCGTATTGAATGGCCTGTCCTACCTGGCTCGCCGACAAGGTCGGCAAATCGGTGCCGTCGCGAAGCTCTTGGCTTAGGCCCAGCAAGCCAGCCACGGTGATGTGGTACGTGGACCTTGGTTCATCCTCCTTAAACATTGGCAGTTGATCGCGCCAAAGCGTGGACAGCCCGGTCTTGAATGCGGCTGCCAGGTCAGCGCCAGCGACCGCCGCCACTGGCTCGATGCTGACGTCGCCATAGCGGGACGACGTGTTTGCCTGCAAAAGCCAGCCAACCAACCAAGCAATTGCCTGACGCCCAGAGCCGTTACTTATCAGGTCAATTTCCTCGTGCAGAGTTGCCAGTGATGCTGCGTCCATGGTCATGCGATTCTGACGATTTTCCTTGGCCGTTGCCCGGGGCTTCCTGCCAGTGGCAATGGGCGCCTGAAATGCCAGAATCGCGGATCGCAGCGGGTCCGACATGAGCGTCGTGGCGTCCTCCAAGGCGGGCTCACAGATAAAGCCAAAGCCAAAAATGGCGTCCCTGAGCACTTCAGTATCTGGGGCGGTCAGCTGTAGGATTTTCCGAAGGAGTTCCAGGCGTACCGCCGGGTTCTGGCCAAGCGCTGTGCGCAGAGCTGAAAAATCACTCGAACCATAAAAGCATTCGCGGAAAAACCGGCGAATGATGAGACAAAGGAGAACCACGCGCGATTCATTGCGGTTCCCTGATCGAGTGATTAGTGAGGCCAGCACATCGATCACAAAACTGATCCGCCGATCGGAGAAGTCCGAATAGACTTTCCTTCGTGCGTCGGGCAGATGACGGTCCCGGACCAAGCGAATTACCAGCGATCGCGCCAGCTGATAGGCCTGTTGCTCATCCGCAGCGTCGAGAACCGGACCAACGATGGTGGAGGTCAGGCGGAAAGCCCCTTGACCCCGGTCAAACTGCCGTTCGACCAAGGTAACGATTTGGGCCGCCGTCAGGTGCGACCAGGCCAGGCGGGTAATCGATGCGGAGATCAGGCTTTCATGGAGAGCAGCTTCCTCCATCAGCGCGGTTGCAATGCCTTGAAGGTCCTCGTTGACGCCAAGGTCCAGCAGGTAATACAGGTCGAGGCTCTGTCGTTGTTTCATGAGCAGTGCCAGGTCACCCTGACACGCCTTCAGCACCTGCTGGCGCAGAATGTCTGAGCGGCTGTGGGTTGCAATATTGATCAGCGCACTTCGGGCGCGATGATTTGAACCATATTGCTCGAACAGCTCGCTGATCAATGGCAGGTTGTAGTCCGCGCCAACCTGCCAGTAGTTTTCGGGTGTGAGATCGTAATGTTTGCGCCCAAGGCGATCCCCTTGTGTCGCCACAAGTTGAATACTTCGCTTGATTGCCTCGTGGGCGTCAGCCTTAGGGATATCCCGGTTACGTAAGTCACCAAAAAAGGCGACCACTTGCGGGTCTCGCGGCAAAAGTTCTTCCCGGCAGTAGGCGCTCAAGGTCGCCAGCCAACCCAAAATCGTCAGCAGCCGACGCTGTACACCACGCTCGCCCGTAGGGGCGTCCCAGGAAAACGCATCGACCAGGCGTTTGGCATCTTCGGGTGATTGAACCCGCGAGGCGAAATGTTGCGCGGCAAGAAACGGAACAAGTTCCTCAGGGTAGAGCTTGACCTGGTGGTGGCCAGCATCAATGAATAGTTGCGATGTCAGCAATTGCTGCAAGGCCGACTCCGGGAGCTGGGTACCCGCAATCAGTCGCACGGAAAGCACAGCGTCATCCACGCCGAACTGTTCCGAAGGCATCTCGATGTTCATCAGCTGACAAACCATTGAGGCTGCCGCAATTCTGCTGACAACCGCCACCTGTGCAGAGGGAGTGCCAGCAGTTGAAAGGCGATCGTCACGCCCTTGTTGGAGTTCGACAGCCTGGACCACCCCCTTGTAAACATCGGTTAGACACTCCGGTTGGCGGTTTACCAGATCGAGGTGGGCAAGGATCGCAAGTCCGCCGGGGCTCTTCGTGAACCCAGGCAGGCCCTTGTTGTGGGCTACCTCGAGGAGTGTGGCCGCATCATCAACCCCTTGTGCACGCTGCAGATAGGTTTTGGCCTGGCTTGAGGTTAGCGAAGCCAGCGAGAAAATGGACAACGCGGTGTGGCTGCTGCTTAACCGGGTGGTTGTGGCCTTGTCCGTCTCATCACCAAGCAGCCCCCCGAAATCGGTCTCCTCCGTGGAAGTGACCTCAAGGGGAACATCCAGAATCTCCGAGAGCTGGCTCAAAACATCCTGAGAGAGTACGGCCGGGCGCGTCGAGATGATCCACTGGGTGTTACTGTTTGGCCATTGGACCGCCTTGAGGACCTGCTTCAGGGCATGATGCAGATCAGCCCGCTGCTTGGGTGAAGCCTCATCCAAGGAATCGATGAACAGGGTGACTGCCGCATCAGGAGCTTGCTGCCAAGCCTGGAAGGCATCAACCTCAGACGGGATCAGTGAGTCCTCAAAGGCACCCCGATCAAGCACTTTGCGCAGCTCGATAAACACCGCGTATTTCCCCGCCATGCGTTCACGCTTTGCCTGTTCCTTGAGTTCAGTGGTTTTCCCGAAGTTAGCCGGCGCGACGATAATCGCGTAGCGGCTTTTCAGTACCTCACCCCATGACAATTTACGACCGTTTAGGTCTGACCGCAGTAATTCCTCCTGATCGTATTTCCTCCGTTGCACGAAGCGTCGGTCTAGGTTGAGGTACGGCATAGGGAGGCGCTCCATGAAAACGGTGCGATACGTTAGCCTCCCGGGCCCGGAGTTGAAAGCTCCCGATCAAAGGCTTGCCTGATATGAAATTACATCTGCAAGCCTGCGGGTGCACTCCATGACATATGTGTGATGCTCACGTTTGCGCCGGAACGGGCCGGCACGGTGATGTAAGCTGCATGGGGTCCAATTCTCGGGCTCGGCAAGAAAGGTCGATTACCCACGTCCTAGTCGCGGCTCACACTGATGTTGTAGCTGACATCGCCCAGTCATTGCTGTAACCGCCGGAAAAATTTTGAGAGCCGCCGCGGTCTCACTATCGTTGATCCGCTACGTTCAGGTAGAAGCTACCCAGTTCGCGGTTGCGCCCCGTACTCTGGTTTATGGTCGGGTCGATATTGAGCTTCGAGTTGCCGGTTCCCTTGAACGCGCTTTCGCTAATGTCCTCCATATCGTCGCTATCGACTTAAGCGAAGTCGGCACATCGGAGCAGGGTGCGAGTATCGAAGGTGGTGGCATTTTGATCTCGACTGCTATTCGATGCAGACTAGGCATTCCCACGACGCGGGGTTGTGGTGCCTACCTGCTGACCAAATTGAGGGTGCATGAAATATATCTGTTTGTTTCTGACTGCTGCCGTGCTGGGGGGCTGCGGAAAATACAACGCAGTCGACACACTGTCTGACGCTAAGTCGGACAGCCGAGACATTAGTCTGTGCGGGGCTGGAGTTGATATCGACAATCGGGTGGGACTGATCATTCGTTCTGAAGCCAACAAGTCAGGGGGTGAGCTTTCGGCTTCTCAGCGCTCCAAAATTCAGGCGGCTGCGGTCGATGCAGGGATTTTGTCAGCAAATGACAATTACGAAACCTATGTGAAGTGCATCCTCGAGCTAAATAAGCGACGTGGTGCCACACAGACGCTGAGTTTGCTACAGCGCCTGCAACAGCCTGCGCTGAAGGTCTGGCGCCAAGGGTACCAAGGTGAGACCAGTTACATTCGACGTTTGGTAATCGAAAACACAGGTGAGGAGCTGACTGAACTGCAGGTGACCAAAGCGCCTTTTCTTGTTGTGAGCGAAAGGTGCCCTGTTGGTCAGGCAAAGAAAGGCGACGGAAAAAAGTGTGCTGATTTACCCATTGCATATATTCCCCTTGCCAATTATTACTCCTCTGTCACTTGGGTTGGGGCCTATAAGGGCGAGCTCTACTCGGTCGATGAAGCACCACATGGCATGGATGACGTGGTGACGCGGTTCGCGCATGACAATGCTATCCCCGGAACCCAAGCGTTGAATAACAGTCTGGCGCTTCTGGTGAGGGTTCGTTACAAGGACAAGTTCCAGGACATGCACGAACGCTTCTTCGATGTAACCTTCGAGCAAAAAGAGATTGATGAGGATCTGGGGCAAGCGCTCTTCGCTAACCGTGAAAAGCTACTTGAGGCAGGCTTGGTGGTTGATGTGCGAGAGATTACGGTGTCACGATTGGCAGAGGTCTGGTCAAGTCTTCGCCACCCCGACACTGAGCTGCAGTCGATCTGGCAACGCTTGGAAAGGCTTCGCTGGGAGGCCTGAGTTCAGCTTGGCGAGCGACGCCCGCGAGAATAATTGCACAGGGGATCTCACTCAGTTGCTCATGCACTTGAGCAAGCCGCGTTCAGAAGCGACTTTTCCGCTTCCTAGTCATAGGAGACCTGCTGTTCCTCCGCAGGGCTGTCGCTCCTTTTCGAGCTGGCGCCCTGCGGGGGCGATTCGCGATCTCGACAGCTAACTATCGCCATTGATGACGTTTGTTGAACCGGTTACTTGGACTTCAAGACTTTGGGATTGGAGTTGCCCCAGATCGTGTACAAGTCAGCCAATAGCGCGCCATTGATGGACTCAAGCTCCGCTTGGGTAATTTCTTCATCACCTTGCCTGCCGTATAGAACGACCTCATCGCCTGCCTGCACGCCCTTGATGTCACTGACGTCAACCATCAGGGTGTTCATGGTGACCTTGCCGATCACCGGCGCGCGTTGGCCGTGGATCAGCACTGAGGCTTTGTTGGAGAACGCCAGTCGATAACCGTCGGAGTAGCCGGCCGGTATGTTGGCGATCAAGGAGTCCTTGCTCAGGGTAATCGACCGCCTCAGGTCGATTGCTGTCTCCTCGTACTCATCATCGATTTCCAGTCTGCTGGCTGAGGCTTCGAGTCCACTCCAGTTCCTTCGTATAACGCTTGCTTCTAGTTATTCATAATCCGAGCTATTTGCTCCAGAACCCGGCTGCGCCTAGGTTAGCGCCTAGCCGAGCTTCAAGCTTTGCGTAAAAGAACAACAACAAGAGAGGCGAATAATGCCTGTGATAACCATCGGTATGGTGGGAATCGGCCAGCTTGGCCTTCCTATCGCAACCAACCTGCTTGCGGCCGGATTTCGCGTTGTCGGTTACCGACGTCGAGATCGCGAGGCCTTCATCCGTCAGGGTGGCATCGCGCTCGAAAGCCCAGCCGCCGTAGCGGCGCAATCAAACTTCATCCTCACTTGCCTGCCCAGCGAAGTGGCCCACATGGAAATCATGGAGGGGCCTGATGGTCTGCTTCAGTCCATAGGGCCGCAGCACACGCTCATCGAAATCGGTACCTACCACAAAGCCTTCAAGCAACGCATGGCTCAGCGCATCGAACAACGTGGTGCGCGGGTACTGGAAGCGGAGGTCAGTGGTACTCCATCCATGGTTTCCCAGCGCAAGGCTTCTTTGTTTCTGGGCGGTGGCCCTGAGTTGGTGGAGCACTGCAAACCAGTGCTTGATGCAATCGCCGACATCCAGTTCCACATCGGTGAGTTCGGGTGCGCAGTCGCGATGAAATTGATCGCCAACTATCTCGTGACCATTCACACCCTAGCCGCAGCCGAGGCGCTAAATCTTGGCGTCAAAGCGGGGTTCAGCGCACAGCAGGTGGTTGAGGTGATTCGCCAAAGCGCGGGTGGCTCAACGATGTTCAGCGCAAGAGCACCGATGATGGCTGATCGTTCTTTCCTGCCGGCGCCAGGACCTTTTGCCACACTGGAAAAGTACATCGACATGGCCAGTGAACTGTCCGAGGAATTCGGTAGCGCCGCGCCTTTGTTCAATGCCGCCAAGCCCTACTTTCTAAGGGCTATCGAAGAAGGCATCGGTGAAGAAGATATCTCGGCAGTGATCAAGTTGATCGAAGCCGACTCCAAGGCCGAGTCCCAGGCACCTTCCAAAAAAGAGAAAACAACATGCTGATTGAACAACGTACCTATCAACTCAAGCCTGGCGCCCTGCACGAATTCCTGCGTGCTTACGAGGAGGAGGGGCTACCACTTCAGGGCGAGGCACTGGGCAACTTGATCGGTTATTTCAAGCCGGAAACGGGGGACATCAACCGAGTCATTCAGTTGTGGGGATATTCCAGCTTCGAGGACCGTGCCCAACGTCGCGCGGCGCTGTCCAGCGATCCAAGATGGCGTACGTTCCTTGGTAAGAACGGTCATCTGGTGGTTGCCCAGCAGGTTGAACTGTTGAGCGCCGCGCCCTTTTCCCCTATTCGTTAAGAAGGAGCATCCAAGATGATTCGTTCTCTACAACACGTAGGCGTGACAGTCCCAGATCTGGAAGTGGGTCGTTCTTTCTACGAAGCTGTCGGGCTCGAAGCCCGCATGGCAGGTGAGCATTTGGTGTTGCGCTGCAAAGGCCGCGCCCAGGATCAAGTGCGACTGATGCCCGGCACCACAAAGCGCCTTAGCTATGTCTCGTTTGGTACCGATATTGAGGGCCTGCAGACTATTCGAGAAAGCCTCAGCTACCACGGTGTGGTCATCCATCCGGCACCGTTTGATATCGGGCAAGACGGATTGTGGTTTCGTGATCCATCCGGCGATTGGGTTCATGTCACCGACGCAGATTCCATGCCGGTAGCTCCTTTGTCCACGCCAGAGTTGAACACCCCGGGCCGTTACCGCCGCATCGGTCAGCGCGGGTGCACACCAGCCTCGAAGTTGCGTCGAGTGACGCCGTTACGCTTGGGCCACTTGATCAAATTCACCCCCGATGTGGACCGTTCCATTGATTTCTATACCCGGGTGCTAGGGATGAAAGTCTCTGATCGCGCAGGGGACAAGATCGCCTTTCTGCGTTGTGGCTGTGGCGGCGATCACCACGTAATGGGCCTGGCTAAGAGCAGCCATAGCGGTCTGCATCATCTCAGTTTTGAGGTGATGGGTATTGATGAGATCGAATTGGGCGCTCAACACCTGATGAGCCTGGGCTACGAAAGCGCTTTTGGCCTTGGACGACATGTGGCCGGTTCCAATTACTTTCATTACATCCGCGACCCTTGGGACAGCATGGTCGAATACTTCTGGGACATCGATGTCATTCCCGAAGATGACAGCGAATGGCTGGCTATCGACGGGGCACCACCAGACCTGATCGCCGTGTGGGCAACCAATCCACCTCCTGAAGCCTTCATTCAGAATTTCGAGGCGGCGCGTGATGAGTGATAGCTCTACGACCAAGGAACTGCTGGCAGGGATGTTGAACAAGCCACTGTTCGTGGTCATGCGTACGCCACGGGACCTGACCCGCGTACCAGAGCTGCTGGACGCCCACTTGAAGTGGGCGATTCTGGCGCAGCAACGCGGCGAGTTGTTCGCTTCCGGGCCCTTTGTCTCGGATCAAACCCTTCCCGGTGAGCTGGGGGGTATGAGCATTTTGCGTGCGGCGGATCATGCCGAAGCTCTGCGCATTGTCCAGTCAGATCCCTTTATCGCCCACGGCGTTTATGACGTAGATGTACGCAAGTGGCTGCTCATGGAAGGCGGCCTCACGCTCCACGTCAGCTTTTCCAACCAACGCTTTTCGCTCCTGTGATGGTGACCCCATGAAGTATCAGCTTTTCACCTATCGGACGGATGTCCAGTCAAACGCTACCGGCCTGCTGGTTGGCGAATACGCCTATGATCTTGGTCAGCTTGTGGCCAGGACCGGCCTTGAGTTACCGGCAGCTTCCGTCGATGCATTGCTCGAGTGCTGGGAAGCGTCCAATCCGCAGCTGCAAAAGCTTGCAATGGCAGTGTTTGAAGCGCCAGCGCAGTATGAGTCGCAGCGGCTTGATCTTGCCACGTTGCACTTTGCTCCGTTTCTGGAACGTCCAGGCACGATCTATTGCGCGGGCGCAAACTATCGAGACCATGTCGAAGCCATGGCTCGTGCGTTCAACATGAAACTGTCGCTGGATCCGCGCAGCGAGGGCATTGCTCCCTGGCATTTCATCAAGCCCGGCCGCGGCAGTCTGGTCGCACACAAGCAAGCGGTAGACTTTCCGACAGGGGTCCGCATGCTCGATTGGGAAGCCGAGTTGGCGGTGGTGATCGGTAAACGAGCGTCGCGTGTCTCCATTGAAGAGGCGCTCGATTATGTGGCGGGTTACACCTGCGCCAATGACCTGTCCGCGCGTGATCGACTGCGTCGCGAGCAAGTCGACCCCAGCTCGCCGTTTCGCTTCGACTGGATTGGCCACAAATGCTTCACGGGTTCTTGCCCGCTGGGCCCGTACCTGACGCCGGCACAATTTGTCAAAGATCCCGAGAACCTGGATATCAAGCTGTCGAGGAATGGTGTGTGGGTACAGGATTCCAATACCCGCAACCATATGTACGGCATTGCAGAGCAGATTTCCTATCTGAGCCAGACCATCGATCTGTTTCCCGGTGATGTTCTGTTGACGGGAACACCGGCGGGCGTGGGCATGGAAAGCCACACATTCCTGGACCGCGGCGATGTATTGAAAGTCTGCATCGAAGGGCTCGGCGAGCTGGAAACCACTATTCGGTAACACCTTGCTGAAGGCCGGGCAATCAATGCCCGGCCGTTGAATAACTCAACTGTTTGCAGCGTCCTGACAAATGACGGTGCGTATCGCTGCGCCTGAAATTTGCCTGTCGTTTTTAAGTAACGCTAGGGCTGAAAGTTTCAAAAAAAAATTCTCCTCCGCAATACAAAAATAAAAATGGAACATGAGATGAACACACTAAAATCAAAAAACCATCGCGCGCCAAACGCTTGGATCAGTACTCTCTGTATAGGTCTTTTTTTCGTTCCGCTTGCCCAGGCAACAGAAGGCGGCGGCACCTCATACCCACTGGGTGTGAATACGGTCCTCGCGGGAAAGATGCCACCACCAGGCTTTACCGAGTTTTTCTACTTGTCCGACTACAGCGCGAATAAAACTCTGGATGGTGATGGCAATCAAAAGCAAGGTATTCACAACTTTGACCTTGATGTTCAAGCACTGTCGATGCGAGTGGATTACGTCTACCAAGATTACTCGATTTTGGGTGCCAAGCTGGCCAGTCGCATTGCCTTGCCCTTGGTCAAGGGCGACGTCAAGTTCGATGTCGATACACCTGCTGGTCGAGTTCATCGCAGCGATCACCAAGAAGGCGTCGGCGATTTGACGGTAACTCCATTTGTATTGGGGTGGAGCTCTCCACGGTACAGCCAATTATTCGCGCTGGATATATTTGCGCCCATCGGGTCCTATGACAAGGACCGCCTTTTCAATCCAGGTCGAAACTACTGGGCTTACGGGCCATGGTACTCGTTTACCGCCTATCCATTGGAGAAACTGGAGGTCAGCGCCAAGCTCATTTATATGTTCAATGGTGAGAACTCCGCTACCCACTATCGCTCCGGCCGTGAGTTCAACGCCGACTACAACATTGGCTACAACATCACTCCCGAATGGCAAGTGGGCGTGAACGGCTATGCGTATAAGCAGCTCAGCGATGATGAGAAGAATGGTCAGACGTACCTGGATGGTAACCGTGGTCGGGTCGTTGCAATCGGCCCCTCGATCAAATACCAAACCCCGGCAATCGGGTTTGTCATGAAAGTGCAGCACGAAATGCTGGTCGAGAACCGTGCCGAAGGTAATAAATTCTGGCTGCAGGCCGTTTACCGATTCTGAACTTTGCCTCTTTCCAGGGCCGCCATAAACAACATGGCGGCCCGCGGAACGAACATCACTGTCCAATAATTAAAAGCAGGTGAAATCGTGACTGGAATATCCAAGTGGCATGTACTGATCGGCGGATTCATCGCCTACCTTTTTGATGCGATGGAGATCATTCTGCTAACGCTCGCTCTGCCGGTTATCCGCCAGGACCTGGGTTTCAGCCTCCATGAGGTGGGTGCGCTGGCTAGCGCTACATTGCTGGGTATTGGTGTGAGCGGCGTTGCCACAGGTTGGTACTCCGACAACTTCGGTCGGCGCAAGGCATTGATTGCATCGCTGGCGATCTTCGGCGCACTGACCTGTTTCTTTGCATTCGCTCATGATCTCTACGTAATGGCGGGCCTGAGGTTTGTCTCTGGTCTTGGCCTTGGCGGGGTATGGACGATCCTCTCAGCTTATATCGTAGAAACGTGGCCGCCCAAGCAACGCGCTAGAGCCATATCCTTCGTGATCAGTGCCTTCCCAGTTGGCGCCATCGTGGCTGCGCTGGCTGCAAAGTTCATGCTGCCGGAATGGCGTTTGATGTTTTTCGTGTCCGGTGCCTCGGTGATACTGCCGATCATTTATGTATTTTTTCTGATTCCGGAATCGCCGGCCTGGGAGGCTCAGCGCAATACACAGGGCACTACTGCGCAGCGGATATCGGTCAGGGAGATTTTTTCGCCTGAACTACTTCGTTACACCCTGCTGGGGTCTCTTGCAGCCAGCTTTGCGTTGCTTGGTTCCTGGGGCGTCAGCACGTGGCTGCCCACCTACCTGATACAGGACCGTGGCTTGAATCTGGCGTCGATGACCAGCTTTATGGCGGTACTCCATCTCGGGAATTTCTTTGGCCTGAACGTATTCGGCTTCATCGCCGATCGCATTGGCAAGCGGCTTACGATTGTTATATCGCTGTTGCTGACATCCATGATGGCGCTGGTCTATGTCTATACCACCCAGACCCAATCGCTGATCTGGATAGGGGCGGGGTACGCATTTTTCATGGTGTTCGCTGGGTTGTTCGGTTCTTACTTCAGCGAGATGTACCCCATCCGGGTGCGAACGCTTGGAGCGGGCTTCTGTTTCAATGCGGGTCGCGGACTGGCGGCTTTCGCACCCGTGCTGCTCAGTGGCATTGCCAGCTTCTATAGCCTGGCAGCGGGATTGATCGTCTGCGCCGGCTTCTACGTCATTTCCGCATTGTTTGTGTTCTCCATGCCAAGGAGTAAAACAGTGAATGAGGTCAGTACGCAGGCAGGCGCTTCAGACATTGCCAAGGAGGCAATCGGGTGACCTGATTTGTTGGTGAAAATGCCTCGTATCTGTAGATACGGGGCATTTTTTTTACCCCGAAAAACTGGATGTAGAGGGTGATACACGTATAAATAAATCAGATACCGCAAATAACTAATATTTGCTTCTTTTATTTATTGGCCAGCGGGAAGATGGTTCCCAGACAACAATAAATAAGAGGACATGCCTCATGATTAACCTGCATGACATTCGGTACATACGGCTTGGCACCGCGAATCTGGACGAGGCACGTCGCTACGCCACACAGGTTCTCGGCTTGCAGATCGCGAGAGAAGCCAATGGAGCGGTGTACTTCCGATCGGACAGCCGAGACCATACGCTTTGCTATTACGAGGGCGATCCGCAAGAAACCACAACAGCGTTCGAAGTCAGAACAGCGCAGGACCTGGAAGACGCAGCGGTCTTGCTGGAGCGTAATGAATTCAACGTACAGCATGGCTCACGTGCAGACGCTGAAGTGCGCTATGTCGACGACTTCATTCGCTTCAAAGATCCCAGCGGCAACAACATCGAGCTGGTCTTGCGTCCCCAGGCAAGCGGGCGACGCTATTTCCCGAGTCGCGATGCAGGCATCACCGGTTTCAGCCATATTGGCTTGCGCACCATGAATGCCCGGCGTGACGAACTGTTCTGGACTCAGCTGGCAAACGCCAGGGTCAGTGACCGAATTGGCGAGGCGCCGCTGCTGCGTATCGACGAGATCCATCACAAGATCGCCTTGTTCCCTTCCTCCCATCCCGGCGTGCAACACATCAACCACCAGGTGGAAACCGTCGATGACTTGATGCGCGCCTACTACTTCCTGGTTGAACGGGGCATTCGGATTCTCTTTGGTCCGGGACGCCACCCTACCTCGGGCGCGATGTTCCTCTATTTCGAGGGACCTGACGGCATGACCTACGAATACTCGACAGGGGTCAGCCTAATCTCTCCAGAGAATGATGCAACCCACCAGCCTCGGCAGTTTCCGGCGGAGGGTGCGGGATTCTGCGCCTGGGGTGCGAAGCCTGACATTCCGGAATTCAAATCGTGAGTCGCTTGCCAATACCCGGCCGCGAGGAGCAGTCGCAGGTGCGCGTGGCGGCGCGCGCTTTGGCCCGTGCGGGTCTGGTGCATGCCTACGGGCACTGCAGCCTGCGTCTGGATGACGAGCACTTTCTGGTCTGCGCCGCGCAACCGATGGGTTTGATCCAGCCGGGCGAGCCAGGAATCGTGGTACCGGTCAAAGGTGAGTTGCCCGACGGCGTGCTGGGTGAGGTTCGTATCCACCAGCAAATATATCGTCGGCGCCCAGACGTCCACGCAGTGATCCGAAGCATGCCTGCCCAGGTCATGACCCTGTCATGCGCAAGGCTCACACCTCAACCGCGCCATGGCATGGGCAGCTACTTTCAGCAGCCAATCCCGCTGTGGGACGACCCGCAACTGCTGCGCAGCGACGAGCAAGCCAGCGCCTTGGCCAATCAATTAGGGCAGGGGAATGCGCTGGTCATGCGTGGCAACGGCGCCATCGTCGTTGGCGCGTCACTGATCGAAGCGTTGACGCTGACCTGGTATCTGGAAGACGCCGCGCGGATTGAGTTGCAACTGCACAGCGCAGGTCTTGCCACCCAAGGGCCGGTACTCGACCCACAGGCCTGCGCGCGACGGGCTGTCACCAGCGGCCGAATTTACGAACGTATGTGGGAATACCTGACGGCGGGTGATCCCGAAGCCAGCGCTCCAGCCAACTAGAAAAGAAGGAACACCTTATGCCTGCTAAAGAATTCCGCCATTTCATCAATGGTGAATGGGTGAGTAGCACCCGTACCTTCGAAAACCGCAACCCGGCCGATAACAGCCTGATCGGCTTGGTGCACGAGGCCGGCAAAGCTGAGGTAGACGCCGCTGTGCGAGCTGCGCAAGCTGCATTGAAAGGCCCTTGGGGCAGCATGACTGTCGCCCAGCGAACGGCCCTGTTGCACAAAGTGGCGGAGGGCATCGAACGTCGCCATGAAGAGTTTGTGGCTGCGGAAGTGGCCGACACCGGAAAACCCCGCGCACTCGCCGGGCACTTGGACATTCCCCGTGGCGCGGCCAACTTCAAGGTGTTCGCCGACCTGATCAAGAATGTGCCGACTGAAAGCTTCGTGATGGACACCCCTGACGGTGGCAAGGCGGTGAACTACAGCGTGCGAGCACCACGTGGCGTCATCGCTGTTGTTTGTCCCTGGAATCTGCCGCTGTTGCTGATGACCTGGAAGGTTGGGCCGGCCCTGGCCTGTGGCAATACTGTGGTGGTCAAACCTTCGGAAGAGACCCCAGCCACGGCCACGCTGCTCGCCGAAGTCATGAATGAAGCAGGCGTGCCACCGGGTGTGTACAACGTGGTACATGGTTTTGGCGGTGACTCGGCCGGTGCCTTCCTCACCGCTCACCCAGAGGTCAATGGTGTCACCTTCACCGGTGAAACCGGCACGGGCGAGATCATCATGAAGGCCGCAGCCAAGGGTATCCGCCCGGTATCGCTGGAACTGGGCGGTAAGAACGCCGGCATCGTTTTCGCCGATGCGGACCTGGAAAAAGCCGTCAAAGGATTGGGACGCGCCGTGTTCGAGAACAGTGGTCAGGTTTGCCTGGGGACCGAGCGCATCTACGTGCAACGTCCGCTGTTCGAGCGTTTTGTCGCAGCGTTCAAGGCCCACGCCGAAGGCATCAAAGTTGGTGACCCGAACCAACACGACAGCACCATGGGACCGGTGATCTCACTCGGTCACCGCGAAAAAATTCTCTCTTATTGCCGTCAGGCAGTCGCCGACGGTGCCACGGTGGTCCACGGCGGTGGCATCGCCCAGGTACCGGAGCACTTGGCCGAAGGGGCTTGGTTCGAGCCGACGATCTGGACCGACCTCTCGGAAACTTCGGCCGTGGTGCGCGAGGAAATTTTCGGTCCGGTTTGCCACATCGCCCCCTTTGATACCGAAGAAGAAGTCGTCCGCCTGGCTAACGACACACCCTATGGCCTGGCTGCCAGTGTGTGGACTAGCAACCTGCAGGTCGCCCATCGTCTGGGCAGTGCACTGGACGTGGGTGTTTGCTGGATTAACTCGTGGTTTCTGCGCGACCTGCGTACCGCTTTCGGCGGTGCCAAGCAGTCGGGTATCGGCCGTGAGGGGGGCGTGCATTCGCTTGAATTCTACACCGAACTGCGCAACGTCTGCGTGCGGCTGTAAGGAGCCATTCATGAATAAACAAGAGATCCACGTACTCGGCCAGCAACTACACCAGGCCCTCAGCAACGGCCAGGCTTTGGCGCCGCTGACCGACACCTACCCGGACATGACCCTGGAGCAGGCCTATGAGGTACAGCTGGCGATGGTCCAGCGACGCCTTGATGACGGCCAGCGGGTCATCGGAAAAAAGATCGGCGTCACGAGCAAAGTAGTGATGGACATGCTCGGCGTCGATCAGCCGGACTTCGGTCATCTGCTCTCGGACATGCTCTATGCCGACGGCGCCGCCATCGCCATCGACGGTTTGATCGCACCCAAGGCCGAAGGCGAAATCGCGTTCGTGCTCAAGGAAGACCTGCATGGCCCCGGTATCACCGTGGCTGATGTTTTACGGGCCACTGACTATGTGATGCCGTGCTTCGAGATCGTCGATTCGCGCATCCGTGACTGGAAGATCCGCATCCAGGACACCGTCGCCGACAACGCCTCCGCCGGGGCTTTCGTCCTGGGCGGGCAGGGCGTGTCCCCGCGTGACGTTGACCTGGCCTGTGTCGGCATGACCCTGGAAAAGAACGGTGAAGTGGTTGCCACCGGCGCCGGTGCTGCGGCCCTCGGCCATCCGGCGAATGCCGTGGCCTGGCTGGCTAACAAGCTCGGTGAACTTGGCATTGGCCTGAATAAGGGCGAAGTCATTCTCTCTGGTTCACTGGCAGCCATGGTACTGGTCAAGGCCGGTGATCAATTGCGCATCAGCCTGGGCGGCATCGGCTCGGCTTCTGTTCGTTTCGTTTGAAGGAAACCTTTATGAATCTCTCTGCAAGCACTATCGCCCAACTGGCCGAACACCTGGAAAACGCCGAGCTCAACCGTGAGGCGGTGGCCAAGATTACCGACGCCCACCCGGACATGGACTGGGAAGACGCCTACGCCATTCAGGACACCATTCGCCAACGCAAAGAGTCACGCGGTGTACGTATCGCCGGCCTGAAAATGGGCCTGACGTCTTTCACAAAAATGAAGCAAATGGGGGTCACTGACCCGATCCACGGCTTCCTTACGGACTACGGCTCTTGCCTGGACGGCGCGGCTATCGATGTTGACGGGTTGATCCATCCCAAGGTCGAAGCAGAAATCGCCTTTGTCCTCAAGCATCCGCTCAAGGGACCGGGCGTGCATGTTGGCGATGTATTGGCGGCCACCGATTTTATTTTGCCGGCAGTCGAAGTGATCGACTCGCGCTACGAGAACTTCCGCTTCGATCTCAAGAGCGTCATTGCCGACAACACGTCTTCGGCACGTTTTGTCACCGGCGGACAAATGAGCGGCGTGCAGGGCATTGACCTTAAATGCCTGGGTGTGGTGCTGGAGAAGAACGGCGAAGTAGTCGCCACCGGTGCCGGCGCCGCGGTGCTCGGGCACCCGGCGCAGAGCGTCGCCATGCTGGCCAACATGCTCGGTGCCAAGGGGCGTGAACTACCGGCGGGCTGCTTCATCATGACCGGCGGCATCACCGAGGCCATTGCCGTTGCTGCCGGGGACAACATCACCGTCCGCTACCAGCATTTGGGCAGCGTCTCCATGCGCTTCACTTCGTCCAGCCAGCGTTGATCCGGAGCTATCGACCATGCCTATCGCAATGATCCACCTCGCCGAAGGACGCAGTGAAGAGAAGAAGCATGCGCTGTTGGTCAATGTCACCCAGGCCATCGCGCAAAGCCTCGATGTGCCCGTAGATAGCGTCCGTGTGCTGCTTCAAGAGATTCCCGAAACCCAGTGGGCTGCGGGTGGCAAGACCCTTGCCGAACGCCGGCGTGGTAACGCCTGATCCCAGGCTGTGTGCAACGACAGGACACAATAACAATGAGCAATCCAATAAGCGTCGCCATCATCGGCTCGGGCAACATCGGCACTGACCTGATGATCAAGATTTTGCGTCACGGCAAGCACCTGAAAATGGCCGCCATGGTCGGCATCGACCCGACCTCTGATGGTTTGGCCCGCGCTCAACGCATGGGTGTGGCGGTGACCCATGAAGGGGTTGAAGGCCTGACCCGCATGGACGTATTCAAGGACATCGATTTCGTCTTCGATGCCACCTCGGCCGGCGCCCACGTGAAAAACGATGCCTTCCTGCGCTCGATCAAACCCGGCATCCGTCTGATCGACCTGACACCTGCAGCCATCGGCCCGTATTGCGTGCCGGTGGTCAATCTGGAACAGAATCTCGGCCAACTCAACGTCAACATGGTTACCTGCGGTGGCCAGGCGACCATCCCCATGGTCGCAGCGGTATCACGTGTGGCCAAGGTGCACTATGCCGAAATTGTCGCCTCGATCGCCAGCAAGTCCGCGGGTCCTGGCACTCGTGCCAACATCGACGAATTCACCGAAACCACCTCCAAGGCTATCGAAGCGATCGGCGGCGCATCCAAGGGCAAGGCGATCATCGTGATGAACCCGGCCGAACCGCCGCTGATGATGCGTGACACGGTGTTTGTGCTGTCCGAAGCCGCTGATCAGACACTGGTCGAGGCCTCCATCGAAGAGATGGCGGCCGCCGTACAGGCCTATGTGCCGGGCTATCGCCTCAAGCAAAAAGTCCAGTTCGACGTCATCCCTGAAGACGCACCACTGAACATACCGGGTCTTGGTAAGTTCTCCGGCCTCAAGACCTCAGTGTTCCTTGAAGTCGAAGGCGCCGCCCACTACCTGCCAGCCTATGCCGGCAACCTCGACATCATGACTTCCGCTGCCTTGGCCACCGCCGAGCGCATGGCGCAGTCGATGCTCAACGCCTGAGGAGACCGTCATGACTTTCAATCCCGGCAAAAAAATTTATATCTCCGACGTAACCCTGCGCGACGGCAGCCACGCGATTCGTCACCAGTATTCGCTGCAAAACGTGCAGGACATTGCCCGCGCCTTGGACAAAGCCAAGGTCGATTCGATCGAAGTGGCGCATGGTGATGGCCTGCAAGGGTCGAGCTTCAACTACGGCTTCGCGGCGCACACCGACCTGGAATGGATCGAAGCCGCCGCCGATGTGATCAGCCACGCCAAGATCACTACCTTGTTGTTGCCTGGCATCGGCACCGTGCATGACTTGAAAGCAGCCTACAACGCCGGTGCCCGGGTGGTGCGCATCGCCACTCATTGCACCGAGGCCGATGTGTCGAAACAGCACATCGAATATGCCCGCGAGCTGGGCATGGACACCGTCGGTTTCCTGATGATGAGCCACATGATTCCGGCCGAGCAGTTGGCTGCCCAAGCCAAGTTGATGGAGAGCTACGGCGCGACCTGCGTGTACATGGCCGACTCCGGTGGGGCGATGAACATGCAGGACATCCGCGAGCGTTTCCGTGCGTTCAAGGCGGTGCTCAAGCCGGAAACCGAAACCGGCATGCACGCCCACCACAACTTAAGCCTGGGCGTGGCCAACTCCATCGTCGCGGTGGAAGAGGGCTGTGACCGCATTGACGCCAGCCTGGCTGGCATGGGGGCGGGGGCGGGCAACGCGCCATTGGAGGTGTTCATCGCTGCCGCCGAGCGACTGGGCTGGAATCATGGCACCGACCTCTACACCTTGATGGATGCCGCCGATGACATCATCCGTCCGCTGCAGGACCGTCCGGTGCGGGTAGATCGCGAGACGCTGGCGCTGGGTTATGCAGGCGTTTACTCCAGCTTCCTGCGTCATGCCGAAGCGGCGGCCCAGCGCTACGGGTTGCGTACCGTCGACATCCTGGTCGAATTGGGACGGCGAAAAATGGTCGGTGGGCAAGAGGACATGATCGTCGATGTGGCACTGGACCTGACAAGACGTTGAGTTATCCACGCGTCCGCATAACACTAAAGAATTCCAGTTTTACTGCACCTGCCGGTCGAAGCCCACGTCGCTTTGCTGGCAAGTGCAGTGTTTTGGTTTCTGAATATCCATCGTAAGCGAATTGTCCAAGGTTGCATCTCAAGCGCGGATACATGATTTTAGAGGAGAGTGAAATGCTCAAGGCTTCAGACGTCGTAGTGCAGTGCCTCGAGAATGAGGGCGTAGAGTTCGTGTTCGGGATTCCTGGTGAAGAGAACCTGGATTTACTTGAATCACTCAGGCGCTCCAACATCCGGCTCGTTCTCACTCGACATGAGCAATCGGCTGGTTTCATGGCGGCAACCTATGGCCGGTTAACCGGCAAAACGGGAGTCAGCTTATCGACCCTTGGCCCTGGCGCTACGAACCTGGTCACTGCTGGCGCCTATGCCTACTTGGGTGGAATGCCAATGCTCATGATTACCGGGCAGAAGCCAATCAAAAAGTCCAAGCAGGGCCGTTTCCAGATTCTTGATGTTGTTGGGATGATGCAACCGCTGACCAAGTACACCCACCAGTTGGCGTCCGCTGACAACATTCCCTCGCGTGTGCGTGAAGCCTTTCGCCTTGCTGAGGAAGAAAAGCCCGGAGCGGTTCATCTTGAACTTCCCGAGGACATCGCCGCGGAGCAGACCGAAAGCCGGCCAATTCCTCCGAGCCTGCATCGTCGCCCACTGGCCGAACACAAGGCCATCGAGGCCGCAGTCGAGAAATTGCAGACAGCCCGTAGCCCGATCCTGGTGATTGGTGCCGGCGCCAATCGCAAGATGACTGCCAAGGTACTCAAGCAACTGATCGACAAGACCGGCATCCCTTTTGTCACCACTCAGATGGGCAAAGGCGTGGTAGATGAGCGTCATCCACGCTTCCTTGGCAATGCCGCACTGTCTTCCGGCGACTTCGTGCACCGTGCCGTCGAGGCGGCTGATCTGATCGTAAACATTGGCCACGACGTGATTGAGAAACCGCCATTTTTCATGGTCCGTGGCGGCACCGAAGTCATCCACATCAACTTCCGCTCCGCCGAGGTCGATCCGGTGTACTTCCCACAGGTCGAAGTGATCGGCGATATCGCCAATGCTGTTTGGCAGATCGGCGAGTCCTTGAATGACACTTCACACTGGGACTTCACCCGCCTTATGACGATCCGTGAATCCAACGAGGCCCAAGTGATCGAAGGCGCGGACGACAACCGTTTCCCGATCTACCCGCAGCGCTTTGTCGCCGACGTGCGTCGTGCCATGCCCTCCGAAGGCATCGTGGCTCTGGATAACGGCATCTACAAAATCTGGTTCGCGCGCAACTACAAGGCACATAAACCCAACACCGTACTGTTAGACAATGCCTTGGCAACGATGGGTGCGGGCCTGCCTTCGGCGATGGCTTCACATTTGGTCTATCCGGATCGTCCTGTGGTAGCTGTGTGCGGTGACGGCGGCTTCATGATGAACAGCCAGGAGCTGGAAACCGCCGTACGTTTGAAGATGAACCTGACGGTCATTATCCTACGCGATGATGGCTACGGCATGATCCGTTGGAAGCAGTCCAACATGGGGTTCACTGATTTTGGGCTGGACTACGGCAACCCGGATTTCGTCATGTATGCGCGAAGCTATGGTGCCAAGGGCCACCGGGTAGAAAGCGCCGAAGGCTTTTTGCCGCTACTGCAGCGCTGCATCAGTGAGCCAGGTGTGCACGTTATCGATTGCCCGGTGGATTACTCCGAGAACGATTTCATTCTGAACCATGAGCTGAAAAGACGTAGCGCTTTGGTTTAAGCCAACGCTCGCCAACCCCTCATTCAGAAAAGGAAACGTCATGCAGCTTAAAGACACTCAGTTGTTCCGCCAGCAAGCCTTCATCGATGGCGCTTGGGTCGATGCGGACAATGGTCAGACGATCAAGGTCAACAACCCGGCAACGGGCGAAATTCTGGGCACCGTGCCGAAAATGGGCGCTGCCGAAACCCGCCGAGCCATCGAAGCCGCTGACAAAGCGCTGCCGGCCTGGCGTGCACTGACCGCCAAAGAACGTGCGACCAAACTGCGTCGCTGGTTCGAACTGATAATCGAGAACCAGGATGACCTGGCTCGTCTGATGACCCTGGAACAAGGCAAGCCATTGGCCGAAGCCAAGGGCGAAATCGTTTACGCCGCTTCCTTCATCGAATGGTTCGCCGAAGAAGCCAAGCGCATCTACGGTGACGTGATTCCGGGCCACCAGCCAGACAAGCGCCTGATCGTGATCAAGCAGCCAATCGGCGTGACCGCTGCCATCACCCCGTGGAACTTCCCGGCTGCAATGATCACCCGTAAAGCCGGCCCGGCTCTGGCTGCCGGTTGCACCATGGTGCTCAAGCCTGCTTCGCAAACTCCGTTCTCCGCTTTCGCCCTGGCTGAACTGGCCCAGCGTGCCGGTATCCCGGCTGGCGTGTTCAGCGTTGTATCCGGCAGCGCCGGCGACATCGGCAGCGAACTGACCAGCAACCCGATCGTACGCAAGCTGTCCTTCACCGGTTCGACCGAAATCGGTCGTCAACTGATGGCCGAATGCGCCAAGGACATCAAGAAAGTTTCCCTGGAACTGGGCGGCAACGCGCCGTTCATCGTGTTCGACGACGCAGACCTGGATAAGGCCGTCGAAGGCGCGATCATTTCCAAGTACCGCAACAACGGCCAGACTTGCGTCTGCGCCAACCGTCTGTACATTCAGGACGGCGTCTACGACGCATTCGCCGAGAAGCTGAAAGTGGCTGTGGCCAAACTGAAGATCGGCAACGGTCTGGAAGCCGGTACCACCACTGGTCCGCTGATCGACGAAAAAGCCGTGGCCAAGGTCAAAGAACACATCGCCGACGCCTTGAGCAAAGGCGCCCAGGTACTGGCCGGTGGCAACACCATCGAAGGCAACTTCTTCGAGCCGACCATTCTGACCAACGTGCCGAATAACGCGGCCGTGGCCAAGGAAGAAACCTTCGGTCCATTGGCGCCACTGTTCCGCTTCAAAGATGAAGCCGACGTGATCGCGATGTCCAACGACACCGAGTTCGGTCTGGCCTCGTACTTCTACGCTCGTGACCTGGGCCGTGTGTTCCGTGTAGCTGAAGCCCTGGAATACGGCATGGTCGGCGTCAACACCGGGTTGATCTCCAACGAGGTCGCGCCGTTCGGTGGCATCAAGGCCTCGGGTCTGGGCCGTGAAGGCTCCAAGTACGGCATCGAAGATTATTTGGAAATCAAATACCTCTGCCTGGGCATCTAAGCTCGGTAAAGGCATTGCTTCAAGCGCAAAGGGCACGAGAGCGCTGTCCCTTTGCGCCGCTTCAAACGGACCTATCCTTTGTGGCCGGGAACGCTGTAGCAGTCGATCATCGCATGCTGCCGCAGTTGCTTCCGCGCCGCTTAATCCTTGAACCACGCCCCCCATGCGAAGACGGGTATCCATGCCCACCACAACCTGAGCTTGGCCGTTGCCAACTCCATCGTCGCGGTGGTCAGGGTTGTGATCGCGTTGACGCCAGTCTGGCTGGAATGGGGGCCGGTGCAGGCAACACACCATTGGAGGTGTTCATCGCCGCAGCCGAGCGCCTGGGCTGGAACCATAGCACCGGTCTGTACACCCTGATGGATGCCGCCGATGACATCATCCGTCCCTGCAGGACCGTCCAGTGCGCGTTGATCGCGAAACGCTGGCAATGGGTTGTGCCGGCGTTTACTCAAGCTTCCTTCGCCATGCCGAAGCGGCTGCCCAGCGCTACGGGTTGCGTACCGTCGACATCCTGGTCGAATTGAGTCGGCGAAAAATGGTCTGTGGGCAAGAGGACATGATCGTCGATGTGGCGCTGGATTTGACCCGCCGCTGATTGGTGCAACAGCGCAACAGTCTTTGGTGGTTTTACGGGATTCTCGATCGTTGCCCCGGTAAATACAGTAAGTGGCATTACAAAACGAGAGTGTGGATATGAGCAACCTTGACGACCGGAACATCATTATCACTGGCGCCTCGGGCGGAATTGGCCGTGCTTCGGCACTGGCTTTTGCCAAAGCGGGCGCGAGGGTTGTGCTGCTTGATCGCGATACCGCAGGCATCGAAGAAACCGCCAGTGCTGTCACGGCTGCCGGCGGCAAGGTTTATTCAATCCCCTGCGACGTTACCGACGAAGATGCTGTGGCCGCAGCAGTCGATGATGTCGTCACTCGATTTGGCCGTCTGCATGGCGCGTTCAACAATGCAGGGGTCGAGCAAAGCAATTTGCCTCTGCATGAAATCTCGTCTGCGGCGTGGGATCGCATTATCCGCATCGACCTGACCGGTGTTTTCTACTGCATGAAGCACCAGATCCGCGCCATGTTGAACAGTGGCGGTGGCGCCATCGTGAATACCGCTTCGTCTCTGGGCTCGGTAGCGATTGCCGCTGCGTCGGACTATATCGCTGCCAAGCATGGGGTGGTCGGTTTGACCAAGGCCGCCGCCGTCGACTACGGCACCCTCAATATCCGGGTCAACGCAATCATGCCAGGCATCATCGAAACGCCGATGATCGTGCGTGCGAGTGAAGAGCCGAATTTTGCCAAACAGTTCGCTGCATTGCGCGAACGACACCCTATCGGTCGTTTCGGAAAACCGGAAGAAATCGCCAAGGCTGCGCTATGGCTGCTGTCCGATGACGCCAGTTTTGTGACCGGAACGGCAATGGCCGTAGACGGTGGTTATCTCACCGTTTGAGACCCCCTGACAGACTGTCCCTGACACTCGACAGGGAGTCGGTCACTTTTGAACCTGAAACCCCGGAGTACCCCATGATCAATGTAAGTCGTCGCTTGAAAGTTAATGCCCCTGAGGAGTCGGACGGTGTGAACCTGAACCGCAGCCAGGTATGGGAAGGGTTGGTGAGCAAGGCTCGCAATGCGGTGCCGTTCGTTGATGCCATTACCGAATGTAATGTCGTTGAGGACCAGGGCAATACCTTTATCCGCGAAGTGGTGCTTTACGGTGAGCGCCTTCAGGAAATGGTCCTTCTTACTGAAGAGCAGCAAGTCGAGTTCGTGCGCCTCTCCGGTAATGCCCGTGGTGTGATCAAGAACGTCATCGAGGAAGAGGATGGCGAACTGTACCTGCGCTTCTCCTTCGATTTCTCCCTGCCGGGCGTATCGGCAGGCAGCGAGAAAGAAGTCGAGTTCTCAACCGGTATGCAGACGTCCTACCTGAGCGCCGTGCGATCCACCCTGCAAGCCATCCGTAACAAGGTCAGCAAAGCGGCATAAGATTCACCGCAGCGACCAGAAATGAAAAAACAAAAACAAGAAATGAGGCGTGCAATGAACCATGAATTGACAGGTATGTTTGAAAGTGTCGATCGGATGTCGGTCGAAGGCTTTTTGAGTTATCTGACCGATGACGTCGTGTTTCGGTTTGGCAATTCCCCGGAAGTAGTGGGGAAAGAGGGTGTCAGGGCGGCGATTGAGTCATTTTTTACCCAAATAGCCTCGCTGGAACACATTCTTCAAGGCGTGTGGAGCGAAGCCAACACGACAATCATGCGTTTTGATACCTATTACACCCAGCATGACGGCACGATTATCAATGTTCCTTGTTGTGTCGTTGTTCACTTCAATGCTTCCCGATTGATCAATGATTATCGAATACACATTGATATTTCGCCCCTGTACAGCGGCGCATCTGCGGGTAATGTTATCCAAGCTTCTGCATAACCACTTATGAGTGCCAGTTGAGCTGCACTTGCCAGTCGAAGCCCACGCCGCTTTGCTGGCGAGTGCAGTGTTTTGGTTTGCGAATTTCAGTCAAGGCATTTCGATGAAGGATTTGAATCTGCTCTATACCTTTGAGGCATTGTGGCGAGACCACTCAGCTTCCATTGCGGCGCAGAATCTGGGGGTTACGCAGGCAGCCGTCAGCGGTTCGCTAAAACGGTTGCGAAACGACTATGGAGACAGGTTGTTTACGCTGGTCGGTCGCCGAATGGAGCCCACACCGTTTTGTGTCCATATCGCGCCGCGACTGTTGGCATCCCTTGCGATGGTCAGGGAGGCTGGATGCCAAATGCCGGTGTTTGATCCGAAAGTTTGTGAAAAATCATTCATTTTTAGAATGCGCGACATTGGCGAGGTCGTTTGTTTGCCACCCATCTTGAGCGAATTGTCCAGGGTTGCACCTAAAGCGCGGATACACACCGTTGTGGGTGGGATGGATGAGACGCTTAATGGCCTGTCCACTGGCAGGATAGACCTGGCGCTCGGCTTTATGCCGACCCTTCAGACTGACATTCACCGAACCCCGGTTATTTCTCAGCATTACGTCTGTGCCATGCGCAAAGACCACCCCTTGGCCCATCGCGGTTTGAGCCTTGAAGCGTTTGTCACCAGTGAGCATTTGTTGGTGGAATCCGGGGGTAGCGGCCACCAGGCACTGGAGCGTGCCTTGATCGATGCGGGCGGCAGAGACTGCATTAAAATGCGCACCCCTCAGTTCTTGTCTGGTCCGCACTTGCTGCTCGATACCGACATGATATGGACGCTGCCTATTGCCTTGGGTAAAACCCTGGCGCGCTTTTATCCTCTAGTCATACACCCTCTGCCACTGCAAATACCCTCGTTCGAGATTGATCTGTATTGGCATGACCGATTTCACCGAGACCCTCAGAACAAGTGGTTGAGGGAAATGGTCGGCCAGGTCCTGCGCAGTCAACAATCAGCCTGGCGATAGTCGCTTTCAGAGGAAACCTCGGCCATCTTCCCTACAACCCCTGAGTAAGTTCAGGGCTCGGCGCGGGATAGAGTTCGTCGAGCACCTGCATCAGCGCGCGCTTGCGTGGATTTTCCAGGCCGGTCCAGGCCACGCCGATGCCCGCACCGCTCATAGCCAGTGTCAGTGGCCGGGTCACGACGCCGATTGGTAGTGCCGATGCGGCACCGCTTGGCAGGATGCCGACGCCCAAGCCGGCGGCCACCAAGGCCAACTGGGTGGTGAACTCGCCCATCTCCCGGGCAATCGTTAGGGTGATCTTGCGTCGGTGGAAACCCGTCAGCATCTGGTCATACAAACCGGGAGCGAACTTGCGCGCCAGCACCAGCGTCGGACATCCGACCAGATCCTGAGGCTTGATACGACGTAGGGTGCACAGCGGATGATCTTGCGGCAGCGCCACCACCAGCGATTCCTCGAAAAGCAGGCGCGTGTGCACACCAGGCAGACTCAAGGGCAGGCGTACCAAGCCAAAATCCAGGGCATTGTCCAGCAAGGCCCGGGCCTGCGGCAGTGAAGGCATGTCCTTGAGGTCCAGTTCGATACGCGGGTAGCGCTCCTCCAATGTACGCACGAGCACCGGCAACAAGTGCGATAACGTTGAAGACACAAATGCCAGACGCAACACCCCGACTTCTCCGGCCGCGGCCTGCTGCAACACCTCACGCGCGCGTCCGACCTGGCGTAGGGTCGCCAGGGCCTCGGGCAGAAACAGCGCCCCCTCTTCGGTCAATTCGACCCGGTGCCGGTCACGCTCGAACAACTGCGCCCCGACATCTTCTTCCAGAGCACGTATTTGCGCACTCAAGGCCGGCTGGACAATATGCAGGCGCGCCGCCGCGCGGCCAAAGTGCAGCTCTTCGGCCAAGACCGCAAAAGCGCGCAGATGTTTGAGTTCCACTTGACGCTCCCGATTCGCTACAGCCTGTTTGGTGATCACATACCGTGATCACGGCATCACCATAAACGATTGGCATGCCGCAGCGGTAGCGGTTGAAAGTGGCGTTATGGCCCATTCGTAAATCCAGGACAGGGAGACACACATGATCGATAACTTTCGCCTGAACCGGCGTCGGGCGCTGATCACCGGCTCAGTGCGCGGCATCGGCTTGGCCTTGGCCCGTGGACTGGCACAGGCGGGCGCTCAGGTGGTGCTCAATGGCCGCGATGCCGAACGCGCGCAAAGCGCCTGCGCGCTGTTACGCGATGAAGGCCTGGACGCCCAATACTCGGTGTTCGACGTGACCGACCACCAGGCCGTCGCAACCGCCATCGATGTGCTGGAAAACCGCCTGGGTCCGATAGACATTCTGATCAACAACGCCGGGTTGCAGCATCGCCAGGCACTTGAAGATGTCAGTGCGAAAGACTGGCATCGACTGATGAGCACCAACCTCGATGGCGTATTTAATGTGTCCAAGGCGGTGGCTCGCCACATGATCGCTCGCCGGCGCGGCAAGATTATCAATATCGGCTCGGTGCAAAGCGAACTGGCCCGCCGCTCCATCGCCCCCTATGCCGCCAGCAAGGGCGCCGTGCGCATGCTAACCCGTGGCATGTGTGCCGACTGGGCCGGTCATGGCCTGCATATCAACGCCCTGGCCCCCGGATATTTTCGGACTGAGCTTAACCAGGCGCTGGTCGACGACCCGGCTTTCTCCGACTGGCTGGTGCAGCGTACTCCCGCCGGGCGCTGGGGCAGGGCAGAGGAGCTGTGCGGCGCGGCAGTTTTCCTCGCGTCGTCAGCCTCCGACTTCGTTAATGGCCAGACACTTTTCGTCGATGGTGGCTTGACCAGCGTCGTCTAACTCTCGTGAAGGACACCCACATGCCTCAATCCCTGCCCATCCTCTGCGGCTCAATCATGGGTTCGCCTTTTTCACTCTCGGCAAAGATCCATAACGCCGCCTACGCGGCCCTGGGCCTGGACTACACCTTTGTCTGTTTTGGCGTCGAAGATCCGGTTGCCGCCGTGGCGGCGATTCGCGCGCTCGGCGTGCGCGGCATGAACGTTTCCATGCCTTACAAAACTGTAGTGATGCCTCATCTGGACAGGATCGACGAATCGGCCCATGTGATTGGCGCGGTCAACACCATCAACAACGTCGACGGTGTACTGACCGGCTACAACACCGACTACCTAGGCGCTGTCCGCGCCCTGCAGGAAGTCACCGAGCTGAGCGACAAGCGTATCGCCGTGATCGGTGCTGGCGGTGCTGCTCGTGCGGTTGTCTACGGTTGCCTGCAAGAGGCGGCCGAGGTCACGGTGTTCAACCGCAGTCTCGAGCGCGGTGCCGCCCTGGCGGAGGATCTGGGTGCCCGGTGGGGCGGCAGCGTCGAGACGTTCACGGCCAAGACCTTCGATATCGTCATCAACGCTACCTCGGTGGGCTTCAAACAGCCGGACAGCAACCCATTGGACGGCCGCCTGTCCAGCCACCTGATTGTCATGGATGTGGCGTTCATGCCGGTGCAGACCGCTCTGCTGCTGCAAGCCAAAGCGCTGGGTTGCAGCACCGTGGCCGGCACCCGCATGTTGGTGCACCAGGCTTGTCGGCAAATCGAGTTGTACACCGGGAAAGATGCGCCTATTGACATCATGGAGCAGGCCATGCTCCAGGAAATACAGCGGTTGAAATTGTAAGCATCCCAACTACCTGTCAATAACAAGATGCCATAAAGGCACCTGGAGGCACGACGATGACTCACGATCATTCTCCATCCGACATCGCTTTGATCCCCGACGCGTGCGAGCGCAAGAAAGACTTGCACCGTGCAGCCTGGTCCTGCTCTCTGGGCAGTGCCCTGGAATACTACGACTTCGCGCTTTACACCTTGGCCTCGGCGCTGATCTTCGGACCGCTGTTCTTTCCGGAACAGACCCGCGCCATGAGCCTGATCGCCAGTTTCGGCACCTACTTCCTGGGCTTTGCGATACGGCCGTTGGGCGGGGTACTGTTCGGCATGGTCGGTGACCGTGTAGGACGTAAGTTCGTGCTGGCGTCGACGGTGTTACTGATGGGCATTTCCAGCACCTTGATTGGTGCACTGCCCACCTTCCATCAGGTCGGCTATCTGGCACCGGTACTGCTGGTGATCCTGCGTCTTTTGCAGGGACTGGGCGCTGGTGCAGAGCAGGCTGGAGCTGCAGTGATGATGACCGAGTACGCCCCTGAGGGGCGGCGCGGCTTCTATGCCGCCTTGCCGTTCCTCGGCATCCAATTGGGCACCATCCTCGCGGCGCTGGTGTATTTCCTGGTGGTCAGCGGCAATGACAACGTTATCGACAGCGGGCTGTGGCGTATGCCGTTTTTCAGCAGCGTGGTGATCGTTGCACTGGGCTTGTACATGCGTCTGTCACTCAAGGAATCGCCGACCTTTATCCGCCTCAAGGCGCTCAAACGCGTATGCGTTAACCCGCTGAAAAGTGCCATGGAACACTCCAAACCCACCTTGCTGATCGGCATCGGACTGCGCCTGGCGGAAAACGGAGGTTCATCGATTTACCAGGCCCTGGCTGTGAGCTACATCGTAGGCGTGGTAGGTCTGAAGGGGCCAGTGGGCGTGCTGACACTGATCTGTGCAGCCAGCCTTGGAGCGATGACCGTGCCGATGGCTGGCAAACTCAGTGATCGCTTTGGTCGCGTGGTGGTCTATCGCGCCTTCGCGCTGTTGCAACTGGCACTGGCCTTCCCGGTGTGGTGGATACTGAGTCAGGGTAATGTGGTGGCGAGCATCATTGCCATTTCCATCGCGCTGGGCATCGGTACCTGGGGCATGTTCGGCACCCAGGCAGCGCTAATGCCTGAGCTGTTCGGCTCGCGTCACCGTTACATGGGTGTGTCGATCGCCCGGGAAGCGTCGGCAGTGATCGCGGGTGGCATTGCGCCGATGATCGGTGCCGGCATCATCGCCCTGGTCGTGGCGAGCCACAATGGCGACGCCAGCGCCGGTGTGAAATCCTGGCTGCCGATTGCCTGCTACCTGACCCTGCTCACATTGATCACCCTGTACACCACGTTCAAGACCCCGGAAACCCTCAACCGCGACCTGGACGAACCTCGTGATGCCTGGGAATTAGCCAGAGCCGGAACGGCGATACCTATCCAGTCCAGAACCAACACACTCACACGTCCAGCGTGACCTTTGCCCTCATCAAGCGACCCGCTCAACAGTGATACTTCGTTGCTGGATGCTTTGGGGTAAATGGAGGCTCAGATAGTCGATCAGGCTGCGAACGGAAGGCAACATTCCTTTCGGTTTGGGGTAGAGCAGATGGATAATGTGCGTTGCACCGGTCCAGGAAGGAATGACGACTTCCAGAGCCTTTGCGCGCACGGAGGCTGCGGCTATGGGTTCCGGCAATAGAGCTACACCCAAACCATTGACAGCGGCCTCCAACTGCATACGCAAGTCATCGCAGATGAGACGTGGTTGATGGCTGACCAGCAGCTCTTCACCTGATGAATTGCGCAGGAACCAGCGACCGACGCCATCATGGATGTCACCGGGACGAGAAAGCGTTTCGATTTCTGAAATGGCTTTGATGGTGGCGGGCCGCCCGACGCGATCGAGAAAGCGGGGGCTTGCTACCAGAATCTGTTTGGCTGCCCCTAATTCCTTTGCGACCAACCCGGCCGTTTCTTCTATCCGGGCGCGCGATCGCAAGGCCACATCGAAGCGCTCTTCAAAAAGGTCGACCTCTCGATCTACCGCATTCAATTCGAGCCGTACCTTCGGATATTTTTCCATATACCCAGGCAGCAGGGGGGCCAAATAACTTTGCGCCATTACCTGAGGGCAGCTCAACCGTACCAAACCGACGGGTTCTCGTCGCAGATGCTCCACACTTTCATAGGCGGTATGCGCCCCCTCTACAACGGGTTGGCTGAGCGTGAAGAAATGATGGCCGGCTTCGGTCAGTGAAACCTGGCGCGTTGTGCGATGTAACAGTCTGGCCCCCATTCGCAATTCCAGATCCGCGACATGACGACTGAGCAACGTTTTTTCAATGCCCGTTGCCCGTGCCGCCGCCGAGAACCCTCCATGTTTGACCACCAGCACGAAGTAATAAAGGTCATTAAGGTCTTTCATGAAGTTGAGGCTCTCCTACGGGTGCTCCGTTGAGCAATCGTCAACGAAACCTGGCGCTGTACTGATTGAGTTCGAGGCGTGTGGAATGGCTTCGAAGGCTGATGTAGCAATCATTGATCAAACTTGATTCGGGATAAACTAGCTATAATTGAAATGACTGATCCACCATTGGAGCAATCAACATGGAACTGCTGAACGACATGGCGTTGTTCGTTGAGGTCGTCAAAGCCCACAGTTTTCGCAAGGCCGCAGAAGCGATGGCGATGCCGAACTCAACCTTGTCGCGACGCATCAGCGGGCTTGAAAAGGCCATTGGCTTGAGGTTGTTAAATCGCACTACGCGCAAGATCGAATTGACCGAAGCAGGGCAGTTGTACTTCGACCGATGCAAGCGAATCGTTGACGAGGCGCGGCTGGCGCACGAGCAGTTGGGTGAAATGCTCGCGCATCCAAGCGGCCTTTTGCGCGCGTCACTGCCTGTGGATTTCGCCAACATTTACCTGGCCCCCCTCATCGCCGAGTTCGCCCGACGGTACCCCGGCATCAGCTTTGAATTCGACCTCACGCCACGCCAGGTCGATCTGGTAAGCGAACCCGTCGATGTGGTCATCCGCATGGGCGAACCGGCAGATTCGAATCTGATCGCACGCAAGCTGGCTAGCCTCTCTCGTCGTTTGTACGCATCGCCTCGTTATCTGGAACTCAATGGAGCACCCAGCGATCCGTCTGAGCTGGTAAATCACGAATGCCTGCGACTGCGAAAGGCCGGTAAATGGCAGCTCTCTCATTCAGGTGAAGTGATGGAGATCGAAGTGGGGGGAAGGTTTCAACTCAATAGCGTCGGGATGCTTCGTCGATTGGCAACGCTGGATCTGGGGATCGCCGTGCTGCCGGAAGGCATTGCAGCGGAGGATCTGCGCAACGGCTTGCTGCAACCGGTACTGCCCCAATGGCACGCCAATTCGATCCAGGTGTATGCCCTCACGGAAACCCGTCTTTTGCCCGCAAAAACTCAACGTTTCATTGAGTTTCTGCGTGAGCATCTTGTGCAGGCTTGACTGTCTGATTCCGATGGGGGCTGAGCCAATAAAGACCACCTACGGCTGTCGCGCCGACCAGTACGGGGAGTGCCAGCCAATGGAAGAAGACCTGTGATGTGCCCGCGGCGGAAATAAACCAGGCGCCTAGCGTCGAGCCGACTATCGAACCGCAACGGCCCACGGCCATTGACCAACTCACCCCGGTCACACGAGCGGCCGTGGGGTACAGGGTGGCGGAGACCAGGTTGAGTCCGTTTTGAGCACCGGCTACACCGAAACCAACGAGAAATACAATTGCCGCCAACTGATAGGGGTCACCCATCAGATAGCCCGTGACGGCAATTACCACAGCCGTCACCGAGTACGATAGCGTCAGCACAGGGTAGGGACCGACGCGATCCATCAGCAGGGCCATGAGAATGGCGCCGACGGTACCGCCCAGCGGCACCATGGCGCCAATACGCGAAGCGTAAGCGATATCGTAGCCGGCCTCTTTGAGCAGGGTAGGCAGCCAACTGGTCAGCAGATAAAACACAAAGAGCGAGCAGAAGAAGGTCATCCACAGCAGCAGTGTTCGAACCAACCGACCGTCGATGAACAGGTGCGAGATCGGCGACCTGACCTGGGCCGGGCGCTCGTCATCGAGGATAGTTACGCCGCACCAGTTCCTTCTGGTGATGCGTTCGACCACACGCCGCAAGGCGTCGGCGTGCCTGGTCGAGGACGCCATGAACCGAACCGACTCGGGCATTAGCCAGGCCAACACTGGCAGTAACGCTAGCGGCATGACGCCACCCAGCACCAGAACGGAACGCCAGCCGAATGCCGGAATCATCTGTGCGGCGAGCATGCCGCCCAAGGCAAGGCCAGCCGTGAAGCCACTCCAGCTCAAGGTCACCATGATCATGCGTCGGCGTGCAGGTGAATATTCGGCGCTCAAGGCAATGCACGCCGGCATCGCTCCACCCAGGCCGATGCCAGTGATGAAACGCAAAACCGTAAGTGACTCGATCGAATGGGTAAAGGCGCTGGCCAGGGTGGCGAGACCAAACACCAGCACTGAAATCAGTAAAACGCGTTTACGCCCGAAGGCATCGGCAACCGGTCCCAGTATCAGGCTGCCGACCATCAGGCCGAACAATCCAGTCCCGAAAACAGGTGACAACTGGGCAGGCAACAGACCCCATTCTTCGCGCAGTGACGGAGCGATATAGCCAATGGCTGCGGTATCGAAACCATCCACCAGGACGATGAGGAAGCACAAGGCAAGGATGACGATCTGGTACGGCGAGATCTTCGCGTTATCGATGATCTCGCCAATTCGGGCGTTGTCAGGATTCATGCGGCTACCTTTTATTTTTTTTATCTGGACGGGATCGTCGCCAAGCGCATTAAATAAAGGAAGCCAATTCTAATTATTCAAACTATCTGGTTTTGTTATATCTATGCGCACCGACCTCAACTTGCTCCGTGTCCTGCTGGCCGTTTATGAAACCGGCAATGTCACCGCGGCGGCGAAGCGGCTAGGCATGAGCCAACCCGCAACCAGTGCTGCACTGGCCCGCCTGCGTCACTCACTGGGCGACCCGCTGTTCATTCGCTCGGGCAACCTGATGGAGGCGACGCCACGTGCGCAAGGCATCATTGAACGCACCCGCGAGGTGATCGAAATCATTGACCGGGATATCCTCAGCGGCCCGACTTTCGACCCTGCCACCAGCGAGCAGGAGTTCGTCTTTTGTCTGAGCGAAGTGGGTGAAGTGGTCTTTCTACCTGCGCTATTCCAAAGCCTGCGCAGCGCGGCACCGAATACGCGCATACGAACCGTCAGCCTGGCACCGGATGAGCTTGTGGAGAACCTGCATGAAGGCCGGGTCGATGCGGTGCTTGGCTATTTTCCCGACCTCACTACCCCCAACATATATCAGCAACGATTGTTCTCTCATGACCTGGTCTGCCTGATCCGCCTCGATCATCCGCTGGCAGGGGAACAACTGTCCCTGGAGGATTTCACCACACTGGAACATCTGCAGGTACGTGATGGCAGTCGTCGCCAGGAAATGTTCGAAGCCCACCTGACCAAAGCAGGTATCCACCGGAACATCGTGCTGCAGACGTCTCACTACATGAGTGTGCCATCGATCATCGAACGCTCTGATCTGATCGTGGTGTTGCCACGTACCGTCGCGAACATGTGCACGCATAATCTGAATGTGCGAATGGTTGAGCCTCCCTTGGACATTCCACGCTACGACCTCAAGCAGTACTGGCATGCTCGTTTTCACGAGGCCCCCAGAAGTGTTTGGTTGCGGCGTCTGATCATGTCAGTTTTCAATGGGTGACATACCTGGATATCCGATGTGGTTAGATTCGGAATAAACCGCCTCTTGAATTTTTACCCTTGCCTGTCATCGCCCTTACAGCCCCTGCACCGTGATTGTTGCTTGAGAGCAACAGTCCTTGGTGATTTCCGTGCCTAGTCAATAAGTAGTGGTCTACCTACAGTTCGCCCAACTCATTAACCGCCACGATTGATCGGGTGTGTTACTGCAAGCTGTTCTTATAAAAACAAGCAGGAGAAATGGGATGCTTAAAAGTAATCGTCTGCAGGGTAAAGTTTGCATTATTACAGGCACAGGCGGATCGATGGGGCGAGCTTCGGCGTTAATGTTCGCACAACAAGGCGCCAAAGTAGTGGGGTGTGATATCTCTCATGAGGCGGCTCAAGAGACAGTTGATGCAGTGAAGTCCATGGGTGGGGATATGGTTTCCCTGAGCAATTGCGACTTGACTGACCCTGCCAACTGCGCACGCCTAGTCGAATTGGCTGTTTCGGAATTCGGACGCGTCGACGTGTTATTCAATAATGCGGCGATGGCTTACTTTGGTTGGATCGATCAGATATCAGACGATGACTGGCATCGAACAATCAATCAGGAACTGAATCTGGTGTTCCATCTTGTACGTGCCGCTTGGCCGGAGCTAATCAAGTCCCCGGGCGCCTCAATTATTAACACCGCGTCAGTTTCCGCATGGTCGACCTACCGCATGCTCCCCGGAATCGCGCATAGCGCGGCCAAAGGGGCAGTGCTTTCCATGACCCGCCAACTGGCGCTGGAGGGCCGGCTCCATGGCTTGCGCGCCAATAGCATTTCCCCGGGATTGATTGAGTCCAAGCAAACAATCCCGTTGCTGAAGGATCCCGAGTGGGCTGAAACGATGGTGGGCAAGGTGATGCTGGGGCGTTTGGGTAAGCCCGAAGAAGTCGCAGCCACCGCTTTGTTCCTGGCTTCTGATGAAAGCTCTTTTATCACGGGTACTGATATTCGGGTCGATGGTGGTACCACTGCCTGGTAACTCTACCTGACACGAAACCTAACTATTCAATTGGGCCTGCCTAAAACAAGGTGGGCTCTATTGCCTCACAAATAATAAACACCTCTAACAGGCCGGCCTTATTGTTTTTGTAAAGCGTTACATGTTGTTCTGTTTGCCCGCATGAATCTTCGTAATCAAAATAATAATCCATACGAGATCATCCTTATGTTGCGCGTAAAAACCTTGCTGCTCAGCAAAAGTTCTCCCTTGCTTTGCACGGTAGCCATACTGCTGACCTGTGCCCAAACTCACGCTACCGAAAATAACGGAACCGCTTACCCACTCGGTCTTGATACCGTATTGGCTGGGCGAATGCCACCACCAGGACTGACTACTTTTTTTTACAGCTCCGCTTACGACTCGAATGAACTAAAGGGGGCGGATGGACACAGCATGGCCGGGATTGAAGACTTCAAACTCAGTTACCAATCGCTCGCAGTATGCCTGGACTACGTCTATTCCGACTACACCTTACTGGGCGCAACATTGGCCAGTCGTGCAGCGTTGCCCTATATCAAAGGGCAGGTGAGTTTTTATACAGAAACGCCCCAAGGACGTGTCCGAAACAGTGGTAAGGATGAAGGTTTCGCCGATTTGGCGTTTACACCACTGTTTCTCGGTTGGAGCTCTCCACGTTTTCATCAGATGTTGGGCGTGGATTTTTACGCGCCCACGGCATCGTATGACAAGGATCGCCTCTTCAACGTGGGAACCAATGTGTGGTCCTATTCCCCGTGGTACTCCTTCACGGCGAACCCGATAGAGGAGGTGGAGATAAGCGCCAAGATTCTCTACATGATAAACGACAATAATCGTGCGACTGATTACCGGTCTGGGCGCGAACTGAATGCTGACTACCATCTTGGTTACAGCTTGAACAAGAATTGGCAGGTTGGAGTCAGTGGGTATTTGTACAAGCAGGTGAGCGATGATGAAAGTCACGGAGAGTCGGTGGGGGAGGACGGGAACCGAGGTCAAATCGTTGCTTATGGCCCTGTTGTGAAATATCAAACCCCCGAGTTTGGCGTACTGATAAAATGGCAACATGAAACGCTTGTCGAAAACAGGGCTCGCGGCGAACGTCTCTGGCTCCAGGCGGTCATGCGATTTTAGGCCTGGCACACTGGCGTCATCCGCTGAGCAGAGGCGCCAGTCATGGCCCTTACATACCTGCGTCGAAATTGGTGCGCAAGCGCAACAGTCCTTGGTGATTACTTGCCTAGTCAGTACCTGACACCTCATTTATGGTCTGGTTAATTGATCAATCAGGTGGGCTTTGGGATGCTGCAAAAGGAACACTTCAAAACTCTGAGCGGCTTTGGCTCCGTGCATGGCGTACCAAAGCTGCCAACGGGTTTTGCTGACGTCTTTGATAGCTACGAGATCGCTGCCAACGGTGTGAAACTGCACGCTGTCATTGGCGGGCAGGGCAAGCCATTGTTACTGCTTGGGGGATGGCCACAAAACTGGTTTGCGTGGCGCTACCTGATGCTACCGCTCGCTCGCACGTTCACCGTGATCGCCGTCGATCCGAGGGGCGTCGGGCTCTCGGAAAAAGCCCAGGAGGGTTATGACTCACGGACCCTGGCCCAGGACATGTTTGCGCTGATGGACGCCTTGGGGCATGAGTCATTCGCCATGGCCGGCCATGACATCGGCATGTGGACCGGTTACGCCATGGCGCACGATCAACCCGCCCGAATCGAACGCATTGCGCTGGGCGAAGCGCTTATTCCTGGTGTGTCGGACTCTCCGCCATTGCTGCCCGAGCACCGCTGGCTCAGTGATTTTCTCTGGCATTTCAACTTCAATCGGGCGCTGGGCATCAACGAACAACTGGTCAGTGGCCGCGAAGAACTTTACTTCGGTCACCAGTTCGCAACCAAAGCAGGTTCGCCAGAGGCAGTGCCTCGTTACGCGGTTGATTTCTACATCGAACAACTCAAGCGCGATCCACAAGCGCTGCGGGCCAGCTTCGACTACTACCGTGCAATAGATCAGTCGATTCCACAGAATCAACAGCGTAAAGCCACGCGTTTGACGTTACCGGTTTTGGCGTTTTCGGGGGCGCTGGCCTGTGGTGACAGCGTCGAAGCCGAGTTGCGCACAGTCGCTTCAAATGTCGAATCCGTGGTCATTGCAAATTGCGGTCACTATCCGGCGGAAGAGCACCCGGAGGCATTGCTGGCCGCGTTTGAGGCGTTTTTCGCGCCCTATGCACAATGATCCACTGCCGTTTGGTGAGAAATGGTGAGTCCATACTCATTGGCTCGCTGAACGATACCATTCGTACCAGAGACTGCCGTCATGTCTGTCGTTATCGCCCAGCTTAATCGCGCCAATCTAGGCAGCCATTTCCACGGTTACGGTCTGCGTACCGAACCAGAGTTGATCTCCCCCTTCATCGGGGTCGACCACTACTGGATGAATGCACCGACCTTTGCGCCACACCGGCACGCCGGAATTTCGGCGCTGTCCTATCTGCTTCTCGATTCCGAGACCGGGATGGCCAATCGTGACTCGATCGGAACCCAGAATGTGATTCAACCAGGCGGTTTGCACTGGACGACCGCCGGTCGTGGCGTGGCGCATGAGGAGGTCCCGGCTGAAACCGGAAAAACGGTGCACGGACTGCAGATCTTCGTCGCTCTTGCCCCCTCACGCAGGGACATCGCGCCGTTCCCGCTGATACTCGAAGCGCAGGATGTGCCGGTCATGCACGTACCAGGTGCCAAGGTGCGGGTACCGTTGGGGAGCTATCGTGAAATGAGCTCCCCGCTGAGTCCACCGACCGAAGTTACGATGCTCGACATCACGCTGGAGGCGGGGGCTGAACTGAGTGTGCCGATTGCCGCAGGCCACAGCATGTTCATCATGCCAATTGAGGGCACGGTGGAGGTGGCGGCCCAGCGCTTCGATCGTGAGGATCTGAAACTTCCGGTGTTCCCGGCGCAAGATGTTCCACGCGAGGTCAAGTTAAGAGCCCCGCAGGGAAGTGCCAACGTAGTTCTGTTCAGCGGACCTCCGCTACCCTTTGTTTGAACCCAACGAAACGAGGATTTGTACTATGGCCGACGTACGATTCACTGCAGAGAACGCCGCGTTGTTGCTGATCGACCATCAGGTCGGCACGATGCAACTGATCAAAAACATAGACCGTGAGTTTGCCGCGAAACAGTCGATTGCGCTGGCCAAGATGGCGAAGATACTCAACATGCCGGTCGTGATTACGTCCAGCCAGGAAGATCATGCCCAGGGCCCGATTCTCCCGGAAATCGCCAAGGTGCTTCCAGAAGCGCACGCGGCACGGATCAAGCGCCCAGGTGTGGTCAACGCCTGGGAATACGCCGACTTCCGCGATGCGGTGCTTGCCACTGGGCGCAAGCATCTGATCATGGCCGGTGTGACCACCGACGTTTGTCTTATCTTTCCGGCAATCGATGCTGCGCTCGAAGGCTTCGCCGTGCAGGCCGTGCTGGATGCTTCGGGCTCGCCCAGCGATCTTTCCGAAGAGTTCGCCCGTCAACGAATGCACGATGCTGGCGTCGTGCTCACCGCCACCAATACACTCATGGCGGAGATCGGACAGGATTGGTCCACACCTAACGGACAGCAACTGATTGGCTTGTTGTTCACTGATGTATTCCCGGCTTTGGGGGCTGGCATCCAATAAAGCACGAGCCCGTCGCATTGCCCGAAGCGCGTGACGCTTCGGGCAATGCGAGAGTTCACCGATCAGTTGGCTGCCGCATAACGAACATATTCGGCGCTGATCCGGTTTGAATGAGTAACCAGCCCGCGGACGAAGGGTAATCGTGCTTGCTCATAGCGGGCCAACACCGCGGCAAAGGGTTCGTCTGCGCCTCGGTCTGCGAGCATTCGGGCCAGCAACGCCGCATCTTCCACTCCGGTCAAAAAGCCGCGCCCGGTCATCGGAGAAACGACGTGAGCAGCATCCCCGATGATTGCCAGTGCGCCACGAGCCAACCGCTGCGGCTTGTATTCCGCAATCGGAGCGCCGCTCAATACATTCGCTGAGCGCACACCGACAGTCACTGCCTCCGCCCACATCTCAGGCCAGACCTGTGGGATCAGGGCGACTAGTTCAGACCTCACGTCTTCGCCGATCGTGCCGCGCCCAAGTGTGCCCATGATATGGCCATTGGCAGTCAGGCAGCCGGTGCGACGGAGCAATGCTTCCTGATGCACATCGAACCATGCGAATGTGACTTGACGCTGACCTGGCTCCATCGAGCCGTCGCGACCAGGAAGGACTGCAGCAACCAGACGGTATCCACCCACAAACTCAATCCATAGGCCGCCATCCGATGGCCAGGGGACGGGACGCGTCAGCGTTCGCTCCTCGACCAGTCCACGCCACACGAGATAACCGGCGTAGCAGGCAAGCGGTGCGTCGGGCGTGACCGCCTGGCGAACGATGCTGCGATATCCGTCCGCACCGATCACCGCGGCGGCAACCCTCCGGGTTCCGTCGGCTAAGGAGAGTTGTGCCCGATCGCCAAGGTCTGTGACCAAGGTGACGGCGTTGCCTTCTTCGAGGACGATGCCTGGCGTTGCGACAGCCCGGTCCCGTAGCCAGCTGTAAAGCGCGGGCCAGGTCGTCAATTCGCGATAGGCGGGGACCACGGGCAAAATGGGCGCAGCCCGCGGATCATGACCAGCCGTCGTCGCGAGCAGTTCCAGATCAATACTCAGGCTGTCTCCACCGTGCACGCGCCCCACAGAACGCTCAACGACACGAACGGGCACGCCCCTGGTCGCACAAGCAAGCGCCAGCGTGAGGCCGGCAAGGGATCCGCCGACAATAATGATTTCCGGGGGTGTAGTGTTCATCGCGTGTATGCACCCGCATTCGTGAAGGTATTCTGGTTCATCTGAAAGTCTTCTGCGTGACTGAAATGATCAGCGCGATCACCGCCACGCCGATCACGACCCAGAAATATTCCAGACTGGCGACCAGGGTCGATTGCTGCTGCAGCATTTGTGCGTGCATCGCCACCGAGATTTGGTTCGCTGTCGTTGCGCCCACTTCGGATGACAGTACTTGCGCCAGTTGTTGAGTTTGCTCCACATAGAGAGGGTCGCTGGCGCTGAAATGCACGTTGAGGTTGTTGTATTGCAGGGTCGTACGCCATTGCAGGAACAGTGTGGCGGCCGTGGTGCCAATCGCCATGGCGATCTGTCCCATCATGTTTTTGACCTGATAGGCGTGCGCGAAGAGCTTCTCCTCTTGCATCACGTCCCGAAAGGTTTGCATGGCCGCGGTCGACATCACCAACATCACAAAGCATCCATTGAGAATCAATGCTGGCAGAATGTTCGACCACAGATTGGCGCTGGGCGTCAGCGAGGACAGCAGCCAGCCAAAGCCACCCAGCGCAATGAATCCCAGAATGAAGAACTTCTTAGGGGCAGGGTACTTTGGAAGGAGAGTCGCCATGATGACCCAGGTGGCCAGGGTGCCGGTCAGTCCGATGGCCTGGAATGTACCGATGGTGTCCCAGGAGTAGCCAAGCCCCGTTTGCAGGAAATACGGCAAGATGTAGTTATTCGCGCCCAGTACAACGTAGGCGTAGCAAAACAGCGCCACGCCCTGGAGGTATCGTGGCCGCATCAAGTCTCTGATCTTCAGGAAGGGCTTTGCCTTGATGTGTTCGGCGTGGAAAAAGGTGTACACGCCCAGTGCTGCCAAAAATGCGCAACCGACGAGGATGAAGGTGTCGTTATAAAAGTCGTAGTAGGACCGCTGTAAAATGTAGAGCAGAAAGAAACTACTGACCGACAACAAGAGAATGCTTGCGAGACTCGTGGGGGTTCGGTCTTCCTTAGGGATAGGGCTGGTAGGCAGAAAACGTACGCAAAGGGTTGCTGCAACCAAGGCGCCGACGATCAATATCCAGAAGATCGCGTGCCAGGTATTTTCGGCCACCACCAATGACGAGACAAAAGGTGCCGCAGCCGTCCCGCCGGCGAGTCCGGTGGCAAACACTTTGATACCCGTGAATCGGCCCGGACCAGGGGGAAGCAGGTTGATCATGAGGCGCGCTGAAGTCATGAACGAGGCTCCACCCAGAGCCATGACGACTCGGCCTACGGTAAAACTGGTCAAATCAACGCTTACACCGCACACGAAAGCGCCCAGTACGAAAACGCTGATTGAGCCGAGCATGAAGTTGCGCCAGCCCAGGCGCTCCGTCAACCAATGCTGTTTCGAGATCACCACCACCGCGATACAGGCATAGAGGGCGGCCACTAAGCTGAATTCTTCAGGGCTGGCCTCGATTTCGCCGCGAATCGGTGCAGAGGCAAAAGCGATCATGCCTGCCTGCAAATATTCCAACGCACAGAGCAGGCCCACAGTGAACAATAAGGCGGCGTGTTTTCTGTACATGATCCCCCCCGTCAAAACTTCAGATTTTTGGGGTCATGGTCACTACCCTCATTGGCACTGATCACGCGTTCCACAACTTCATTGGCGTCCTGAAGTTCGTTCTTGAAAATCTCGGTGCTGTAAATCGGTTGCTGTGAAGCTGTCTTGTTCAGGACGGGGCCATTGCGATCGGTGGTGTCGACCACGACGCGCATGGACAACCCCAGACGCAAGGGGTTCTGTGAGATTTCCTGTGGCCGTAACGCGATCCGTACCGGCACCCGTTGAGTCACCTTGATCCAATTGCCAGTAGCGTTCTGAGCTGGCAGCAAGGAGAAAGCACTGCCGGTACCGGCATCCAGGCCGATAATGGTCCCGTGGAATATGACGCTGCGGCTGTAGGCATCCGCGCGCAGTTCAACGGGTTGACCAATACGCAAGTCTTCAATCTGCGATTCCTTGAAGTTGGCATTGACCCAGACTTGATCAACAGGCACCACCGACATCAGCGCTACGCCCGGAGTGATTTTTTGTCCGACCTGCACAGTGCGTTTGGTGATTACACCTGTAACCGGCGAATAGATTTGGGTGCGATGCAAGGCGATGTAAGCATCACGCAGGTTGCTTGCCGCCACCAGCACATCCGGGTGAGTAGGAAGTGTGGTGCCATCGACCATTGCGAGCCGAACGGCGAGGGCGTGTTTGGTGCCCTCAAGCCCCGCGACAGCGTTTTTGAGTACATCTGCGGTGTGACTGATCTCTTCACGAGATACGGCACCACTAGCGGCGAGTTGACTGCGTCGACGTACATCCTCCTGGGCCTTGCGTACGTCGGTTTGACGCTGGTCGACTTCAGCCTGAAGTTGCTGGACCTGATAGTACTGGGTGCGTGCCTGACGAACTGCACGAGCCAGGTTCGACGTGGCGCGCTCGTAGTGGATTTCGGCATCCACGGCGTTCAATGTCACCAGTGGCGAGTTGGTGTCGACATGATCGGTGTTGTCGGCGCTGATTGCCGTCACCGTACCGCTGACTTGTGAAGTCACCTGAACAACATTGCCGTCGACATAGGCATCGTCCGTGGATTCGGAATCCAGTCTCAGCAGGTAGGCAACGCACAAGGCGGCGACCAGAAAGGCTATGGCCACAATCAGCAGCAGTGTGGGGCGGTACAATGTTCGCTGTTGGGTGGCGGCTGGGGAGGGCGATTCTGTAGTCATAACATCAATTACCTGCCAAGGAAGGAGAGGCGTTTTCGGGGGCAGGGATTTCAGGCATATAGCCGCCCCCCAACGCCCGGCTCAGATTGGCCTGAAGGGAAAGTGCTCTGGATTTCAGATCAACCAGTTGACGTGTTTCGGTCAACGTTGAGTTCTCAGTTGCTAGTACCTGCAGATAGGTTGCCAGTCCTGCTGCGTACCGTTTGTTCACCAGGTCGGCAGCTGCCTGTGCAGTGGCTACGGCGTCATTTTGCTGAGTCAGGCGTTCTTTTAACCAACGCAGTGAAGACAACTGGTCGGCGATATCGCGGAGGGCATCGATGACTGTCTGGTTGTAGTTCTCGACCGCCAGATCGTATGCAGCGTCCTGGGCGTCCAGGTTCCCGCGCAATCGACCGCCTTCGAAGATCGGAAGGCTGATCGCTGGGGCGAATCCGACTATTCGGCTGCTGCGCTCGCTGAAAGTATCAAAACCAAGACTTTGCAGACCGATGAATGACGTCAGGTTAACGTCAGGATAGAAACGAGCTTTTGCCACATCGATTTCATGGCCCGAGGCTTCGACGCGCCAACGCTGCGCAACAACATCAGGACGATGACCGATCAACTCGGCGGGTAGATTGGTCGGCAGCACCACGCTATTGCTGGACTGAAGCTGGGGTCTCGTGATTGTCCGTCCCCGGTCAGGCCCCTTGCCCAGTAAGGAAGCAAGTTTGTTCCGGTTGAGTTCGATCAATTCTTTCAGTGCGGCAATATTGGCTTTACTGGCAGGCAGGGAAGCCTGGGACTGCTTGATGTCGATCTGCGTATCCAGTTCAGCTGCGAAACGCTGCCGAGTCAGTTTCTCGATTTGCTCCTGCTGTGCCAACAGTGTTTGAGCCACATCCATTTGTTCATAGCTGTTCTGCAACGCAATGTAGGTTTGCACGATCGATGCCGATAGCAAAAGCACCGCCGCACGCTCATCGACTTCAAGTGCATGTCGACGGCCTACGGCGGCTTCAACGGCCGCACGATTTTTGCCCCAAAAGTCCAGCTCATAACCCACATTCAGGGTGGCCTGATTGACATTCTGCCAAGTGCCCCTTACCGGCACAGGTGTGGTGCCGTTGGAGCTGAAACGCTCGCGTGTCGAGCTCATCGCAGCATCGACATGAGGCAGTAACCCGGCGCCTTCAATAGCTTCCAGAGCGTTGGCCTGACGCACTTTCGCCGCCGCTGATCGCAGGGAAGGGCTGTTCGCCAAAGCCTCCATGATCAAAGCATCGAGTTGCGGATCCTTGAAACTGATCCACCAGTTTTCAGAGGGCCATGCCGCCGGGGACAGCGTGATTGCACTGTCGGCAAGTGTCTGGCTGACATCGGTGGGCGCGAGCAGATGTGACTGCGGCTTCAGGTCACTGAAGGAGCATCCGGCGAGCAGGAGCAACATCATCGCCAACGACGCTCGTGGGGCGAGCCGATTAGTGGATCGAACATCCGTTGGACCCTGTGCATTGGGGCTGTTCATGAGCGATATTCTCCGACTCAGCAAGGTGGGGGCAGTGCGATGTGTGCCATGACACGGAACGCAGATGGCCCATCTCCGGGATGTGTGGCGGGGCTGCTTTGATCAAAGGTTGTGCGGCGTTTCAGGGTGGCAGAACCGGAATTGGAGATTCTGCCAGCCAGAAACGTCCTTAACCTTGCAGCGCTTCCATGAGTACCTGCACCAATTGCCCGCCTTCTGGGGTTGCCCAGCTTCCGGCGAGTTCCGCAATCAGTTGGTTGGTGCTTGTGAGCGTCACGCCGCCCTTATCCATCCGCCGCAGCGCGATGTCATCGGCCATCACACTTGGTGAGCCACCACCGTCGGCCACCACCTGAACGTCATACCCTTCGCGCACCAGACTCAGCGCCGGATAGACCGTGCACACGTCATTGGTGACACCGGCAATGATGAGTTTTTTACGCCCTGTGGCTTTGACGGCGGCGGCGAAGTGTTCATCGTCCATGGCGTTGACGATACCCAAGCGTTTAATGCGGGAAGCGAATTGGGCCGGGAGGATTTGCTCCAATTCACTCAGCAGCGGTCCCTGAGCGTACTCTTCCATGCTAGAGGTCAGGACCACCGGAAGCTTCAGAATGGCCGCCGCTTTGGCGAGCATCAGCGCGTTGCGTTTGAGCTCTTCGAAGGGAATGGATTTTACCCAGCCCATGGTCCCCACCTGGTGGTCGATCAACAGCAAGGCGGCATTTTCAGCACTGAATTTTTCGTACGTCATGATGATTCTCCTGGCAGTAAAGTCGGGGCACCTAACGCCCCGGATTGGGGTTGTTTCAATCAATCAACGAGGTTGTAGCTTTCCGAATGCACCACGCTGATAGCCGTCAATGGCTTCAGCCAGCGCATGCTGAGAGGCGAGCGCCAGTGGTCCTTGCCAAAACACGGGTTGGTTCAACGGGACACCAGAAAACAACACGGCCTTGGCGTTGCCCCTAGGAGCGCTCAACCCAACCACGCGATCGTCACGCAGCGGTAGACTCACCGGCAGCGTGAGTTCGCTGAGATTGAAGGGAAGCCCGTCGACCAGCACTTCGCCGTCAATCGGCATCACGAACGCCACGTGACCTTCCGGGATCGGGACGCTGACTTCAGCGCCGCCTTCAAGAGAGATGTCCAGCACGCTGACTTCGGTGGGTACCGACAAGGGCGACGACACCTGAGCGAAACTGCCCAGTGGCACGCGCACCTTGACCCCAGGCAATCGCACCACGGGCACTTCCTGCGCTTCGAGAGTGAGCGCAAACGGCGCGTCTGCTTGGCGCTCCTGCGGCAAGTTGATAAAAATTTGCAGCATGTGCACCGTCTTACCCGGTTCGGCCGGTACCTCCTCATGCACCACACCTTTACCCGCCGCCGTCCAATGCAGCCCACCGGGTTTAATCAGGTTGCGATTACCCAGCGCGTCCCGGTTTTCAATTCCGGTCTCGGAATCTAGAAACAGATAGGACACAGCTGAGAAACCGGCATGCGGGTGTGGTGGAAAAGTTGGCCCGCTGATCCAGGCATGATCGACAGCAAGGAAGGGGTCGATAGGCTTGGCGAACTGATTTCCACGCAGACTGAAAGCCCGGAACTGACTGCCGTGATTCATGCGTTGCAGACGTGCAATGGGTGACATGACTGTGCTCCTCAGACGCCTTGCGCTGCGGGCAAAGTCGGGTAGTCGATGTACCCTTGCGCACCCGGTGCGTAGAACGAATTTTTATCCGGAACATTGAGCTCAGCGCCTGTGCGAAAACGCTCAGGCAGATCCGGGTTGGCGAGGAATGCGCTGCCAAATACGGCAGCATCGGCGCGGCCGTCAGCGATCAGGGATTCGGCGGAGTGATGATCGAGTCCGCCACCGATCAAGTAGCTGCCGTCAAACAGTGGACGTAACAAGGCGTGGTAGTCGACATTGGCGCCGAACAGGGCGACATGTAGATAGGCGAGATTCAGCCCATGCAGGTGCTCGACCAGATAGGTGTAGGTTTCTTGCGGGTTGGCATCGACGATGTCGTTGAAATTCATTTCAGGCGAGATCTTGAGACCCACCCGGTCACCACCGATTTCCGTCGCGATAGCGGACAGCACGTCCAATACAAAACGCACACGGTTTTCAACCGATCCACCGTACTCATCCGTGCGCTGATTGCTGCCAGTTGAGAGAAACTGTTCTGGCAGGTAGCCCGACGCGGCATGCAACTCGACACCGTCGAAGCCTGCTTCCATGGCCAGGCGCGCCGCTTGGCGATAGCCTTCAATGACCGCGGCAATCTCAACCACGCTCAGTGCATGGGGGGTAACAAAATCCTGAAGGCCCGTCGCGGTCCAGGTCTGGCCAGCGGGGTTGATCGCGGAAGGTGCCTGTGGCAGGGCGCCATTCGGCAGCAACGAAGGGTGCGAAATGCGCCCGCTGTGCATCAACTGCATGAAAATCCGTCCGCCACGAGCATGCACGGCCTCAGTGACGTGCTTCCATGCAGCGACCTGCTCGGCGGTTTCGATACCAGGGGTACGGACATAACCCTTGCCCATTGCAGTGGGGAACACGCCTTCACTGATGATCAGGCCGGCACTGGCACGCTGTGCATAGTAAGTCGCAACCAGTTCGCTCGGCACACCGGCATCGTCGGCACGCGAACGCGTCATAGGGGCCATGACCATACGATTGGAGAGGGTGTAGCGACTGACCTGGACTTGAGAAAAGAGAGAATTCATTGTGGGGCTCCTCAGTAGTGATGGAGCCATCATTGATCAATCCTGACCCGGGATAAACTGGGCAAAATTGAAATGACTGATCCACTGATGGAGCAATATCTTTAGAGGACTCCGCGATTACGTTCAGACAAAAATGAATTTGAGCATTCTGGCAAACTCGTCAGGTATCGACCGATTGGCGCTGGTCTCCGATGTCTCGAAAAGGAGTTTGAGAAGGGGGGGAGGGAGGCCCATGTTCACAGATCCATTTATGACCCAGACATTCATTGGCCGAAATTAACCGGTTCCGAACGTATGTCTTTGCCGATTGAGGTCTGCCACAAAGGGCTGAAAACCCTAAGCGGACATAGCCATTGACGCACTCGGAACCTGTAAGCAGACGCTCAAGCAGTAGCCCTTGAAATACTTGAACTAGCCTTCACATACAGGTAAACCACAGAAGCCATTGTCCAATGGCTGCCACAAACCGTCGATCAAGGAGGACGCATGCCATCAGTGCAAAAACAGTTCGAAGATTTTCACAGCGCCATCTGTTTCGACGAGGACGATGAGAAGGCGACCCTCCGCGAGAAGCGCGATACTATCGTTACCACACTGAGGGAGAAGCTAGGCGACGACGTGCCATCGTTCGTCAACTTCAATCAGGGCAGTTACTCCATGCACACCGGTGTAGTGCCGCTGGATGGCAACTTCGACATTGACGTTGGCCTCATCTTCGACTGCACAAAGGATGAATACCCCGACCCGGTGGTACTTAAGAAGTTGGTGCGCGATGCGGTGAACTCAAACTTTCGCACAGTGGTCATCCGTCGGCCGTGCGTGACCGTCAACTACATGAGCGGTGGTGATATTGCATACCACGTCGACTTGGCCATCTACACCAAGGGCGTTGACGGCAAGCTCTACTTGGCCAAGGGCAAGGAGAATTCGGCCGAGGAGCACTCCATTTGGGAGATCTCCGACCCGAAGGAACTGACCAAACGAGTCTGCGGTGCGTTTGAGGACTCCGACAAGTTGGCCCAGTACCGCCGCTGCATCCGCTACCTTAAACGCTGGCGGCAGGTTCAGTTCCAGGGCACCGGCGCACCGCTGAGCATTGCCCTCACTGTGGCTGCACTTCACTGGTTCAAACCAAACTTCGGGACGTCCGGCAAGCCGGTAGACCTGCTGGCAATGCTGGACTGGGTTAATACGATGCTGGACCAATTCACCTACGAACTCAGTCAGGACGATGGCCTGCACCTGCGTTTGAAGGTCACCATGCCGGTGGAGCCGTATTACGATCTTATGGCCACTCGAACCGCCGCGCAGATGAAAAAACTCAAAGAGAAACTCGAGTCGCTTCGCGACGCCCTGCAGAAGGCGTATGACGAGGACCTGCCCGAGGACGCCTGTGGATACCTGAAGAAGCAGTTCGGCGACGACTTCAAGGTGCCCACGAAGTCTGAGACTGCCAAGGCGGTTTCGGCCGCCGTCATCAGCACCGGGAACTCCGCCTGATGTCGTCGGCCGCCCCCACAAAGGTCGATGCCGCATTTGAGGCTGTCAGGACTGCTTGTGGTTTGCATGGCATCGAGGTTGATCGCCTAGACAACCCAGCACAGAATTACCTGGGAGTTGAGCTCAAAGGCGCAATGCGCACTTGGCCTGTGTACGTCGATTGCGACGAGGCACAGTTGCGCTTGCCAAAGGTTTGGACTCTACCCCCGGAGGAGCCGCTCGCACATGTTAGCTACACCGGCGTGGTGTGCATCGACGACGGACAGGGACTGTCGCTCGACCCTGGCCGTCACGCCGACATCGTGGCGTACACAGTCCTCAAAGCATATGAATTGCTCGAGAACTCAGCAGAGGATGCAACCACTGGCCACGCTGAGTTCTTCAACGAGCTTGAGGGGTACTGGCTGCACCTACCGGACTCACTGCGCTCTCGCGCCTACTTCGAGGTCGACGGCAACTCGCGTATGGTCAAGGGATTCGTGAACTCGAAACTTGGTAAGTCGAAGTGGTATTTCACGGAGCGAGACGCCGAGTTGCCTTGGGAGGTCCGTAGTAACAAGCTCGCGGGGCAACGGGTCTTGTACGTTCACTTAGACGCGCTGGCGTTGCCGCCCACACTGCCGGACATGCTGACAACAGCGTTCATCGAGGGTGTTCACCAGCGTCTGTCATTTGACCAGCTAAAGCTTTGGGGCGAATTGTTCGGCCCATCTAAGAACTCGCCCAAGCAGCTGGCCCTGCTGGTGTCGGTACCTCGACAAGCCGGCGGTCGGTCGCTGGTCGGTATTGCCTTTGGTGCGCACCGCGGGGTAGTTGACAAGAAGTCACCGGTCTCGCCGCTAACCATGCGCCGACATACTCCTAACTATATGCGCGAGCGTGGCGGCGCGTCTCTGGACTTACTCGGGAAGCATGTGGTCGTACTAGGGGCAGGTGCTATCGGCTGTGTTGTAGTCGATACTTTGGCGGCAGCGGGAGTGGGGAAAATCACGGTGGTAGACCACGATGAGTATTCGGAGGACAACGTCTTTCGGCACCTTCTGGAGCCCCTGTACATCGACATTGGCAAGCCAGCGGGCCTACAACTAGCGCTGGAGCGGCGTTACCCGGGATTAAAGATAACTCCAGTCTGCACTACAGCCCAAAACTGGCACAAAACTGCCAACATCAGCAAATATGACGGTATCGTTCTCGCGTTTGGCGCACCGTCAATCGAGCGATCATTCTCGCGGGTACTCAAAGACAAGCGGGTTGACTTGCCTATCGTCTTTACCTGGCTGGAGGCCCTGGACTTGGGTGGGCACTCGGTGCTGATGTGGACTAAAGGTGAAGGTTGCCTCGACTGCGCCTATCGCGACGATGAGGGCCAACCATCCTTGGCGTCGCGAACGTCCTTTCTGGAGCCAAACCAGCCTGTCACCCGCAATCTCACGGGTTGTGCTGGTGCATTTGTCCCGTTTGGCCCAATACAGGCCAGACGCACGGGTTTGCTGGCAGCTGAGCATATTCTTTCGGCGATGACGGCGGTAGCAGTTGGCAAGCAGGAGCGAGATCCCTCCTATCACTTCTGGGTAGGAGAAGGCCGGGCAGCTGCCCAGCATGGTCTACGCACAACGCCTTGGTTCCAGAGTGCAAGAACAACACTCCCCGAAGATGCGACGAGGAAGATTTTCGGTCGCGCGTGCCGCCACTGTCGTGCGCCTGAGGAGATGGCATGAGGCTGGTTTATCGTGTCACGCCGACCCAGCGGCTCATCATTGTCGAACACGCTTGGCAGCAGATGCAAGCGTTCGCGCAGCGACGCTGCTGGCACCGCGAGGCCGGAGGAGTACTACTAGGTCGCCACCTACTGGATTCACACGATGTGGTCGTCGACGAAGTGTCCACTCCCCAGAGCAGCGACCGCCGCAGCAGGTTCAGTTTCTTTCGATCGTCCTCACACGAGCACATCGCGCGCCAGCGCTGGCTAGAGCAGGGGCACACTTCGGCCTACCTCGGGCTGTGGCACACGCACCCTGAACTCGACCCGACACCCAGTAGTATTGATCGAAGAGACTGGGAGCAGGCTGTGTCCGGGGACACGTTTGAAGGCGATCACCTGTTTTTTCCCATCATCGGCACGCGAAGCATCCGCATTTGGACACTGAGCCGCCGGGGCACGTTTCGAGAGTTGAAACTGGAGAAGAAGATTGGCAACGAAGAAAACCATGCCACAGGATAAGGCGACGTTAAAAATACCTGCTCAGACGAAAGAAACTCGAAGCCAGGACCGAGCTCGCATCCCCGTCGATGTACGGCGTGACCTGTGGGTGGCGGCTGCGGGTCGCTGCGAATTCCGTGGCTGCTGCAAGCCCGTGGGGCGCGACTTTTTGACCAAAGAAAGAGCCTTCACAGGCGAGCATGCGCACATCATTGCAGATAGTCCTGGAGGCGCACGGGGCGAGAAGGGCGAGTCGGAGCGCTTAGCCAAAGACGTCAGCAACCTGATGCTGGCCTGCTTTGACTGCCACGGGCGTATCGACCGGCATGGCAGGAACAACAAGTTCACCACACCGCAGCTCCAAGCCATGAAACGTGAGCATGAGGCCCGTATCGAGCGCATTTACTCCGCCACGGGCGTGATGGAGAGTTTGCCGCTGCTGGTGACGTTCCCAATTGGGCAGCATGTGACCAACATCGACGTGGACCAGATTCACTTCGCGATGCTGGAGAACAGCAACTATAAGCTGTTCCCCCAGGGTAGCCACATCCACATCAACCGCAGCGACTTCGACTTCCAAGACAACGACCCGGACTTCTGGCCTCGTGCAGAGAAGGCGCTTACCACGCACTATGACCGACTCATCCAGCCCGCCCTCGTCGACCGTAACGGTAATGCGCACTTAACCATTGCCGGATTTGCGCCGATACCGATGCTGATGAAAATCGGCGCGCTGATTGGCGACAAGACCCGTGCTAACGTCATGGACCTGCCCAACGACGGTTGGCTATGGGACAAGCGCGACACGTGCCCTGAGCCCAGCTACATCTATGACGTGCCCAAAGTGCTACCGCGCGAGGTGTCGGTGGTTGTTAGCATTTCGGGTAAGGTCGCATTTCCTGTCGATCGTGAGGTTGTCGAGTTCCGTGCCGAACTGCCAAACCGTGGCATCATCCGCAAGGAAGAGCACCTACTGAGCTTCCGTCGCGAATTCGATGGCTTCCTTCAGCGACTAACAGGAGCGGGGGCTCGTATAGTGCACATCTACCCCGCGACACCTTTATCGGCGAGCATCGAGATTGGTCGTATGTTGCTACCTAAGACTTTCGAGGAGATTCATGTGTGGGAATGGCAGGCGCCTGAATGGAAGCGAGCATTGCAGTTAAAGTGATATGACTGCTATTCGGTGATTTCAGTGAGTTGGTGAGGGAAGGGGGAGAGCTCTAGGAAGTGGTATTACGAGATAGGGCCCGAAGTACTCGACTTAACTCAACTAAATAGATGTTTAGTTGAGTTGGCTGATGTTCTCCGTATAAAGACTGTTAAGGTACCTCAGGCGGTTGGTAGTGAATAGACTATCATCAAGAGCACAAATCACTCGTCAGACATGACGTTCTGATGAGCTCCAACCTAATCTAACAGGGTACTAAGCAATGGAAAAACCTGTTGAAATTTGCACGTTTGAGCTCGACGTTATATTGGTAGATAAGGCGGGAAAACGCCTACCGAATCCGATGATTACGGTCGCTGTTGACAGTGAACCGCAAGTGATAATAGGGGTTTACATTTCGACTGGCAAACCCCAGAGCTCGAACAGCATTACGGAGCTTTGAATTCCCAGGCGCGCCAGGAGAATCAAGGGCTAACTCGCAGGGTCAGTATTACCCTGTAAACTTATTTTTTGACTTGTTAACCACCGTAGTTAACAAGTCAAAAATGTAGTTAACAACGGTACCGGACGAGCATTTTACTGAGCTTTTCATCCAGCCAAATTCTGGCGAGCTTCCAGGGTATTTGGTGGGAGGAAAGCTCCACAGGCTTCAATCGCAAGGAGGCACCGCCTAATCTGCAGCATCTGCATGTAAATCAGCCGGCGTTTGTCTTTACCACGAATGACAGCCCTTGAAATCTGCGCATCAACTCCACACTGAACGCCGCAGATTTCACACAGCGACGTGCATGCACGTGGACCTGTGGCGTAAGCAATGCCGTGAACGAACAAGCTGTTACCAAAAAGACCCTTTATATCAAACGAACAGACGAACAGACGAACAGACGAACTCGCATACGGTGTACGATCACGCGAATCTAGGGCAATTTCACGCGATTTCTTCCGAGATCTGCGGGCTCCGACGACAGGCATGCTCACGTAAGGCCGCGAAGAGCTAAAATGTCAGATGGGACTCATCGATATAGTGCATGGGTTAAGTCCAATGTACTGAGTGGGACAGCACCGATTACTTCATATGCTGAAACTACGAAGAATCATTTTCGTGACTTCCTAGGCCCATGAATTTTCGAGAGTATTTTTTTAAGATGATTTTTCTGATTTTTAAGTGACGACGACAACACCGGTGACGCTGCTTATATTGTCCAAGCGATGGCCGTTGTTGCACGCGCCAAAATCCGTATCGATGCAACGGCAGAAGCACAGCGGCCATCGTCATGTTCGTAACGGCGTTTTTCTCGCATGCGAGAAATTCGGCCTGGCCAGCCTGATCACCTGGTGAAAAGCATCGAGCAGAGCCCCACAAGGAGAATCCATAGGTACGCATAATGTATATTATGTTAAATTATGTGTCTGCGCGGAACTTCCCTCCAGCTTTGTAGCCGCACGACCCGGAAGTAATTCTGAGAAATTCATGCTAGTAATTATGGAAAACCGGGAACGCTTCCCTGGTTTTCCATAATTACTGTTCTTCAGCAGTCCTATTTTCTGCAACCTGCGTACCGTCCGCTTCGGCATCGAGAGCAGTCAACTACCTATTCGAGGTACTAGATATCTGCAGTTGGCCACTAGCTGTGGCTCGCAAACCGCTCCTGGATCTGCGCCGCTCCGATGCTGAGCAATTCATGGAGTTCTGTCTTAAGCCGCCCGCGGACTGGGTCGGCCCCATGGTCAAATCTCGGTTCAAACGCATCGGTGGGCAATAGATTGATCAGTAATGGGAAAGCTCACACTTTCCCAATACGTTCCGGATCAAATTTGGGCGATGCCGCCGTCGACAAATACTTCGCTGCCGTTCACGAAGCTGGAATCATCAGAGGCCAGGAATACTGCTACCTTTGCGACTTCATCTGGATCGCCAACGCGGCCCATTGGAATCAATGAAGCAAAGTGATCCAGCAGACCTTGCTGCTGTGCCGCGTCTGGGCCTGCCAATTCTACGAGGCCTGGTGTCTTGATCGGACCAGGGCTGAGAGTGTTCACGCGAATGTCCTGACCTTTCAAGTCGAGGATCCAGTTACGGGCGAAGGACCTTACAGCTGCTTTCGAAGCGGCGTAAACACTGAAATCTGGGGTGCCAACACTACCCGCGGTAGAGCCCGTGAGAATCACGGAAGCTCCCTTGGACAGCAGTGGCAGCGCCTTTTGGACCGTAAAAAGTACGCCCTTGGTATTTCGGCCGAAGGTGTCGTCGAAATGCTCTTCAGTGACATCTTTCAGATTTCTCATTTCACCGCCGCCAGCGTTCACGAACAGAACGTCAACACGACCGTGTTGTTCTTTCACCTGGGCGTACAACGCGTCCAATTGATCCAGCTTGGAGGAGTCGACTTGAACACCGGTTGCATTACCGACAGCCAAAACAGCAGCATCAAGCTCAGGTTTGCGCCGACCAGTGATGTAAACGTGAGCACCTTCCTTAGCGAAACGAATGGCAGTTGCCAATCCAAGGCCGCTGGTACCGCCGGTGACGATGGCGATTTTACCTTCAAGTTTGCGTGACATTTGACGTTCCTCAGGTTGGCGCAAGAAAGCGCATGACCAAAGAATATCGACGAACCCTGCCTTTCGAAATAGAATTGATTGCAAACCATCATTGCAGAAATGTCGATGTCAAAGATGCCAGATTTTGAAGGATTAGCGATGTTTGCAAAGGTAGCTGAGGAGCGATCCTTTGCGGCTGCTGCGAGGGTGATGGGTGTCTCCGTCGCAACGGTTTCACGAGGAGTTGGTCGCTTGGAAGAAAGGCTAGGTGCCCGTCTTTTAAATCGGACCTCCCGACAGCTCGCACTCACAGAATTTGGCCGCAGCATAGCGGAAAGCGCTAGTCGCCTGTACCGAGAGGCGGAAGAGACGGAGGGTATTGCACGCGAACTTTCGTCACAACCTAGAGGGCTCGTGCGATTGGCGATACCGATGACTTACGGCGTCCGCTGGGTTGCCCCGATTCTACCGGAATTTCTTCTCGCTTATCCCGAAGTGTCAGTCGATCTTCATTTGTCCGACGCGTCAGTCGACCTCATTGGGGAAGGCTTTGATGCTGCGATGCGGATCGCAATATTACCCGACTCATCTCTAGTAGCACGACGAATTAGCCGGGTTGCTCGGTATCTTGTGGCGTCTCCTAGATACCTTGAACAGCATGGTCACCCAAAACACCCTCATGATCTGGTAGGTCGAAATTGCTTGGGATACGCCTATCGAGCCCAGAGTGACGTCTGGCGCTTACTCAATAAATCAGGGGATGAGGTCAGCGTCTCCCCCAATGGCTCTCTGCGCGTCACAAATGTGGACGCCTTAATCCCTGTCGTACTTGCAGGAATTGCGATAGCTGAGCTTCCAGAGTTTGTCGCAAGTGAATATCTACGCGATGGAAGACTTCAAGTGGTACTGCCAGAGTGGAGCATGCAGGAGGGAGGACTGTATTTTGTGACGCCGACCGCTCGCACCCGGCCAGCCAAAGTGGATGTGCTAGCGGATTTTCTCATAGCCAAATTATCTGATCCGGTTTGGCGTTTGACTAATCGATCCTAGGCGAATACTAGCGAATTACAGAGCGTAGCGAAATTTCCGCCCCAACCCTGATACCTCTACGCCCAAAAATCACAAACAAGATTCGGAAAGAGTGAAGCTCGACCTCACCACTCTCCTAGCTGAAACGCCTGCGCAGTGTATCGATTTGGATTGGGAAAATTTGCCACCTATGGGCCGGGAGTTTCGATGACCTGCTACTAAGGCTGCTTTGTCCCTGACACCAGGAAGCTTCAGCCTCTGGAAGCGCCAGAACTGTCACTCGAAATTTTTCCGCCTCCACCTCATGATGACGTTCGACTTTTACTCCAACGAACACCGTCAGTCCCACCCCACCGACTCTGCATCGAGCGTTGCCTGATAACCGCGGATGACTCCTGCCTCCTCCAGATTGCGCACGCGCCGCAAACAAGGAGAGGGAGAGAGACCGATCTCTTCTGCCAGTTGTACGTTAGTCAGTCGACCGTCTCGTTGAAGGGCGGCTAGGATGTCTCTGTCGTAGCTATCCAGCTTTATTTGAGGATTTCGAAAATTTGGCATACACAAACCTTTTATAAAACTTCATCGGCATAAACTGCCAAAACAACCCGAGTATTGAGTTCAAAACGCAACCACCTGCCCTCCCCCTTGGACCTAGAATTTATCTCCCTCCCCACTCGCTGAGCTGCTTCAGAATGGAAGATAAAGCGCTGTATCTCTTAGCCCTTTCAATGATCTTTTTAATGCCCGGCCCGGACATGATCCTGCTGCTGCAAACCGGCGCAAAACAAGGCAGAACGGCCGCATTGGCAACCGCACTGGGTTTGGCATTTGCGCGTGCCTGCCACGTCACATTGACCGCCTTGGGGCTGGCAACGATGTTCAAAGTTCTTCCTTGGACATTTGATGTCGTTAAATACGCAGGCGCTGCTTATCTACTCTGGATAGGGTTACAAATGTTTAAAAGCAGTGGCGCAAGCTCACCAACAGCTGTTGAGAATCCCGTTGCATCGCCATCCTTGAAGGCAGCTTTCCGGCGTGGTCTTCTGACTAATCTGCTCAATCCGAAAGCGTTACTGTTCAGCTCAATATTGCTACCACAATTCATTGACCCCAATCGCTCCTCCGTATGGGAGCAATTTGCCGTGTTAGGTATCGTCCTCGTAATTACAGGGCTTCTGTTCGACAGTATTTTTGCAACCGCCAGCGCATGGGTAGGCCGCTGGATGGAGCGAAGCGCGCTGGCGCAACGCATTCAGCAATGGCTATTCGGTACTCTTCTCATAGGATTCTCCGTAAGGCTGGCACTGGTACAGCAAACCTGAAACCCAATTATTGAAGAGCTTTTTCATTGGCTACTGCGGTACCAGCACATTCGCGCCGATACCGACGCGAAATTGCTGCATTGACCACTGGGGCGACTTTCAATTGGGCTAACCCGCCCAGACAAACGATCCAGTTGCCAACTTTTGGATTATTTATCCGACTGCCAGCTGTAACGGCTAAGCTCCAGATTGAGAGGGGTTTTAGCGAAAACATTGGCAAAGTTGCACAGGGTTGCCAGGCTCACTCCAAGGATTACTTCCAAGGCATTTCCCTCTGTGTAGCCCGCAGTTTTGAAAGCGTCGTAGGTTTGTTCACTGACGTTACCGCGCGTCGCGATTACTTCGCGGGCAAAGGCTGCCAAGGCTTCAAGCTTCACCTCCGGTATGGCTGTTTGTCCGCGCAGTGCGCCGACCACTTCATCAGACAACTTCGCCTTGTTCAACGCTACCGCGGTGTGACCCGCTACGCAGAAATCACAACCGTGATTGGTCGCAGCAATCAGCTGCACGACTTCACGTTCAGCTAAGCTCAGCTCAGCTTTGCCATTGAGGGCAGATACTGTGACGTACGTTTCCAATGCCGCTGGAGCATTTGCCAACACAGCCAGTAAATTTGGAATGAAACCAGAGTTTTTCTGGGCGTTTTCCAAGAAAGGTTTGGCTGCTTCAGGTGCAGTTTGCAATGTGTGGAGAGTGACACGTGCCATGAGATATTTTCCTGCGAATTGAATGTCCGGCAAGTCTGTTGGCAACACGAATTTACAACCACTCTCCTGAGTAGCGTTTACCTGCCTCTGAGTATTTTCATTAGATGATTTCGTCCAGCCCACTGATTGATTGGTTATTAGAAAGTCTTGAGCTAGAGGCCAACCTCTTTCATGTTGGCCGTTACTGTGGAGGATGGCATGCCAGCACCTACGGCTCTGCACGATCCAGTTTTCATTTGGTCGTACAAGGCAATTGTTGGCTACATATCAATGGACAGAATCAGGCGCAGCAACTGAATGCAGGAGATGCTGTGTTTTTGTTGCGTGATCAGAATTATCGGTTGTCCAGTGCCGAAGAGGCTAATACCGCCCACCGTCTACCTCGCAGAGAAATGACAAAGCTGGATAGCGAGTCCGTGGACGGTGTGGGGCTGGTATGCGGCTTCTTTTACTTCAAGTCCGGGTTGTCATCACTGATCATCGAGGGGTTGCCGGACTGGATAATTCTACGGGCTGGGGATCCGTCGCTGAGTGCTGCCCGCGCCCTGTTCGATTTGATCCTGGATGAATGCCAGCAAGCCTCACCCTCCTCTGCATTGTTGGAGCGTCTAAGCCATCTGCTATTTCTGTATGTGTTACGCCAACAGGTAATGGAAAATCATAACCTAGGGGGCTTGGTGGCCCTTGCTCGACATCCGGTCTTTGCCACATTACTGGACCAATTAATTGAGTACCCAGCGCGCTCATGGTCTTTAGAGAGTATGGCGGCGTGTACCGGGCTTTCTCGCTCGGCGTTTTTCATAAAATTTAACGAACTGGTAGGCCAGTCGCCGGGGCAAGTGCTACTAGCGCTGCGAATTCGCCATGCCTGTCAATTACTGAAGAACAATCAGACAGTGGAGACGGTGTGTGCAGCTGTGGGCTACCAGTCGATTTCCGCGTTTTCTCGCGCTTTCGCCAAATCGGTGGGCATGCAACCAGGAGCCTATCGAAAAAATTATGAAGGCCGTTGAGCTACTTTCGGATGGAATCCACCCGTATGGAGTTGGGCACCCTATCGGCAGCACGACAGCTACAGTCACACCGTCGGTGACTGTTGTGAGGAGGATTGGTGAAAAACTTTTTCGCTCAAAGCGATCGCCATCAGAATCTTGTGGCGAAACAACTTTTTGCTTCAACGCTCCGAATGAATGGTCAGCAGCAGCGCGTTGTACATTTTCCATTGCCGTAGCGAGCTTCCTGACGCTCGCGAAAAAATTCCGAATACGTCATTACCAGCTGGTCCGGATGGTTGATACCCATTTGGGCCACATAATTGTCGTAATCGGGTACACCTACCATCAATCGCGCGCTCTGGCTCACCGACTTCAGCGCGGTCTGTAATCTGCTGAACAAAACAACTCTCTCTGTTTGGAGGGGGACTGATGCATCAAACCGCAGTTATATATCTGGAATGTGTCTGAGCTTTTCTATTTCTAAGTACGTCCAGAATCGCGCGTCACGTTGTCAGTTAACGCTAAGGCGAACAACGGGCCAGTAGGTAAGCGGCGCTATTTAATTCGGGCCGTCTGCCCGGAAATCATGTTTTCCAAGCAGCCGGCAAGTGCAGCCTATTTCTGCAAGTTAACCGGCGGCTCACCCTTCTTGACGATGTAAGGTGGTCTACGCGCGGACCCCGTTCCGATGAGTCTCCCGCCCCTCGATCTATCCATGTCATGGATCGCCACGCTGGACAACGATCCAGGCGAGCGTTGGTTACGCTCCCGCATTGCTGATTATTTGAGCGAAAAAAGTGGAACATTGCTCGAAATAAGTGCAAAAAAAAGCGGCTTAAAATTTCCGTCAATAATTCAGGTTAACCAAGCCTAATTATTGCAGTAATTGATGAACGAAGTCACGACTCACCCTCCAGCCTTACATAGATAGCATGAAAGCTCAGCAGCATTAGACTTATCCCATATAATAAATAAATCATTGCTCCCTCTTATTCTTGGACGATATTTAGCAAGACCTCTAGCATTGGTCTTCGCAATTTCACCCAGACACTTAACGCCGGAACTTGCACATGAAAGAACTCATCGAAGGTTTCATCAAGTTTCAAAAAGAAATTTTTCCGCAGCGAACGGACCTTTTCAAATATCTCGCCACTACCCAAAATCCAAAAACGTTATTTATCACGTGCTCCGATAGTAGAGTCATTCCGGAGTTGCTCACACAGCAAGAGCCCGGAGAGCTATTCGTTATACGCAACGCTGGGAACATAGTTCCATCCTATGGTCCACAACCGGGTGGTGTCACCGCCTCTGTCGAGTATGCCGTTGCGGTACTCGAGGTCCATGACATCGTCATTTGCGGTCACTCGGATTGCGGAGCAATGACGGCGGTTTCCAGTGGCAAATCATTGAATCATTTACCGGCAGTGGCGGCCTGGATGAGCTATGCGGAGTCGGCGAAGGTAATGAACGCGACCCGTACCCACGCATCCGACAAAGAACGTGTCAGCTCAATGGTTCGGGAAAATGTTATCGCTCAGCTCTCCAACCTGAAAACCCACCCCAGCGTCAGATTGGCTCTGGAACAGAAAAAGCTGAATCTGCATGGTTGGGTCTATGACATCGAAACAGGGTCCATCGTCGCGCTCGATGGCAGAACCAACAAATTCGTTCCATTGGCGGAGTTTCCGGAAACAACGGCATAGGGCTCACCTGCTCCCTAAGCACATTGCCTGCTTGACCACGATGTCCCCACACGTTTGGAGTGAAAATCATGGCTGAATCTGAAACGCGTCCCCCACTACCCCCTTTCGATCGTGAGTCGGCAATTCTCAAAGTCCGGCTTGCAGAGGATGGCTGGAACTCCCGCGATGCAGAAAAAGTTTCACTGGCTTACACAACTGATACCAAATGGCGAAATCGAGTCGACTTCGCAGTAAACAGGGCTGAAGCCGCAGCATTCCTGACCCGAAAATGGAACAAAGAACTGGACTATCGACTGATCAAAGAGCTGTGGGCATTTACCGATAACCGCATCGCGGTACGTTACGCCTACGAATGGCACGATGACTCCGGTAATTGGTATCGCTCATACGGAAACGAGAATTGGGAGTTTGCTGAAAACGGACTGATGGCTCATCGGTTTGCCTGCGTCAATGACATGCCAATCAAAGAGTCGGAGCGAAAATTTCGTTGGCCGTTAGGCCGTCGCCCTGACGATCATCCAGGTCTTTCTGATTTAGGCCTGTAACAACCGGCGTTCGACAGATGATGTAGCGAAACGAGGAAGTGAAGATGGTCAAGATTCTGGTTCTCTATCATTCGATGTACGGCCATATCGAAATGATGGCGCAGCATGTAGCTCAGGGTGCTAGCAGCGTCCCGGGGGGGTGAAGTCACGGTAAAGCGTGTTCCTGAAACCATGGATCCTGAGGCATTCAAAGCTGCACATGGCAAAACTGACCAGGCGGCTCCAGTGGCAAACCGTGCTGAATTGTCTGGCTATGACGCCATCATATTTGGCACGCCTACCCTCTTTGGCAACATGTAAGGACAGATGCGCAACTTCCTCGATCAGACTGGCGGCCTGTGGGCTAGCGGAGCACTGGTTGGCAAGGCCGCAAGTGTATTTACATCAACGGGTACTGGCGGTGGCCAAGAGATGACCATCACCTCGACGTGGACGACACTTGCTCATCACGGCATGGTCATTGTGCCTATCGGTTATTCCGATCCAGCCTTATTCGATGTATCGCAACCAGGCGGCGGTACCCCCTATGGGGCATCCACCATTTCAGGTGCTGATGGATCCCGCCAAATTCATGAACGCTCCGACCTGCATCTATAGGAACGACTTATGCGCAGGATTGTATATCGGTCTTGGACGCTATCGAGCAACCAGCAGAACATTGCTTCACACCCAAGCAACACCAACCTGGCAAACAGCCAACAAGCAAACCCGATAGGAGAAACACCATGCAACAGTCCCACGCTTACAACGACACCAGCCTCGAGCTGACCGCGAAAATCCTCGACGCCAAGGCGCGCAAAAACTTGTCCTTCGAAGACATGGCTCAAGGCACCGGCCTCGGTCTGGCTTATGTCACTGCCGCCCTGCTCGGCCAGCATCCACTGCCTGAAGCCGCTGCCAAAGTGATCGGCGAAAAACTGGACCTGGACGCCAACTCGGTCGCCGGTCTGCAAATCATCCCACTGCGCGGCAGCCTGTCGGGTGTTCCAACGGATCCGACCATCTACCGCTTCTACGAAATGATCCAGATCTACGGCACCACCTTGAAAGCCCTGGTTCACGAGCAGTTCGGCGACGGCATCATCAGCGCGATCAACTTCAAGCTCGACATGAAGAAAGTCGAAGACCCGGAAGGCGGCCACCGTGCAGTGATCACCCTCGACGGCAAGTTCCTGCCACTGCGTCCTTTCTAAGGATGCAACCGGACCTGTAAATCGGCCCGCAGCCTTGCGGGCCTGCTTCAAAAAATTTCTAAACCCTTTTCGATCAATCACCACATTTGAATGGAGGATTCGTCATGAAAAAATTCTGTTTCTCGCCCTGTCCCTGACGGCTTCGCTGTCAGCCTACGCACAGGAAGCTGTGGTAGCACCTGAGGCCGTTCCATATGCGTATGGCATGCACTTGGATATCGCCAAAGTCATTCACATCACCCCGACGGCTGATGTCTGTGGCCCGACGCCAGTGCAAATGACTTACCGCGATTCGCACGGTGAAACCCACATCCTGGAATACAGCGTGATCGGTAGCGGCTGCACCAACTAATTGTCACTCACTCAACACTCAATGAAAGGTAAACATCATGAAAGCGCTCATCGAAGGTTTTTTGAAGTTCCAAAAAGAAGCATTTCCGCAACGCACTGACCTGTTCAAACACTTGGCCACCACGCAACATCCAGGCACGTTGTTCATCACCTGCTCCGACAGCCGTGTTGTACCGGAACTGCTGACGCAGCAAGAGCCTGGCGAACTGTTCGTGATCCGTAACGCTGGCAACATCGTGCCGTCCTACAGCCCACATTCCGGTGGTGTGTCTGCCACGGTCGAATACGCCGTCGCCGTACTGGGCGTGACCGATATCGTGATCTGCGGCCATTCCGATTGCGGTGCCATGACCGCTGTCGCCAAGTGCAAGTGTATGGATCACTTGCCTGCGGTCGCCGGCTGGTTGCAACATGCCGAGTCGGCGAAAGTCATCAACGAATCGCGTCCTCACGCCAGTGAAGCCGCCAAAGTCAGTTCCATGGTGCGTGAGAACGTCATCGCCCAACTGGCCAACATTCAGACTCATCCAAGCGTGCGCCTGGCTCAGGAAAAAGGTCTGGTGAATCTGCATGGCTGGGTCTACGACATCGGCACCGGTTCAATCGACGCCCTGGACGCCGACAACAAGACCTTCAAGTCACTGGTCAAGCATCCGAACACCGTTGCCGTTCATGCCCGTCCAGCAAAAGCTGTTGCCTAAATCAGCCTCTAATTTTCAGGAGCACTCAACATGCTTGAAGTCACTATGTACACCACCACGACCTGCCCCTACTGCCGTAATGCCAAGCGGTTGCTCGATGCCAAAGGGGTTGCGTACAAGGAAATCGATGTGCGCTCAGTCGACGTGAAGAACGAAATGGTCAGCCGAAGCGGTCGCCATACCGTCCCGCAGATCTTTTTCGGCAACTGGCACGTTGGCGGCTTCGATGACTTGGCTCAACTTGAAAGCGAAGGCGGCATCGACCAGGTACTCAACCCGCGCATGGCGGGATGAGCACCGATGACGGCCAGTTCACAAATCCAGCACCAGGGGGGCGTCGCCCTCCTTGGCTTGCGCTGGCACCGCACAGCAAATCAGTACTTCCCCTTCGGCCGGCATCTCAGCCGGCAGGTTCAGATAATGCACTTGGCCACTGACCAATCGGGTCCTGCATGTACCGCACGATCCGCCCCGGCAACTGAAGTCCGGGTTCAGGCCACGGCTCTCGGCCAGTTCCAGTAAACTCCCACCACCCGGCTCCCAACGAGCTTCCTTCGCCGATGCCGAAAACAGCACTTTGACCGGGCTGCTTGCCGCGGGTATCTGCTCGACCGCCGGGGTTAAATGATCCCGTTGGCGAACCAGGGTCGAAGGACCGAAAGTCTCCGCGTGAATACGATCATCGCCAATACGCAACTGACGCAGGCCGTCGTACAGCGCCTGGGTAAAAGCACCAGGGCCACACAGGTAAAAGTCGTAATCGTCCAGGGGCAGCAATGCCTTGAGCAGTTCGACATCCACACGCCCCGCCACTTCAAAATCCTCACCAACGCGAGCATGAGTTTCCGGCTGACTGAGCAGACGCAGCGCACGAACTTTATCCTTGGCACGGGTCGCCAGTTCGTACAGCTCATCGCGAAACCCGAGTTCACTCAGGCTGCGCGCACTTTGGATGAACCAGGTCGGTCGAGTGCGACGGATACGTTCGCCTTCATAAATCACTTCACGCAGCATCGACAACAGTGGCGTCACGCCCACGCCCGCGGCCAGCAAAACCAACGGTCGATATTCATCGGCTTGCACCGTGAAGCGCCCTTGAGGGGCACGGGCTTCAACCAGATCCCCTACCTTAACGCGGTCGTGCAGATGCGACGAGATGAGTCCGTCACGCTTGACGCTAATACGGAAAAAACTGTCCGACGGCGCACTCGACAGGCTGTAGGTTCTGACCAGAGGCGCCTGTCCTTCAGCAAGGCAAAAGCGCACCGGCAGATGTTGGCCAGCCTCAAACCGCGGTATGCCCGCGCCATCGGCCGGTTCAAAATAGAAGGAGCGAATGGAGCTGCTCTCGTCAACGATCCGCGTCACCCTTAGCGGTCGCCATTGATCACGCAGGTTATCGGCTTGCAATCGGCCCTCAGCTTGCTCCCAACTGCCCGTCATCAGGCTGTTAGGCGAAAAACCTTCAAACCGCCAACGTAGGGCCAACACAGCCTGACGTCGAACCACCTGTTCCACGGTCAGTGTCCAGAGCCGCTCAGCCCCCTGAAAGGCGGCAATCTCCGGCCCCTCGAGAATGATCTCGGTACGCCCGCTGACTTGCAGCATGTCGCCTGTTTCAAAATCGATGAACACCAGCCCTGCGCGCGGGTTGAGCAGGAAATTACCCAAGGTGTTGAAGTGCAGGTTGCCAGCGAAATCGGGAATCGTCAGCACGTTGCCTTCGATCCTGACGAAACCTGAATTGCCTCCCCGGTGAGAAACGTCCACCGAGCGCCGGGATGCATCGCCATCCAGATCGACGTAGCTGGCGAGGAAAAAGGTATCGGCCTTGCTGATGGTCGACTTCGCGGCTTCATCCAGTTCGCTGAGACATTCGGCCGCTACGTTTGCTGAGGCTTGGCCAAGGCTGACCGGCTCAACGCCTCGCAACTGAATGTATTGCGGGCAGTTGCCGAAAGTGTGCACCACAGAAACGGTAAAACCGCCTGACGAGGCGGTGCTGATGTTGCCGTTCATGCGATTGCGCCTTCGGGTCTTCAGGTCAATGCCCAGCAGTCCCACCGCAGCGCCTTGCTTAAGGGCCGCCCTAACTGGATCACCCTCGGCGGGCAGGCGGTCGAGTTGCAGCACACGCGGATCGGGTGAATGGATGAAGCCAGGGGGGCCTTCGATCAACGTGGCCCAAGGCATCCCTTGTTCATCGACCGCGCCCACCACCAGGTAAGGCAACTGGTTGTAAAACAATCGATGCTGATCAGGCATGTAGTCACGTACGACCTTGCGTCCAAATATCTCCATTTGATCGGCGACGCCGACGCTTTCCTGCAACTCACGCTCACCCGCATGCCAAGGGGATGCTCCTGGCGCGTCCGACTGATTCATGATCACCTCTACGCATTCGTAAACAGGTGCCCTTCACCCGCCGCCCGGCGAGGAATGGTTGAATCCCCGGCAGCGGGGTCTAATACGCAGTTGCCGGTGATCATCAACTCTGCGCTTTGCAACCTCATGAAGCTCGAGACAGACCCTGCACGCACTTCGAGCAACCTGGAATCGCCTAAGTGGGTAGCGACCCCGCTATGGAAGCCCATAAAGCTTTTTTCTGTCTTGATCAGTTTGACCAGATGGACGAATTTGCTCCCCTTTAGCGTAGGCCCGAACCACTGCTGGGCGCGTGCTGATTTTTTCTAGCCAAGCGGCGACGTTAGGATAACCATCGAGCGTCATTCCTTGCTTGTCATGTTGTAGCATCCAAGGATAGATCGCCATATCGGCAATGGAGTACTCGCCGGCGACGTAAGGTCGTTCGCTCAATTGCTGCTCCAGAACGCCATACAAACGTTCGGTCTCTTTACTGAACCGTGCCACGGCGAGCGGTACATGTTCAGAGGCGTAATTAAGGAAGAACACTGCCTGTCCCAATATCGGCCCCAGGTTCGCCGCTTGCCAGAACAGCCACTGCATGACTTCAGCCGCCCCTTTCGCATCGGCGGGGATGAATTGCCCGCGGCGCTGAGCCAAGTACAACAAAATCGCCCCTGACTCAAAGACCGATACACCAGTCTCTCTGTCGACTATCGCTGGAATGCGCTGATTGGGTGAAATTCGGGTGAACTCAGTGGAAAATTGCTCACCATTGCTGATATTGACGGGATGCGCGACGTAGGGATGTTCCGATTCCTCAAGAAAAATGGCGACCTTCTGCCCGTTGGGGGTTGGCCAGTAGTAGTAATCGACAGCATTGGAAAGATTGAACATTGGGTTACCTTTTTCGGCAGCAGAATGAAAACCTAGGCCACATACTCGTCAGTGCTCAGCACTTCGGCGTACCCGAACTTCAAAGCGGCCATGAACGCCGCATGCACCAGATGTGCAGGAACCTTGACGTCGTTGAATTCCAGGTCGTGGGTCGTACAGGCATCGTGAATAACTGTCGCCTCAAACCCGAAGTCGTCAGACGCGCGGGTGACAGCATCGATGCACATGTGGCTCATGTTGCCGACCACGGTGACCCGTTCAATCTCGTTGTGTTCAAGCACTTCGAGCAGTTCCGTTTCGCGGTATGGGTTCATGAAGTGTTTGACGATGACCAACTCGTCCCCAAGATTGCGCACCTTCTCGTGCAATTGCGCGCCGTCGGATCCTGGAACAAAAAACGGTGCATTAGGGGCTAAAGTCTCGTGACGGATATGGATGACTAAGTCACCCCGCTCACGTGCTGCTCCAATCACACGAGCCGCATTGTCAGCGGCCGAGTCAGTAGCGTTGAGTTCCCATTTGCCGCCGGAAAAATAGTCGTTCTGAATATCAACGACGATGAGTGCTGTGTTAGTCATATGGTTACCTTGGTAAAAAGTCGATTCGGAGTGGGTGGAACATTTCAGGGCACTTGCGGCGTTTCGTACCAATCACGGTCGGGGGTGGCGAAGCGCATCTTCTTGCGGATAAAAGCGGCATTTTCGACGCTCGTTATTTTTTCGAGCAGTACGAATGCAACTTCGGTGGCAGTGCCCGGCCCGCTTGAAGTGATGATCTGGTCATCGACAACCACGGGGCGATCGACAAAGCGTGCACCGGTTTCCAACAGTTGGTTTTTCCGCTTGCCGCCCTCCTGGTGGTAGGTCGTGGCGTTCCTGTCACGCAGCACGCCGGCCACGCCCAGGCACACGGAAGACACGCAAACGCTGGCAACGGGTTTACCGGCTTCGACGAAATGCCGGATGGTCGCCAGGAAGGGTTCGCTCAAGGCTTCCTCGTAAAAACCCGACGGTTCAAAACCACCCGGCAGTGCCAAGGCATCGAAGCTGCTCACGTCCAGATCGCTCAATAAAAAACTCGGATTGAGCGTGAGACCGAAGGTGGTCACGATCTTTCTTCGAAGGCCGGCGTTGACCAGTTCCACAGGGTGATCACCCAGCAGGTTGGCCCAGCCAAGCACATCGGTAAAAGCGGCCATTTCCAGAGGCTCTACGCCGTTGGCCAGTAACATAAGCACGCGTTTCATCGGTCATGAGCCTCTGCTGTACAGCATGGAAGAGTGTGTGGGCTTATGCTCCGCCTTAACCGCGATGTAGAGAACGACCACAAAATACAATCCACTATTTCGCTCACTGAAATGCCCGAACGGCGCTTGTATCCGTTTGTAGCTCAGGCGATTTCAGACATATTTCCATGCGCCGGGCGGGCAAGTCAGACACATACGAGACACAGCATCCGGTTCAAATGGCCCTGTCGCTTCACTCCTCCCACCCCGTACAGGAGCACCTGATGAACAAGTTATTCGCAGGACTGGGCCTTGCCACAGCCATGGCCAGCGCCACTGCTGCGCTGGCGGCCCCCGTTAAACCAACGGTTGTGCTGGTGCACGGCGCCTTCGCCGACTCCAGCAGCTGGAACGGCGTGGTCAAGATTCTGGAAAAAGACGGCTACCCGGTGATCGCGGCTTCCAACCCGCTGCGCAGCCTCAAAGGCGATGCGCAATCGGTGGCTGATGTACTGAAAAGCATCAAAACCCCTGTGGTACTGGTTGGTCACTCCTACGGTGGCCCGGTGATCAGCGCAGCTGCCTACGGCAATGCCAACGTCAAGGCGCTGGTTTACGTCGCGGCTATCGCGCCTGAAGCCGGTGAATCCACCGCCGACCTGGCGGGTCGTTTCCCGGGTAATACCTTGGGGCAAACCCTGGCTCCACCGGTTGAATTGGCCAATGGTGGAAAGGATCTGTTCATCCAGCAGGACAAGTTCCACGATCAGTTCGCCGCCGATGTGCCGAATGCTGACGCAAAATTGATGGCAGCGACCCAACGTCCCGTGACCGTAGCTGCGCTAAATGAAGCCTCGAGCGAACCCGCCTGGAAAACCGTTCCGTCGTATTTCGTCTATGGCGACAAGGACAAGAACATCCCTGCGCAAGCCCAGGTGTTCATGGCTGAACGGGCACACGCCAAGAAGACTGTCGTAGTCAAAGGCGCGTCCCATGTGGTGATGGTGTCCAATCCGAAAGTCGTTGCCAGCCTGATTGAAACAGCTGCCACTGCTAAGTAATGACTAGCAGTGACCTCCGCTGTTGCGTGCGCTGCAAGCGTTCAAAGAACATCCGGCTGCATGGCCGGATGCTCGCGCAGGCCGTCGACGATGTGGTCAACAAAACTGCGCACCCGCATCGAGGCCTTGCGCCCTTCGCGGTACACCACGTGCACCGGCAGCGCCGGTAACTCATAGGGCTGCAACACACGCCGCAATCGCCCAGTGTACAAATACTCGTACAACGGATAGCTAAGACAACGGGTAATGCCGGCGCCATGAGCGGTTGCATCGATGGCCGCCTGTACTGTCGCGCAACTGATCCGTGTCCGGGCTTTTAAGTGATTCACCTCACCGTCGTGGTGGAAGTCCCACTGGACCCAGTCTCGATAAGCATGGGTGGCGACCAGTCGATGATTTTGCAGATCCTCAGGTACGCCGGGCTCACCGTGAGCAGCCAGATAAGCAGGGCTGCTGCATGCCATCGAGCGTACATAGCCCACCTGTCGTGCGATCAATGACGAACTTGGTAGATTGCCGATCAGCACCGCCACATCGATGCCCTCTTCATTCATGTTCGGAAAACGATCATGGTATTGCGCAAAGACTTTTACCTCAGGATACAGACTCATGTAGTCCGTCAGAATCGAGGTCATGACATAACGACTGAACAGCAAAGGCATCAGCACCGTGAGATTGCCTTGGGCCTGAACGTGTAAGCCCTTGGCCGAAGCCTCTGCGTCTTCGATGGCCTTGAGAATGCGTGAACAATCGACCATGAAGCCGGCGCCGGCCTCGGTCAGCGACACCCCGCGGGTGCTTCGAAGTAACAGAGGCACGCCAAGACGTTCCTCCAGCCGTGCAATGGCGCGAACGACCGTAGGTCCGGACACATCCAGACGACGGGCCGCAGCAGCCAGACTGGGACGCTCCGATAACGCTTCGAACATCAGCATTTCATGGTAGCGATCCATCAGTTGGAACCCTTCACCGCAGCCTTGAGCGCCGAATCCTTGCCGAGTCGATCCGCGAGAAAATCCACGAAGGTACGAACCTTTGCCGGTATTCGGGTGCTCTTGAGGTAGACCACTTGAATGGGCAGCGCAGGCGGTTCGAAGTCCTCCAGCACCAATTCCAGTTCGCCAGCCGCCACCTGTCTGGCCACCTGATAGGACAACACCCGCGTCACGCCCCAGCCCAGGCTGGCGATATTGATCGCGGCCTGATTGGCGGTGACCACCAATCGCGGTTCGAATCGAAAGCTCAGGGCGTTGCCGTCGTTGACGAATTGCCAGTCGCTCAGCAAATGGCTGGCCGAAGACATGACGATGTTGGCGGTACTGAGTTCTCCGGGATGACGCGGCCTGCCGTAGCGTTCGAAATAATCGGGGGTACCGCAGATCACCTGGCGTACTTCGCCGACTTTGATGGTGTGCTGATTGGTCTCGTGCAAATGACCAATGCGGATGGCCACATCGATACCCTCATCGGCCATGTTCACCACACGGTCAACCAGCAAGGCATTGAGATGCACCGAGGGATATTGATCTACGTAGTCGGCCAGCAGCGGCGCAATGTACAACTCACCAAACAGCACCGACGCGGTGACGGTTAAATGCCCGCACGGTATCGAGTAACTACCAGCAGCCGCTTCCTCCGCCTCGTCGATATCACTGAGGATACGCCGACAATCCTCGAGATAGCGTTGACCCGCTTCGGTGAGATGCAGGCTGCGAGTGGTTCGAGAAAGGAGCTGTGTGCCGATTCGCTCCTCCATCGCGGCGATGGCACGGGTCACGCTGGGGGGAGAGATATTCAACAGGCGGGCGGCGGCGGCAAAGCCTTCTTCCTCGGCTACGGCCATGAATATCTGCATTTCTTGAAAACGATCCATAGTCGCCCCTGTCTTGATGAGAGGACAGCGAGGTATCTGGCCGCTTGCGCGGGAAGACCTGATTGCCAGTATCGTCGGCTACAGCGACTTTCGCACGCGCCGTCGGGCTGGCTGCATGTACGTAAAGCGTCCTGGGAGAACTGCGAAACAGATGAAAAGGAACTGGCCGGAATTATTCTCCCGGCAAGCTCCTTCAGAATCGAGTCAAGCCTCTTGCAAGCCTACAGCAGTACGTTGCATGCCAACGAAGTTCGGCAACCCTTCGATGCTGCTCAACCAGGCACGGACATTCGGGTATTCAGTCAGCGCCACGTTACCTTCCGGTGCGTGGGACACGTAAGTGTAGGCAGCAACATCGGCGACGGTCGGCTTGTCGCCGGCCAGGAATTTGCTCTGACCCAGCTCCTCCTCCATGATCTTGAGCAGGGCATGAGAACGTTTGATCGTTTCTTCGGCGTCATAACCGGCACCAAACACGGTGATCAATCGCGCGGTGGCAGGGCCCGAATTGATTTGACCGGCGGCCACCGACAACCAGCGTTGAACCTTGGCTTGCTCTACCGGGTCGGTCGGCAGCCATTGGCCCTTGCCATATTTGGCGGCGAGATAAACCACGATGGCGTTGGAGTCAGCCAGGACGGTGCCGTTGTCATCGATCACCGGCACTTGGCCAAAGCGGTTGAGAGCCAGGAAGTCAGGCGTTTTGTGCGCGCCCTTCATCAGATCCACGAATACCAGTTCGGTTGGCAGTCCCAGCAGGGACAGCATCAGTTCGACCCGATGAGAGTGGCCAGACAAAGGGTGACGATAAAGTTTGATCGCTTGCTGGGACATGACGTGCTCCGATTGTTGTTTGAGTTCGACCCGGTGATCGCGTCGATGGAGTTATCTTCCCCTCCTCTCATAAACAGCGGAATGACCAGCAATTACAATCCAGCATTTCATTGCGTGTAATGATCATTTTTTTGCCGAAGCTACTGCCCCCACCGACACTCCCAACATCAGGTCCATAAAGGCGACTGACGCCGCGCTGTGATAGTTGTTTTTACGCCGTAACAGGGCGGCTCCGCGCCGTGGCCCCTTGTCCACCAGTCTGCGAAGCCTTTGGTGGCAAAAATTTCCTCTGCGTCCGGCGTCATCGATAAGTAAGCACATGCCGGTGCCAGGTACAGGTCGCCGATGCTCAATGCGGGCCCACCCACAAATGGATCGTTGCCTTTGATCTTCATCAACTCGCTGAGCACCAGTTTCGATTTCTCGATGCCTTGAAGGCGAGAGGCGTCGTTCTGCCCGCCAATGAAGTCAGGGAACAGGTAATAACCGAAGACGGCGACCATCGAACCATAACCATAGGAATCGTAGATTGCCTGAGCCATATGGCTCCTGGCGCGGTCCCGAGCAGTTTTGGGCGTCAGTGAAGTCCCAGGCAGAACTTCATCCAGATAGCTCATGATCGCGCTTGTTTCGATCACCCTGAAATCGTCGTGATCGATGACCGGCACTTTCCCGAACGCATTCCGTGCGAGGTGTTCCGGATGATGCGGTTCACCTTTCATCACGTTAACCTGTAACTGATTGAATTCCGCTCCTTTTTCCTTCAGCAGCATTTTCACCGTACGAACGTATGGACTGCCGTCAAAACCGTAGAGAGTAAGGCTCATGACGCTTGCTCCAACATAGATGGACGTTATCGAGCCCCTGCCTTGTAAGCAGTGTTGCGATGCCAGAGGAACCGAGTCTGTAACACATCAAACGAGCTTGTCGGTATACGGGAGCAACGGAGGCATGAAAGCCGCGAGGGAGGTCAACGTCAATTTGACGGTGCTGTAACCGATGTTGATGGTGACATACACCTAGGCAAGCCAATTCAATGTAGACCAATCCAATGACGAGTGAACGGAGTGTTCACGACCATATTTATCGACATACGCTCTCCCCTGCTCCGCTCAAACCAAATCGATTTCAAGCAAAAGCGCGAGGCTGATTCCGTTTGTTCTTCTGTGCGAGCTTACCCACAACCCGAATGGCATTTGCCGAAAACATGATGCTAAACGGCAATACATACCAAGCGCTCAGGGGGATGCGTTTGAAGTTGGAGTAAGCAAAAACTGCTGCTAGCACCCTCATGCCGGTGGGGTGCAAGGCCTTCCAGGTCTTGCGACCAATCAGACGTGTGGTGGTCTTGAAGGGCGTAATTGTCATCCACAGGATCGGGATAAACAAATAGCCAAGCGTGCCATGGATGTTGGTGATAGTGCATCGACCGGGCCAGAACTCGGTGTTCAGCTGACCGTACTCGTAGATCAATACCGCATGCAGCAGGTGAGAGAACGCGAATGCCAGACCAATGAAACGACGCTCGCGCACAAGCGCTTTGGAAAACGGGGACGGTACCAAAACAGCGAATGCAGAGGCGGTAAAAGCCACAAGAAACAGAGCAAACGAGGTGCGCGCGGTGGCGCGGATTGCGCTACGTAGACCTTCAACTAAATCTGGACTCAGCGCCAGTATCAACGCCGTCATCACCAATATCAGCAAACACAGCAGACCGAACAGCGACCAGCCTTCGTAACGAGGTAATTGGACTTTCATAACAACACTCTTGAAAAAAGTATTTGGATTGGCCGTCTGCTGTCATCTGCCAGAGACAGGTGTACGCAGGGTCACAAATTCTTCTGCCGAGGTCGGGTGCACACCGATGGTTTCATCGAACAGGAGCTTGGTCGCACCCGCTTTCAACGCGATGGCCAGCCCTTGGATGATGTCTCCGGCGTCGGGACCCACCATGTGCGCGCCCAAGACCCGATCAGTAACAGCATCCACCACCAGCTTCATCAACGTCTGCTCAGACGAATCCGTGAGGGTCAGTTTCATCGGCTTAAATCGGCTTTCGAAAACGGTCACATTGTGGCCATTCTCCAGCGCCTGTTCCTCAGTCAGCCCAACGGTTCCGATGTTGGGCTGGCTGAACACAGCAGTGGGAATGTGGCGGTAATCTACTGGACGATATTCTTCAGGTTTGAACAATCGACGAGCGACCGCCATGCCTTCCGCCGTTGCAACAGGGGTCAGTTGCACTCGGCCAATCACATCACCCAACGCCAGGATCGATGGTTCGCGAGTTTCAAAGTTGTCATTGACGTCTATGTAACCCTTTTCATTGAGTTCGACGCGGGTATTTTCCAGGCCCAGATTGTCGAGCATCGGCCGCCGGCCAGTGGCGTAGAAAATGCTGTCGGTCTCCAGTTGACGACCGTCGTTGAGTGTCGCCAGTAGACTACCGTCAGACTGTTTATCGATCTGGACGATATCGGTGTTGAATTCCAATTGCAGTCCGCGCTTGGTCAGCTCCTGCACCAGGTGCGTGCGAACCGCCTTATCAAACCCACGCAGGAATAGATCACCGCGATACAGAAGGCTGGTGTCGGCACCAAGGCCATTGAAGATGCCGGCGAATTCGACGGCGATGTAACCGCCGCCCACCACCAGTACTCGCTTGGGCAGTTGCTCCAGAAAGAATGCTTCATTCGAAGTGATGGCATGCTCGCGACCTGGAATATCCGGAATTTGTGGCCAGCCGCCTGTTGCAATCAAAATGCGTTCGGCGCTGAAACGCTGTCCATTGATTTCCACATGATGCGCGTCGGTGAGTCGTGCATGACCTTCGAGTATCGTTACGCCGCTGTTGATCAGCAGTTTGCGATAAATACCATTGAGTCGTTCGATCTCACGGTTCTTGTTGGAGATCAATTTTCCCCAGTCGAATTGTGCCTTGCCGGCAGTCCAACCAAAGCCCTCGGCCTGTTCAAAGTCGTCAGCAAAATGGGACCCGTAGACCAGCAGTTTCTTCGGTACGCAACCGACGTTGACGCACGTACCACCGAGGTAGCGACTCTCGGCAACCGCCACTTTCGCGCCGAACCCTGCGGCAAAACGCGCTGCGCGGACACCGCCGGAACCTGCACCAATCACAAATAAATCAAAGTCGTAGGTCATCTCAATTCTCTGCAAGGTCGCACAACACATGGGCGCCGAATGTCGTTATAGGGGAGAAAAACGAAGCTTCAATGCACGCAAAATTGGGGCGCATAGTTTCAGGACCGACGCCTTGTTCTGATGCGTGCTGGATCTGTGCGTGACATGAGCCGCTCTAGATTCGCTAGCCAGCGCTCCCATCAATTGGGGCAGCAAAAAGCCGCATTCGTATTCGGTAAGGGCCATGGCTGGAGTATCCAACCAAGGGTTACCGTCGCAGGAATGAGCGACATCAATCATGTGGGGACTCCCTGGATGGACACTGCATTAACCCGAAATGGGTCAACTGCTTCTGCGTTCAGTCTCACCATGTATGGGCAATTAGAGAACCTGCAGGGATGTCATGACTTAATTGTGCTGAGTGAAATAATCCAGCGAGGCGTTGTTCTGAACATACTGATCAGGCTTGGCGTCAGCGTCTTATGCGAGGTCATTGATAGTCTCAAAATTCCAAGTCTCCAAAACACCTCCTGGTTCGAGTGCACCGTTGGTTTAGTGGAGGCATCGCAATGTACTGAAAAGCATCTGGTGTCCTTTGAGATGCATGAAGTTAAAATGGAGAATCTTCTGGACACATAGCCAACAGTGTCCTTGGAAAAAAATCAGCTCTCTGCCGAGCTACGGATAAACCCGATCGGTCCCCTTCCCGGCCGTCCACACCATGGTGAAACCGCTTTATGTCTCTTGCGCTCGAACGTCTAGTCGCTGGCACGCCAATCCCTTTCGCGGGTAATCGTGTCTCTGTGGTCAGCCCCGAACTGGCGGCACGCTTCCAGCCCGGAGACCACCTGCTGGTGGAACAGGTCAGCGGCGAGTTGTTGTTGATCCCGGTGGCGGATCAGCAAACGGCTGCCGTGGCGATCGAGCGCGCCGAAGCGGCGTTCAGCGCCCTGTCGGCGGTCTCGGATCAGGCGATCAGCGGGTTCTTCGATCTGTTTGCCCAACGTCTGGAAACCCCCGATTGCTGGGCCTTGATCGAGGCGGCGAACCTGGCCGACATCCAGCGAGCCAAGGCGCGTGGGCGCTCTACCACACGACTGTTGGCCGATGAGCGCATGCGTCGGGACATGATTACCGGTCTGCGTGCCTGGCGCGATGCACCGGCCACCCGTGGCAAAGTGGTCAGTTGCGTCGAGCATGACGGCTGGAAAGTCGAGCAAGTGGTCTCGCCGTTGGGCATCGTCGCTTTCGTCTTCGAAGGCCGGCCGAATGTCTTCGCCGATGCCGCCGGTGTGTTGCGCACCGGTAACACCGCAGTGCTGCGCATTGGCAGCGATGCCTTGGGCACGGCGCAAGCCATTGTCACCCACGCGTTGAATCCGGCATTGGTCGATGCCGGGTTGCCAGCCGGCGCAGTGTCGCTGGTGGAAAGCGTCAATCACGCCGCCGGTTGGGCGATGTTCGCCGACCGACGTCTGTCCCTAGCTGTGGCCCGTGGTTCGGGACGTGCCGTCAGTCAGTTGGGCAGCATCGCGCAGCAGGCCGGCACCGCCGTCAGCCTGCACGGCACCGGTGGCGCCTGGCTGATCGCCAATGCCGACGCCGATGCCACGCGCTTTGCCGCTGTGGTGCGCAACTCCCTGGACCGCAAGGTCTGCAACACCCTGAACGTGTGCCTGATCCACCGCGACCGCGCCACCGAACTGGTGCCGCTGTTTCTACAGGCCTTGAAACAGGCTGGAGCCGCACGGGACGAAGGTTGCAAGTTGCACATCGTTGAGGGCAGCGAGTCGTACCTGCCTTACGATTGGAGGACTGCGAAGGTCGACGTCTGCCGCGCCGAAGGTTATCAGACCGAAGCCTTGGCCGAGCCGCTGCCCGAAGATCAATTGGGGCGCGAGTGGGAATGGGAAGAAACCCCGGAAGTCAGCCTGAAAATCGTCGACGACCTGGACAACGCCATCGCCTTGTTCAACCGCTACAGCCCGCAGTTCACCGTGTCGCTGATCAGTGAAGATGGCGCGGCGCATGAGCGCTTCTACAACGCGGTCAACGCGCCTTTTGTCGGCAACGGCATTACCCGTTGGGTCGATGGCCAGTACGCCCTCAACAAGCCGGAACTGGGCCTGTCGAACTGGGAGAGCGGGCGCCTGTTTGCGCGTAGCGCGATTCTCTCGGGCGATGGTGTGTTCACTATTCGCAGCCGCATGACCCAGATCGATCTGGGCGTCAAACGCTAAGTCCCTCCTTCCAGCGACCATCCGACTATGAGGTCGCTGGAAGGTTGGCAGGCTACAACGTTGGCGAAGCGTCCGTGGTCGAGTACAACGGGGTACCTCCCTACGCTGAGACGCAATCCTACGTCACCCTCGTGCAGTCCTTGGCCGAACGCTATCGCAACCATCGTTAGTAACGTAGGGCGCATAACCCGGAATATGTAATACGCCACCCTCTCCACGGCGGATAACGCTTGCGAGTTATCCGCCCTACGAAAGCAATCAGATTGCGCGCTCGATCAATACGCCAGGCGGGGAATGGCTCTACCGATCTTCCACGCTCACCGGTAGCTATCCACCCAGAGCGGTTGTAAAGCGCATCAAGGTCTATCACAGTGGAGTTGCCCAAGTGCGTGCCGGTTCCTCACCGGCCGGGTAAGCCTGCAAACAGCCCAGATTTTTCGCGATTCCGCTGCGTGCTTCCAGCTCGCGAAGCCACTGAACTGCTGATCGTGTCGCACGGCAGGTAGAGGCGAAAAACAAGTTAATAGTAAGCCAGAGGGAGTTGGGCAGCGCCAGGCGAAGTTTCAAAAAGCCTCTAACTAACTAATGCTAAAGAGGCGGATTGGAAGTCAAAACATGGGGCACCGATGACCCGCGCTCTGATCTCGCTTGTCGACTCATCTTGCGGCGCTTCGCTCTGAAGCGTCGTCAGGTCAGCTCCCAATATCCTTCCTCTTTTTTCGAGATCCCCGCCCGTTAGTCTGGCTTGTGGCGATGCCTCACAATGTAAAAAAGATCCCGAAAAATTTTCGATACCTCGGCGACGTAGCTATGCCCCAACCCAAACATGTCTCTGCCCGCGCTCGATACGTCGATAGTCGAAAGGTGATCCATGACTAATGGAGGATTGGCGCCGCCTGCTATGGGATAGCTATGAACAAACTGCGAAGCCGCAATCGCTCGATCATGGCGGGAGGCGTAAAGAGTCACTTGCTCATACAAATTGAAGACACGTCCAAATTGCTTGAATCGTTTGGCATCGACATCTGGAGCTGCGAGGATAATCTGACTGATTGGTGTCGCACCAGGTTTGTTCTCCCAGTCTTCGAGCACTTCCAACAGTGCCCGGTTGCCCATGTGTTGGCGCTGATTGAAAACTGACCCACCCTGCCAATTGAAAATTGACCCAGGGCGGATTGCTGATTTTTGTCCCAGCAATTGTGGATAAGCTTAGCAGTAGTGTCCTGGTTGAAGACGCATCGGGCCCGACCGCATGCAGGCATGCGGCAGGGTGTTTATGGTGCAGATCAAAACGGTTCATCGTCCTCGATACCATCTTCGTCCTTGCGCTTTCGTTCATCCGCCGGATTTTTCCCAAGATTTCCATGCTGATCACCCTGTGTTCTCCTGCTCGGAAAGTGAGCAGAAGCAGTTGAACACCTGGGTCAGTTTTCAGTCGGCAGAACAGCCTCTACTGGGTCAGTTTTGGGGCAGCGGCAACAGCACTGCCATCCTAGAGTGTGAAGGAGGCACTGCAGCAACCCACAAACACCAATTTAGGAGGCACCGAATGACGACATTTCCGACTGGATCTCATCTGATTGTCGGCCGAGGCGCATACACCCATCACGGTGTCTACGTTGGCAGGGATCGCGTCGCAACCGACCCAGGCTCGCGCTGACCTGCGGGTGCTTGATTCTGTTGTGCTCGGCGGTACTGGATCGGTGAAACTCCTCGCGCCAACTTGAAGGCACGACTGAACGAAAATTCCGACCTATAGCCAACTTGCGAGGCGATCTCGCCAAGTCGCAGCTCGGTCTCCTCCAACAGTTGCGCGGCAATTCCCATGCGCCAACGCGTCAGATATTGGTGTGGTGGCTCGCCCACCAAGGCGCAGAAGTTACGGGCAAAAGCAGCACGCGACAAGCGAGCTTCTTTGGCGAGTTCCTCCAAGGTCCATGCATGGTCAGGTGCTTCGTGTATGCGCGCGAGAACCCGTGTCATCTGCGGCGATCGCAAAGCTGAAAACCAGTCGTTTGCCGCTGGAGAAGCCGCATCGGCCCAACTACGCATGAAGTAAACGAACAGGGACGAGAGCAGGTTACGCACCACGATATGGTTGCCGAAGTTCGGTGTCTCCACTTCGTGACGTAGCATGCGCAGTGTATCGCTCAGCGACGAACTGCCAGGCTCCATTCCGGCGCGCAACGACACCGACTGCGGTAACGCCCGCAGTGCTGGAAGCGCCAGGTGCTGATCCACGTTGAATTGACCGCAAATCAGCGTGGTGGCCTTTGGACCGCTGTCGAGGACGCCATCGCGCAGGGCGAGGAAGGATTCGAGCGGCATGACTCGGCCGCGCTTCGAATACACAACTTCATGCGCATGGCCACGCGGGAACATGACCATTTCACCAGCCTGCAGCTCGATGGTTGCCGCGTCTGCTTGGCGGACGAAGGCCCGTCCCTCCGCGACGAAATGAAACATTACGGCTTCGCAAGCTTGCACCGCAAACCCCCATGGCCCCGCCACGCGGGTGCGCGCCAGCACCAAGCCATCGGCTCGAACCGCTTTCAACCAACCATTCAATGCGTCCATCGCGTCATATTAGCAGAATGAGACGAATTGGTATGTGTTAGCGAGTTTTAGACATGGTTCATCTCCTTCGCGACTGATGAAATACAGATCACATCAACCAAAAGGTGAAACCATGAATAGAGATCGCATTCAGGCAGCAATCGACACCATCTACGCGCGTGTCTTCAACCAGGGCGAGTCCGAAATGCTGGCAGGTCTAGTTGCTGGTCCGTATATCCAGCACAACCCGCTGTTTCCGGATGGCACCGATTTCATCGCCGGTTACATCAAGCAGGTTGGGAAAGTGGCGTGCGAAGTTAAGCGTATTGCGATCGACGGCGACCTGGCTTTCATCCACGTGCGCTACCTGGACTGGGGCGGCAAGGAAACCGCAGGCGTGGACATCTTCCGCTTCGATGCCGATGGAAAGATCGTGGAACACTGGGACGTGCTGCAGCCGGTGCCGGAAACGGCCAACAACACGAACACGATGTTCTGAGTGGGGATATGGCGGTGGCGAAGGCCAATCCATATGCGGATGACCTTGAACGCAACGCCTCCAATTTCGTTGCTTTCGTTGCCTTGTCACCGCTGTTTTTTATCGAACGCACGGCACTGGTGTAGGGCCGGTGAGGCAGAGTCGATAGCGTTCTGTCGCCCGCAGCGGGCGAGCTTCGAGCTGCCCAAGCGCGCGTCGTACTCGGCGGGCGACCGAAGATTTCTGCTGCGCGAGTGCGCGCGCTCGCCTGCAACCATCGCATGACCACAAAAAGTCCCCTCACAGGGATATTGCATGCAACCCGAGGAACACGTCATGACTAAATCGATAAACTCAGACGACATGAAGTTCATCGAAGTCGATGGTTTGAAAATCCGCTTTCAACGTAGCGAAATAAATGCGGTTTCATTAGATCATTACAGACTGAATGCACGCCGATGCTGTTTGAAAATCCAGCCGCTCCATTGCCGCGTCCAACTCCTTAGCCAGATCGTAACCGAGCTGTAATAGAAGCGACGACCGCAAAGCGCTGTAGAGCTCACAGGCATCCAAACTCTGTTGCTGGAGCAATAGGTAAAACTCAGTTATTTGGGATGGATCCCAGTTAGCAGAAGCATTCTCATTCGTTTCAGATACTCCCTGTTGTGCAATCCAATGTTTAGCAGCCGTCAGCGTTTCCTCCAGATCCAGCGTGATCACACCAAACAATGCGTCGGCGCGCGTCCTGTCGTTATCGTTAATGGCCAATTCGATTTGTAGAGATGTTTCTGCAAAACGCCTGGCTCCTAACGTACCGAGGGTTCCCCGCAGTGTGTGGAACAGGCTCGCCGCATCGCGGCTCCGCCCTTCTTGCCATGCGATACGCGCTTTAGTGATGGGAGCGACGCCGTCCTCTACAGTCCTTTTGATCAATGTAATGAGGGTGTCAAAATAGGTTTTGTCGTTCTTGGCGACGGCGAGTAACGGCCCAACATCGAATGCCGAAAGGTCGTCAATCGAAGGTGCTAAAGTCATTGTTTTTGGCGTCTTTGATGCGTGGCTGATAGTCGGCACATGTTGGCGGATGGTGCTCAGCATCTGCTTGACGTCAATGGGTTTGGCGATAAAACCATCCATACCAGCGGTTACACACTGCTCACGCTCAGACTCAAATACCCCCGCAGTCATGGCTAATATCGGCAATGTCAGTTGCAACTCATTGCGGATAACTCGGGTGGCGGAAAAACCATCCATGACTGGCATTTGCACATCCATTAGCACTACTTGATAACGCTGCGGATCGGCACGCAATCTATCGACAGCCTGCTGACCATCGCCGGCGACCTCCACAATCGCGCCAGCTTGTTCCAGTATGTTCGTTGCCACGAACTGATTCAGGGGATTGTCCTCCACCAGCAGTAGGAGCACGCCATCCAATTGCAGACTTGAAGATAAGCTCTCGCTTTTGAATTGGACGGACACCTGGGGATCTATTCGCGCTGCCAGCGCTTGATGCAGCGTATCGAACAGATTTGAACTGGTAACGGGCTTGATCAAGACTGCATCGATCTCCGCCGACGAAGGCTCTTGCATGAGCTTACCCTGATCAAATGCATTGACCATTATGATAATCGGCTGCGTATACGTAGGCAGTATCCTCCGGATCCCCTGCATGGTTTCGAGCCCATTCAAGCCCGGCATCTGCCAGTCTACTATCACCGCGTCATAGAGCTCACCACGCCGTTCAAGCACGCGCACCTGCTCTACCGCCTGCTCGCCTGACGCCACCCCGTCGGCTTGCCAGTTCCAACCAAAAATCGTTTTGCACAAATACTCACGACTGGTCACGTTGTCATCGACAACCAAAATGCGTAAGTCACCCAAGGTATTTTGTGGATGTTGTATGTGTTCAATGGAGCTTTTTTGTCGAAGTGGAATAGTTACCTGGAACTCACTGCCGACGCCGACGGAACTCTCCATCGTGATGGTTCCCGCCATTAAGGAAACCAAACGCTTCGAAATAGCCAGCCCAAGGCCAGTGCCGCCAAAGCGACGGGTGATGGAGGTATCTGCCTGGGAAAACGGTGAAAATAAACGCGCTTGTTGTTCGTTCGTCATACCAATGCCGGTATCACGCACCCGGAAGCACATGTTGACGATGTCCTCTTCGCTCCCCACCCGCTGCACGAGCACAACAACTTCCCCACGCTCAGTGAACTTAATAGCGTTACCCACCAGGTTGACCAGCACTTGCTGTAACCGTAGTGCATCACCGATAAAAGCTTGCGGTACATCCGGCTCGACGCCGATCACCAACTCCAAATCCTTGTTGACGGCATTGATGGACATAATGGTCGCTAGTGCGTTGAGTACATCGCACAACTGGAACGGAATGGGGACAATCTCTAAGTGACCGGCCTCAATTTTGGAAAAATCCAGAATGTCATTCAAAATTTCAAGCAAGGACTCCCCAGCACCTCGCAGCATTTGCAGGTATTTATTTTGGTCGGTGGATAAAGACGTATTCGCCAGAAGGTGCGTTATGCCCAACACGGCATTCATCGGCGTGCGAATTTCATGACTCATATTGGCAACAAACTCACTCTTCGCTTGACTGGCGACTTCAGCACGATCCTTGGCGATCAGTAACTGGGCAGTACGCTCAGCGACCTGCTGCTCTAGATTGGCGTTCAGCGAGAGAATCCGAGACTCGTTGGCCTTTTCTTGGCTGATATCACGAATTGTTTGCGCAACGGCTGTCACTTTACCGTCAGCCTCACGGACGGGTGAAACAGCGATAGAGACGTCCACGGTCGTACCATCGCGTCGGCGTCGTGTTGTAGCAAAATGGGGGACTGCTTCTCCGCGCTCAATGGCTGCCGTCAGGCGCACCTGTTCCGCTATCAGCTCCGGCGAGCCAATCAACTTTGCTAACGAGCGGCCCACTGCTTCGTCTTCACTGTAGCCAAACATGCGCTCTGAGGCCTCGTTCCAACTGAGCACAAAGCCTTGCGGTGTTGTACCAACGATGGCATCGCTAGAGCTGGCGACAATGGCAGCAAGGCGGCTTTGCTCCATCATTACTTGCAACTGACGTCGCGTACTGACTCCATACAGGTAAAGAAAGCCGGCAGCGATGCCGGAAATGACCAGCATCGTAAACAGGGTGATCTGTCTCGAACTGGCCACACTTTCGATGACCGCGGTGTCGCTGACAGCAATAAATACTGTCAGGTGGCGCTCCGAACCCTCACCGCTCAGCATCTCGTCATGCCGCACAACATGCAGCAAACTTCCCGCCTGGCTTCTCCAATTTTGGACAGGGCCTTTCTCGCCAGGAGCAGACTGGCTCACAGCCTTAAATTCATCCTCCCATCGATAGCGCTTACCCAGATCAAAACCAAAGGCGCGAGCTGAGTCGGGGTGCAGCAGAAAGTCCCCTTCCTGATTGACGATGTAAGCAGAATAGTTATCAGGCAACCGCTCTCCCACCTGGGACAATATGGCGTTGCTGTCGATATTGAGTACCACGATACCGAATAGGCTGCCGTCGTCGGCATAGATGGGGGTTGCCACCCGTACCGTTGGTACGATGGGTAGTTCCAGCTTGCCACGCTCACGATTGAGGTTGAAGTCTGAGGTATAAACCTGCCCTTGGCGCAGTTTACCGGTGGCTTGGAAATAATCGCGGTCGCCCTTGAACTGCAACTGATCGGCGGGAGTCACCAACACAGCTCCAGCCTTGTGTTCAACACGCACCAACTCCTTGCCATTATTCGCTACGCCAATCAGCCTTGCCTGCAAGTAGTGCGGGTTGGTTTCGAGGTATGCGCTGTAGAGTTGTTCGAGCCGGTGTGTCCAAACCTCATAGCTGTCGCTTTCTTTGGCGTCAATACCTCCGGCAAGGGAAGCACGAACCATTCCCGACACCGCAGGAACCTTGGATAGAAACAAAACATCGTTGTGCAAGTCTGCAATCCGATGTTGCAACTGCCCAAAGCGCACTTTGGCAATTCTGACCACTTCTGCATCAAGTTCCGAGGTGGCTTTTTGCCGAGTCCGATAGTCAGAGACCAGTACCACCAATGTGGTTGTCAGGCATAACACAAACAGCAGGCAAGGCCATACAAACCACACGTCTGCAAAAAAAATGGACGTTCTCTTCTTGGTCTGCAAGCTGCTGCTCCTTGGTTAACCATCAAGCAAAGCACTTTCTAGGTATATCTCTAAGCCCGTCACTGGATACCCAAGGGGCCATTGCACTAAGCCCGCCCCGTAGAATGTAGCTCAGCCAGATACGAAGCTATTGCCGCTGACGACTACCCGCCAGCGTTTTCGAATCACTTCGGCGTACTCATCACCGCACGATTTCGCCCAGCTGACTTTGCTTGGTATAGCGCCTGGTCAGTTGCTGCAATCAGTTGCTGCATAGAATCGCTCTGATTAGGCACAATGGAGGCTAAACCAGCACTGATCGTAACGCTGCTGGCGGTTGCTGAGGACTGATGTTCGAGGTTTAAACTACGAACCTGTTTACAGACCCACTCCCCGTGCTTTTGTAGATCATATGTTCCCGTGTGCGGCAGGATGACCACGAACTCTTCACCGCCATAGCGTGCGACGACTTCACCTGGTCGTCTCGTGGTAGCACCAATGGCAGCCGACACACGCTTCAAGCACTCATCGCCACCCTGATGACCATAATGATCGTTGTAAGCCTTGAAGTGATCGATATCGATAAGCATTAGGCCTAAAGGCATTTTCTGCCGTCGGTGCCGCTCGAACTCTAATGCGAGTGTTTCATCAAAAAAGCGTCGATTATATAGCCCCGTTAGACCATCCCGATTCGCCAGTTGAAGCAAGAAATGATTGTGCTGTTGCAGTCGAAGGTGCGTCTGAACACGTGCGCGCACGACCGGAGGATTGAACGGTTTAGTGATGTAATCCACTGCACCAGAAGCCAACGCTGCGACTTCACTGTCCACCCCCGTATGTGCCGTAATAACAATGACAGCACAGCCAGAGGTGCTTGGGTCTCCTTTCAGCGCCGCGCAGACTTCATAGCCACTCATACCGGGCATTTCCACATCGAGCAGGATCAGTTGCGGTTTTCGCTCATGGGCCAGACGAATACCGGTTTCGCCGCTGGTGGCGAACAGTATTTGGCCTTGATCTTTGAGCATGCCGCTCAACAGACGAATCGTATCGACGCTGTCGTCAACAATCAGTATCAGGTTCTGCTCGGCAAAAAGATCTGACATCGATTCATCCATATCGTAATCATCGTTTGCCGTAATGGCGTCACGCCCCCTTCATCATGTAGGCAGTGCCATTGCCATCAACACGTCTTCCGCCGACGTGGTGTATGGGGTCACTGCAAGGCTATCGTTAAGAAGCAGCGCTTGCCGCGATTCACAGTTCCAACGAATTTACTGATACTGGGGGAAGCCGTCGATGTCGCAGAAGAGCTGCGTTGTACCGATAAGCAGCAGTTCCCCTCCCTTCCCAAAAATCTATCAGCCCAGTCTGCTGCACTAGCCTAGTACAAAAAAACACGCTTAGGCGACGCGATCCCCTACTCGCACATTGCTGACACCTGCACCAACAGCGGCGACATGCCCCGCGCCTTCCAGCCCAGGTGCCCGAAAAAGCGATTTCCCCATCTTGGGCTACTGTCTCAACATAGTTGGGCGATTGGTAACCCGATAAAGGAACACAGGATGCTTTATTTTCAGGAAATGCTAGGCATTGCCGTATTTTCAATAACCGGTGTGCTGGCTATCCAAAAAGCCGATGTCGATTTGTTCGGTGCTGTGGTGCTCGGCATCATCACCGCTATTGGTGGTGGCACCCTACGAGATCTGCTGCTGGGTCTACCGATCTTCTGGATTGCCGATTTCAATTACATTTGGGCCGCCTTTTTTGCTGCGCTGTTGGCGTTTTTTCTGACTAAAAGATTACAACGACGTTATCGCCTGCTGCTCTATCTCGATGGTTTGGCCGCTGCACTGTTCGGCCTGGCTGCTACTGAGAAAGTATTGGCATTCCACCTTGCCGCGCCTTTGGCGGTGATGATGGGCGTGCTGACCAGCATTGGAGGCGGTATAGCACGCGATGTCCTGGCCGGAAGAGTCTCATTGTTGATGTCACGTGAGATATATGCCACGCCAATCTTGCTGGGATGCACCCTGTATGTTGTGTTGCGCAACATATTCCCGTCGGTCTGGATCGCCGGTTGGATTGCTTTGATTTTCACCTTCGGCCTGAGGTTTTTGGCCATTTACAGGCATCTTCAAATGCCAGCGATTTTCTCTACCAAGCAGGGATAATTCGTCCGGGGTGACGGCCGTGTCGGATCTATTGAAACCTGGCAGCGCTGTGGCACTGATCCAGTTGAGCTATACGCTCCATTGCAGCTTGCCGTCAGCGCTTGGGAAATGAGAGTCACGACGCGCTGTCATAAATTGTCGCAGCTCAGTCCTGCATAATTATTGAAATCATGGAGTCAGACCGGTACTCCTGGAACACAATCTTCAGCAGGGAACGCACCATGCAACCAAGATTCAAGGTGATCGAGACCACCAGACTGGACGATGGCAGTAAGCAATACAGGGTCGTTGATCTCGTCGAAGGAGGCTCGGCTAGCAAGCATGGCGTGTTCAAGGTCAGGACGGAGGCAGACGCTGTTTGTTCGCGGCTGAATGCCGAGCAACCACGTCAGAATGATGTAGGTCGTGCGTCCCTAAGCCTATGATCCACCCGTTTCGAAACGCCAAGCGCCAAATGGTTACGCATTGATCCCGGCTCCATTGGGATTCGGTATCGTCCGGAACTCCAAGCTTGCGACGTCTCGATCATGTGGCGAGCCCCCGGAAGTAACGCCGAGCCACCAGCTACACTAATTCGATACATTTCTGCACAGAGACTTCGACCATGGCGACCAATACCGCAATCGTATTCGCTGGCGGCGGCAGCTTGGGTGCTGTCCAAGTGGGTATGTTGCGGGCCTTGGTCGAGGCCAACGTTCGATGCGACATGGTGGTGGGCGCTTCGGTGGGCGCCATCAACGGTGCCTATTTTGCCGCAAGACCCGATTCCGAAGGCGTCGAGGCGCTCGCCAATTTCTGGCGGGGCCTACGTAAAACGGACATCTTTCCCCTGTCCTGGCTCGATACCTGTAGAGGACTGATCAAACGGCGTGGTTTTCTGTTGCAGCCGGCGGCCTTGAATCGACTGCTGGATCAGGCACTGCCCATTCATCGCATTGAGGATGCGGCGCTGCCCCTACACATCGTCACCACCGACCTGCTCAGTGGTGCCGAGACGGTTCTGTCCAGTGGCGAACTTGAGCAGGCGTTACTGGCCAGCGCTGCCATCCCGTTGGTGTTCCCCTGCGTACAAATCGCCGATCAGTTCCTGGTTGACGGCGGCGTGGCAAGCAATACACCTATTTCGACTGCCGTAGCCTTGGGAGCCACCAACGTCGTGGTAATTCCCACCGGGGTGAGTTGCGCCCTAACACAACCGCCCCGAGGCCTGGTCGCCTTAGCCCTGCACACCGTCAATCTGATGAGCATGCGCCAACTGGTGAGCGACATCGAACACTTCCGCACTCTCACCAGCCTGCACATCGTCCCGCCCTTGTGCCCTGTGGATGTCTCGGTGTTCAACTTTGACCAGACCGAGTCTTTGCTGCAGCGTGCCTATGAGCAGACCCTCCGGTGGCTGGAACGTGGGGGGCTCGAACGCACCAAGGTACCTGGTGCCCTGACCATCCATTCACATGCCCATGAGCATTGAGTGATGTGAATTACCTATAAAAGAGGCCCTCAACACTCAGTGCAATGTTGCGAGAGTATCTGGAGAGGTTGAGCATGCCCCACTTCGATGTTGACCTATGCCGAGTGTCCCGTGAGCACTACATCATCGGGAAAGCCGCGATCAATTTCCAGCCTGGTTGGGTCACGCGGACTCAAGATTGTGCTCCGCCCTTCTGAAAGCGTCCCACCTCATTTTTCCTCCTGCTACGCTGACCTCTTCCGCGGAGGAATCACAATGTCGAATGCAGACCTGCTCCCTTCCCCGCTATTTAAAATCAATCAAAACCAACTCGCCCTTGAGGCTGCCATCATGGAGCTTACGAATCGGGTCGAGCAACGCGGATCAGGTGACGTCGCCGACAATGTGCGCGGGGCTCTGGCCGCTATCGACCGAAACGAAGAGTTCATCAACATGACGCTCGCGGTGCTGATGACACCTGAGTGATCTGGTCGTCCTTTTCACCATTGATGATACGAGTCACTCGAATAGGTGAATCAATCGAGGCTTAATGGAGGTTGCAGATGTTTCAAGCAGCGCTGCGTTACAGGCAGCTGGAAGTGTCGTCGCCCCCGCACTACCTGGATTTAGATAAAGCTGCTCATCGCGCCACTCAATGCGTGGCTTAGGTGGACGAGCTTAGAAGTGGAGGATGCGGGTCACGCGAGTTTGATGGCTCCGCCCTGGATATCCTCCCGCGCCATTCGCAAGTCATTGGCGTCTTGGTTGAGCCGATGAATGAGATTAAGCAATCGTTGCCGCAACACCTCATCTTGGAGCTGCTCGGCAGCACGCATCACATCAAGCGCCGCTGCCTCATTGTTAGTGGCAACGGCGTCGAGCAGTTTGCGCATACTTCTTGATGGCCGATTCATCTCCAACCCTCCTAGCTTTCGGTGACGCGAATCATATGGCCGGAATGTTTCGTCAGTGTTTCAGCTACTCGAGCTGGTTTTGAATCACCGGCTCTTGTCGAAGGAGGCTCGGCGAGCGTGTTCAAGGTCAGAGCTGAAGTCGCGACTGTTTGCACCGACTGAACACCGAGCATCCATAGTCAGCAGGCACGTCCGGGTCTGTAGCTTCGTACCATTGCGCCATGCTTGTAATAAACGCTCGAGTACCGTCGATGGGTAGGGGTTAGACGCAACGTTTCGCCGTTGCACATGATCAGGGAGACCTCGGCTCTCCCTAAACCCATCGAGCAAAGGGCGGCTGAGTTTGGCTTCACGCTGCAACCGGCGAATGATGTTTCCCAGTACAAACTAATCGAGCGTTTCGGCACAGCTATCGAGCATTTCGGCACAGTAACCACCCTTTGATCTACCTAGACTCGGGTTTCACTCTAAGATGCAGATGAGATCGCAATGAAAATCAGATTAATCCTGCCGGCCCTATCTATGGCAGTAGCACTCAGCGGATACGCTGCCGATTTCTCGCTGACCAGCCGGGATATTGCTGAAAACCGACCGTTGACCAATCTTGAAGTATTCCAAGGCTTCGGTTGCGAGGGGGGGAATACCTCTCCTGAGCTTTCCTGGAGTAACGCCCCTGCAGGTACTAAAAGCTACGCGATCACGGTCTACGATCCTGATGCGCCTACCGGCAGCGGCTGGTGGCATTGGACTGTGGTCAACATACCTGCTTCAACCAGCAGCTTGCCAAGAGGAGTGGGGTCGAACCTGCCTATTGGTGCAGTACAAGGGCGGACCGATTATGGTCAGTCGGGATTTGGTGGAGCTTGCCCACCAGTCGGGGATAAGCCCCATCGCTATCAATTCACCGTATGGGCATTGAAAGTAGATAAGCTACCGCTCGACGAGCAGGCCAGCGGCGCCTTGGTTGGCTACATGCTTAATGCCAATACCCTGGCCAAATCCACAATCACTTCCACTTACGGACGTTAGGAACGATGCACCCTCCTGCCAGCATCCAGCACAGAGAAAACTTCATCGAGGGTTGCGTAATCCGGGCTCGGCAGCCCCATACCTTACAAAGGGTGCCGATATTCGTTACCACCTTGTGTCGAGTGCGGCATGGAGAAAAGCTGTTGCAGTGGGACGAGCGGGAGATGCGTGCAGGACCACAACATCTATTGCTGATGCCGGCAGGGTGCGAACTGGGAATTTCCAACCTCCCCGGCCTTTACGGTCACTACATCGCCGATGCAGTGACCTTTCCCAGCTCGACACTGCGTAACTTCAGCGCTCGATATGGCCAGCAGATCATGAGTCATCGTAGTCGAGCCTTGAAGACGGACCTATGTGTCCTTCTGGATAGACATACAACACAGGCATGGGATCAGTTATTGGCCTCCATCAGTGCCAATGCCCCAGACGCATTACGCACACTCTATGGGGAGGCCGTCCTTCTGAGCTTGGGCCTTTCCGGCCTGGCCGGCCCGCTACTGATGAATCGCAACGATCCACTTTGCGAACGTGTGCAGCAGCTAGTAATGGGCAACCCAGCCAGGGAATGGACTGTTGCAAGCGTCGCACAACAGCTAAACCTTGGTGAATCGACTTTGCGTCGCCAACTGGCCAATGAAGGTGACAGCTTCAGGAACATTCTGGAAAACGTCCGACTAGCCATGGCGTTGCAATGGTTGCAAACCACGTCTCGCCCCATCGGTGAAATCGCCGCTGCCTGCGGTTACGCCTCGGCCTCACGTTTTGCAGTGCGCTTTCGCTCGCACTATGGTCTGTCGCCACGGGAATTGCGGGCGGCAATTTAAGCATTCCTGTGAGGTGTCCCCATACCTTCCTGTTGAAACAACCCCGTGGCGCGATCCCGAACGTCACCTCCACTGCGGGGTTCGTACCCAAGACCGTCATCACCAGCTACTGAGCGACGAAAGACGCGCTCTATTCCTGCGCGCAATTGTTGCGTCAACGGACTCAAGGGCATCAGCCTTCAGGTCGTCGAGATCGTTCCACCCGGTCAGCCACATTAGTTCGACGTTGAGCTGGACCTCTCGCTCTTGCTTACAACTCGACTGGATGCAGTTCAGAGTTCATAGACAAACAACGCGCATTGGGTTGGTTTCAGTGACGTAATCGTCAAGGCTCTCCGGACGCCGGATTTTATTGTGCAAGCTCTAGTGCTCGATCATCGGCAGCAGCCCCACCAGCACTTGCGGCATCCGCACGAATCCATCAGAAGCCAGAAAATGACCGCCATGCTCCACTGACGTTAAAGGCGACTTCAGCTGTATGGCGAGTGAGGCACTTAACGCGTAAGGAACTATCGGATCATCCTGGGCTGCGATCACGCGACGATTGTCGACTTTTTGTATGATTGCGTTGTAATCCACAGGGGGACTGACAAAGTCATCAAGTTGCGGGAGGGAGGGAGGGAAGCTTTGCGGAAAAGCCCGACACCAATAGCATCCCACCGATCCGGGTTCCCGCCGGCTGACGCTGTAAGTACCTGAGTAGCGCGATACAGCCAAGACTGTGCGCGACAAAAAATGTCTCACGATCCTCGCGGGTAATCGTCTGGTCGAGATAGTCTGCCCAAGCTTTCGATGACGGATGGCTCGAGTCGGGTAAAGACAGTATGTGTGCCTCGATACCTCGTTCGGCCAGGCTGTTCTGAAGCCACGCAAACCAGTGATCGTCTGCGGAGGCTGCGTAGCCATGAAGGATGTAGACAATTGGCATGAGGGGCTTGCTGGAGACAGTAGCCGGCAGACCATAGATGCAAAACACGGCGACAATGCAAGTCAGCGAAGCAGCTTTCAGGAAACTGATCATTTGGGAATACCAACTCTTTTCAGGAAACAAGACATCAGTCTGAACCCTGACAGCACTGTGAAGGTCAAGGAAAACGCGATGCGAATTAGCGAGGTGTCTCGGCTGACCGGGGCCAGCGAGCGAATGCTGCGCTATTACGAAGAACAAGCGCTGCTCTGCCCGCAACGATCAACCACCGGGTATCGGTCCTACAGCGATCAGGATTTAAGGACAGCGCACGCCATATGCCAGCTAAACCGCGCAGGGCTCAGGCTGGAAACCATTCGTATGGTGCTGCCTTGCATGATTGACGATACACCTCGTTTTCATCCATGCGCCGCAGTGCGCTCTGCTTTGCGTGACGAACTGGAAAGGTTGGAAGAGAGGCTCGAAGCCCTGATGCAAAGCCGGCGTGTTCTTGCTGCTTTCGTTGGCCAGGTAGAGAGTTAGTTTGTATCCGTCCGCCCAAGTCATCTACCCAACCCTGCAAAGCCAAGACATGGTGTGCACTTAAATTTAAGTGGGCACCAGTTCTAGCCTTTTAAGCGGGTATTTCATGCAGCCACAACGCCGTTCCTACTCCAAATCCTTCAAAGTCCAGGTCATTCAAGAGTACGACCAGCCCGGTGCCTCGATTGCCAGCGTCGCGCTGAGCCATAGCCTCAATGCGAACCTTGTCCACAAATGGATTCGGCTGCAAACGCAAAAAAGCACGGAGCTGCAACCTGCTTTTATTCCGTTACCCATGAAGCTAGCCGGAGCAAATTCGCAAGCTGCATCACCGAATATCTGCGTTGAAATCCAGCAGCCGCATGGCACTACGGGCATGATCCATATGCTTACCTGAAGGACGTCCTCACGCGCCTGCCGACGCAGCGGGCGAGTGAAATTACGGAGTTACTGCCGCATAGGTGGACGCCCGTTTAGTCACGCAAGGTGTGAGGGCGGACGATACGTTTTTTCGAAACGGTTTTACCATATAACGTCAGTTCGCAGCCCGGAACCTAGCAATAGGTGATCTGAGAACACTTACACTGGAAGTGACGACAACGATGCCTGACAGCAAAGGCATCGGTGTCGCTTGCCTGCTCTGACAGTCCGTCGGGGTCAACTCATCTCTGGAACGAGGTGGCTCATGAACGTCAGGTTTTCAATAGCGTGCATATACTCAGAGAATCTCGGATCTCCATCGTTGAACGCCTTTGCCACTTTTTGTGCGTTCTCAAGACTGTCCCACATTGCTAAGTCCGCGAAGATTCGGTCGTCGCTCATAGGGCAGTAGGCGCGGTACTCGATCAAACCAGGGAAGGTCTTTAACGTTTCACGAAGACCTGCGCGGAGCACAGGCACTTGCGCAACGCATTCCTGTTTGACCTTGAAAATGGCTAATTCGAGTACATGAGATGAGCGCTGCATAGGGATGACCTTCTGTGTGTTAGGGAGTCCCAATTATCAGTGCCTCATACTGACAGCGTAGTGTCAGTAGTGGTGATCGCTTTCCACTGGCTTGCCTGGTGCTTCATATACGCTTGGAGATCAAGGGCAGGATTGTCGGGTGATGGTTGTTGGGCAATAGCGATGGAGGCTATGCGATCGACCCGAAAATCGCGGTAAGCCGCCTTGGCACTACACCAGCTTCCAACCGTCCACTTTCCTCCCCAGTAGAAAAGGCCAAGGGGAGAAATGAGACGTTGCGAAACCACACCGTCCAAGCTGGTATAAATTATCTTCAGCGCCTGAGTGTTTTCGATGGCATTTCGAAGGGTTGCCAAATGGGCACGCGTTGAGGAAGGTGTTGCTCCAAGTGCCCTGATTTTTGCCGTGCTGGGGTCAACCTTGTGATGGACTATGGACGCTGAGATTTTGCTCAACAACATCCCCGCAGCAGCACTTAGTTCGTTATCGGCGGAAGCTGAAAGCATTTCCATCCCGAGCATCAATGCATCCAGTTCGAGCTTGTTCAACGTTAAAGGCGGCATCTCAAAATCGGCATCCAAGGCATATCCCACGCCAGCGGTACCATAGATTGGGATTCCACTGAAGGAAAGGTCGTCGATGTATCGATAGATTGAGCGAACGGAAACTCCGACTCGGCTAGCCAGTCGTTCAGCAGAGATTGGCTGATGGACACGAATCAGATTTACCAATTGAAATAAGCGATCAGCTTTACGCACCAGGTGTGCTCAACTGAGAGTCCATCGCAAGCTCAATGGCCGCGTTAATGGCGGCCCGAGCTTGGGGGCTATTCTTCCAGCAAGTCGATCCCACTGCTGCCGATGCCTGAGCCAGGATGTCACAAACATTCGCTTTGCTGAGCACAGCTAGCGAGTCAATGCCCATCTGCTCAAGGCGAGCGATAACGGCCGGCCCCACGCCCTTTAGGGCCAACAAGGCATTATGTTCCGTCAGTGGAAATGGCATCCGTAAACTCCTGTTATCGGCCAATGAGGCAACCGGAGTTTGCCCGACGAGAGAGGGCATCTCAATAGATGGACTCCATCGCCCTAAGCGTAAGCATCAGGAAGGTGGGTTCGGCAGACGGACGATGCGGCTGCCAACCCAGCGCGCGAGTGAGATCGAGCAGCTGCTGCCGCATCGGTGGATACCGGCCTGACTAACGTCGAGCGATTCGGTCGCACGCTTGTCGGAAGCCAGCTATCGCCTGCTCAATCTGGCAATGTCTTAGCAATTGCCGCTTCAAGCATAGGTTTGGCTGCGTCATGCAAGAGTTGGCCGTGAGCGCCTACGACATGTTCGAAATCAAGCCTCAGAAGCCTCTCGAAGTCGGCGGCAAGGCTGCCCCCCTCCGGCGTGACGCGTTTCAGCCAAGGGCCGCCAATAAGTAGCGTCAGCTTAAAACCCATCATTCGAAGTACGCATCTGCTAAGGAAGGTCGTGTAACTCCAGTCGGCCCAATATTGAATGCTATCCGTGGCGATGAGCAGTTTTAGATTCTTCAGCAAAAGGCACGCCTCAGGGTACTGGGCTGCTTCATATACAAAGAACTCTGCGTCAGGCATCGGAGGCGTCGCTCCTGCGCTGATCACATGGGTGCCAATAGGCAGCTTGTAGGTCTCAGGTCGAGCTTGGCACCAAAACTCCGCCTGATATCGGTCAACGTAAAACCGATCGTCTAGACCATGGAAATCTCCTAGACGCAGGACATGGCGAACATTACCTAGCGCATCCAGCTGACTAAGTGCGGCATCGCTCAGGCGCACCGGGTTGATGAGGGTCAATTCATCGCCACTTTTGACAATGACCATGTTTCGGTTCATACGCATTCCAGGGCCGATCCTGATGCTGCCATGAACTAGGTAAACGTTGTGGAAAATAGGAGTGATAGGGTCATGGGGGAACGCGGGTGGGTACACTGACAATTCCTTGTGAAGTTATCCTTACTCACTGCTTGGCGAATCCTTATCAACCCAAGTGTGACGACCGTACCTTACCTTGGGACGTCCTACGCATCCATAGCTGACCCTGCCAGCAATGTTCAGGATCCTATCTAGACCGTTGCGCGGTGAGGTTCGGGGCGACTGCACCTCATTGCAGATCCTGCTCAGTACAGGTAGGCGCCTTCACCGGACGGTTACATTACACAAGGTGTGTTGAGCGGACGCTTATCCAGAAATGTCGAACTGGGGAGGTTCATCGTGGCACCCGCAACCTGGGATGGTAAGCGCGGGGGGCGCGGGCTTGAGTGTATTTGCCGGGCGCGTCCCCCCGCTCTGTCCTGCACTGCGTCAAAGCGGGCGGTCAAGAAACAACAAGCGTGCCGCTAACGCTGCCATCACCCCAGCAAAACCATACGTCCCCAGACGCTTGGAGATCCTGCCGCTGCCCAGTTTCCCTCTTAGCTGCCCGGCACACATCCCAAGTACGGTATGGAAGATTAGCGCGATCAGCGCAAGCAGCGCTCCAAGGAACATTAATTGGAGGCTAACATCGCCGGTTGTTACGCTGACGAATTGAGGCAGGAATACCATAAAGAACAAAAGCGCCTTAGGATTCAAGAGGCTGTTGAGGGTGCCTCGGGCGAAGATTTTCCACAAGGAAGCCAACTGAGGTTGAGTGCCCTGAGTCACTGCTGGCGTTTTTAAAGCTTGCCAGGCGATCCATATGAGATAACACGCCCCGGCCAAGCGTAGTACTTCGAACGCTGGTGCCCAGCTCATTACCATAGCGCCAATACCTGCGCTAACCAAAGCGGTCATCAGCAAGTCAGAGAAGGAAATACCAAGAGCGGCAGCGAAGCCCGCACGCCAACCGTGGGCCAACGCATGGCTGGTCACAAAAGCCATGTTCGGGCCCGGAACGATTAACAGGAGCATGGCGGCGACAATGAATAGATAGAGATTGGCTGCATCCGGCATGGGCATCACTCCGTAAGCTTGAGCGACGACGATAAGCGAACTATTGATATGGCGGTAGCTACAGTCAGAGTTTATCTAATAGCAACAGTCGATTTTCAGGGAGCGTTAACTGCTGCTGTCGCAGGGATGCATAGGGCACGTGGACAGGCGAACAGGCTGTTCTCGGGGTCGTTACGCAGCGACAAACGCGCGGTTGCGATCATGAGTTTGATCCAGTCGGCAAGGCTCGATTGGCACGATCCAAATGCTTGCCTGAAGGACGTCCTCACGCGCCTGCCGACGCAGCTGCCGAGCGCAGTTACAGAGTTGCTGCCGCATAACTGGGGGCCGTCGCGCAACCTGTGATGCCCAGCCGCTTACTGTCAAAGAGCTGCCCATAGGGCGAAATACGTATGCCCACACGGCCTGCCCCAATCCGGGCAACCACCGCGTCAATGACTTCCAGGGTGAACCGAAGACGATTTGCCAACTTACCAGCGCCATACTGGTCTGTACGATCATTGACCAATGGATTCATGAACTGCTCGAACAGGTAACCGTTGGCACCATGAATCTCCACACCATCAAAGCTCGCCTCGATCGCATTTTCGGCCGCTTGCGCGAATTCACCGACGATTCGGGTGACCACGGTTCTTGAGCGTGGTGTCGCCCAAGCGGAATTCTTCGAAGAGTTTCGACATTGGAGTGTCCATAATTTAATGAGTGGGATGATGATTAGCCGAGAGGCAGGCAGGTGACGCGGGACGCCTTGAACTCACGCTAGAGGTCTGATGAATTTCTAAGATGCATTGACGCTAACTTGAGGGTTTCGGAGCCACAATCCGCTTGAATCGCAAATGACTATTGCTTTTTAAGCAACGCCTTGAGGCAAAAAGCTGAGGATTTACTTCCGCCCTAAGTTGCCTCTGGAAAAACGCCCTTGTATAAACACTACTGGTTTCTATAGACTTCACGAGTCACTCAAAAGCCGATTTCGAGCATCGCCAAGCCCATGACCCAAAAGACCACCAAGTCCACGCTTGCCAAACCGCGCAGCCGATCCTCGATTGGCGCGGTACGCAGCCCGCAAAGCACCGAGGCCATCCTGGAAGCGGCCGCCGCTATTCTTGAAGAGCAAGGGTATCGAGCGTTCACCATGGACGCACTTGTCGAGCGCGCCGGGTCAAGCAAGCCGACCATCTATCGGTGGTGGCGCAGCAAAGGCGCCTTGTTGAGGGATGTATACGAGCGCGCCGCATTGACGTTCGTCACCTCCCCCGACACCGGGAATCTGGAACAGGATCTGATTGAGCATTTACGCTCGCTTTGGAGTTGGTGGCGGTCTTCAAGCGCCGGGGAAACCCTTCGCAGTTTCTTCATTGAAATTCAGCTGGATTCAAAGGCCATTGCGGAATTCCGAGAAGAATTTCTACCGCGCCGCGAACGTACTTTGCGCAAGATATTCGCCAGAGCAGTAAGCGCAGGGGAAATTGTCGACGGTCCTGCGGTGGAAGTTGCCGTCTCGATGCTCACAGGCATGTCCTGGCTGCATCTGGTTACCGCGAACCTGGAGAATCTTGACGACATCGACAATTCGGTCGCGGTGATCGTCAAGGGCTTGAGAGTTCGATAGTCGGTGGGGGGACCAGGATCTTTTTTTGCCCATAACGACACTGATAGTTTTTATTAGCTTTATCGCGCTTCCAACCGGTCACCTTTTGTCGCTGCAAGTCAGTCTTTACACCAGAGAATACCGTTCATGAACAGTCGAAAAAATGAGGAGCTAACGGACGTGCGATCCAGATGCCCCTTTGCCGCCCAAGCGTTAGCCGCTGTCCTGCTGATCCTGCTTGCCGGTTGCTCTTTCAGCGACTTGAAGCCCCAGTCCAGAATGCTCTCACCCGGGGATGCCGGTGAAACCCTGGCCAATAGCGGCATCACGTTATCGCCTGCCGCTTGGCCAACCGAAACCTGGTGGACCAGTTTCAAGGATGCGCAGCTCAACACCTTGGTTGAAGAGGCGCTCGCAGAGAGTCCGACACTGCGCTCCACCGCCGCTCGTGTGCGCCAGGCCGGCGCCCTGGAATCCATCGAAAGTGCCTCGCTGCTACCACGTATTGACGCAGCAGCAAGCACCACCCGCGAACGCTTCAGTGCTAACGGCACCACGCCTGCCCCCGTGAAAGGCACCTGGCAAAATGTCGACCAGGCGACACTGAATGTCGGGTACGAACTGGATTTCTGGGGTAAGAATCGCTCTGCCGTTGAAGCCGCCGTGGGGCGCCGACATGCATTAGAGGTCGACAGCCGCGCGGCTGCGCTAATGCTGTCAGTGTCCATCGTGCAGACCTATATCGACTTGCAGGACACTTATGAGCAACTTGACGTTGCTCAAGCGTTACTCGACCAACAAGTCCACATTGAAAAGCTGACGCAGCAACGCTTTACCGCCGAATTGGGCACACAAATCGATATCAAGCAATCCCAAGCCTCGTTGCCCGCCAGCCGGGCCAACATTGCAGGCCTCAAAGAAGTGATTGAGCTGAACCAGAACAAGCTCGCCTCTTTACTGGGCAAGGGACCTGACCGTGGACGCTCGATTGCCCGCCCCCACATGCAGGCAAGCAACACCATCGCATTACCCAGCCATATTCCTGCCGAGCTTGTCGGGCACCGTCCCGACGTGGTCGCTCAACGCTGGCGCGTAGAGGCGACGGGGCATGAGATTGAAGTGGCCAAAGCCCGGTTTTACCCAAACGTGAACCTCACGTCCTTTATTGGCTTGCAAAGCCTTGCGTTCGACACCTTCAACGATCACAGCAGTCGAATTCTCGGTTTTTCGCCGGCGATCAGCCTACCCATCTTCGAGGGTGGTCGCTTGCGCGGCAATCTGGATGCGCAGGATGCGGCTTACGACCTGGCCGTTGAAAACTACAACCAGACCGTCATCGACGCGCTACGTGACATCGCCGATCAATTGTCTTCGCTGCGTTGGTTGAAAGAGCGCCTGGCCCAGCAGATTGAAGCAGTCAATACAGCCCAGGCCGCCGCCGATCTGGTCAACCTGCGCTATGGCGCGGGGCTGGCCACTTACCTGCAAGTGCTGGCCACCGAGAACGCGACGCTGACCCAGAAACGTCAACTGGTCACGTTGCAGTCCCGCGCGCTTTCACTTCAAGCCAATCTGAGCCGGGCGCTGGGGGGTGGCTACCGCCCCGAGTTCCCCACCACCGCCTCTGCACTCCCAACCGTAGCTGATAAATCATGACCACCCAAACGCCCTCCCCCGTCGATCCCGCTCAATCCAAAGCTTCCTATCGCCCCCAGTTTCTGCTGATCTTGGGCATCGTGCTGTTAATGGCAACCTTGGGAATCTGGTACCTGTTGGGACTTGGCACCGAATCTACCGACGATGCCTATGTGGACGGCAACATCGTTCAGGTGACCTCCCAGGTCAGCGGCACCGTCACGGTGATCGGCGGCGATAACACCGACCATGTCGATGCCCATTCGCCACTGGTCACGCTCAATGCTGTGGATGCCGAGATCCAATATGAGCGCGCGAAATCCAACCTTGCCCGCGCCGTGCGCCAGGCACGTACCCAGTATTACCAGGTGCAACAACTGGAGGCTGAAGTCAGCCAACGACAAAACGACGTACGCAAGGCCCAGGACGATGTACGCCGACGCAGTCAGCTTGCCACCAGCGGCGCTGTTTCCCGTGAAGAGATCAGCCACGCCGAGGAGGTGCTTAAAAACGCCCTGGCGGGCCTCGACGGTACCCGGCAGGCACTGGCCGTTCGCCTGGCCATGGTCGATAACACGACGTTACGTACCCATCCCGATGTGCTGGTAGCCGCCGCCAATTTGCGCGATGCCTGCATTTCCCTGCATCGCACGCAAATCTACTCGCCGGTTACCGGCGTGATCACCAAACGTAGCGTGCAGGTTGGCCAGCGAATCAATCCGGGCGTGGCCCTTATGTCGGTCGTACCAATTGACCAGGTATGGGTGAACGCCAACTTCAAGGAATCGCAGATCCAGGATTTGCGTATTGGACAACCTGTGGTTCTGCGTGCCGATGCCTACAGCCGCAAGGTGGTATTTCACGGTTCCATCGTAGGCCTGGATGCCGGCACCGGCAGCGCGTTCTCGTTGATGCCCGCCCAGAACGCCACGGGTAACTGGATCAAGGTGACCCAGCGCGTGCCCGTACGAATCGCGCTGCAACCGCAGGAGGTCGCCGACAACCCGCTGCGCCTTGGCCTTTCCATGCGCGTATCCGTCGATACCACCGACACCAGTGGGCAGGTGCTCAACAAAAAGCCTCCCGCACAACCGGCTTACAGCACCAACGTCTTTGAAAATGAGCTCAAGGACGCCAATGATGTCGTAGAGCAAGTGATCAGCGCCAACGATGACCGTGGCCAATATGCCAATCTTCTGAAACCTTGACGGGGTATTTCATGTACCGGAAAAACGCAGCCCTGTTGATGACCGTAGGACTGCTGTGCGCATTGGAGTATCTGCAGGCCGGCATGATCGCCTTTGCCTCGGCTCCCATCCGCGGTGAGATCGACGCCAGCCCTGAAGAATTCACCCTGGTTGCAGCGCTCTATGCGTGTATCGCGGTGGTGGTCATATCAAAACAGCGCTGGCTGGTGGAACGGCTCGGCTGGCGCAACTTCATGCTTGGCTCCATCAGCATTTACGTGTTGGGGGCGTTCGTGTGCGGCGTTAGCAGTGACCTGACCACTTTCACCGCCGGCCGCGTGATCATGGCGTTGGGAGGCGCATCGTTCATGACCTCCGCGCGCCTGATGGTCAACCTGCTTCCACCGGGTCCTGGGCGATTCGTCGGGGTAAAAGTATTCGCCACAGGCCTGGCCAGTGGTACAGCAGTAGCGCCCTTTCTTTCATCACTGGTAGTGGTCGAGGACACATGGCACGCAATCTTCTGGCTACTGATCGCCGGTGCGTCGGCGGCGGCTGTGCTCTGCACACGCTTCTTGCCCAACACACCGATTCACGAAGATGACCGGACGCCCTCCAGCCCAGCGAACATCCTGTTGTTATCCGTCAGCACTTTCTTCCTGCTGTATGTGCTCCAGCGCTCCTACTATGACTTTTACAACGAGACCCTTATCCTCATCGTCTTCGCGCTGCTGGCCGCCCTGGGCGTGTATATCTTCTTCCACGCCGAACACGGTAAAGAGGCGCCTTTCCTCAAGGTCAGAGACTTGATGCAGTCTCGCTACACCCTCGGGGTTACGTTGTTCTGCTTCACCTACATTGTGCTAGGCAGCAACAACTACATCTTGCCGTATTTCCTGCAAACGGCGCTGGGATACTCCTGGGATACCATCGGTACGTTCCAGGCCTTCGGTCTGGCCGGCGCGTTGTTGACATGGATCGTCATGGCCATCGTCATTCCAAAGTACCCGGCTCCCAAGAAGTTCTTCATAGCCGGATTCAGTGCCCTGATCTGCTTTGGCGTGTTGTTGTCATCCCTGCCCCCCGACGCCAATATGTGGTCGAACATCTTGCCTGCGCTGGTGCTTAACGGCAGCTTCGTAATGCTGGTGCTCGCCACGGCGGCCATGCAGACATTTCGTGATGTGACACACCATGACACGTTGTTCGCCCATGCCTATCAGATCAAAAGTATGTTGGGGCAGATTGCCATGGCACTCGGCACCACCGTTGCCACCTTGTTTCTGCAATGGCGAACCACCTTGCAATACAACAACCTCAACGGGCATTTCAGCTCAGGCGATCCGCTCTATCTGGAACAGACTCAAATGCTGGCTCAGGCACTCACCCCTGCCGTAGGCGCGGGCCCGGCCAGCCAGATTTCGGTGTCGATGCTTGCACAATCCCTGCACCAACAATCAACCCTGGTCGCAAGCATGGAATACTTTTGGGCTGTCATCGTGGTAGCCAGTGTTGCACTGGTCATTTCCATGATGCAGAAGACCTTCAAGTGACATCTGCTGTGAAGGCACGGACTCATGAACAAGCAGAGTCCGCGCCAGAAAGCAGTCGGATGGTTGCAAATGCTCTTGCTCGCGAAGCGTTTTCCAGAGTGGCCGGAACAGCTGAATGAACTCGCTGTAATGCGTCGCCAGCTCTTCGATGTTCCAGCTCCCGCGCACCTGCAAACGCAGAGCCTTGGAGGTCAGTTTGACTGACGGGATGAGGAGCGACCTCGCTAGAGCGTCGCTCCTTTGAATCCAAAAACGCTTACGTCTTCTTCAATGACTACCGACGCGCAAGGCTTTCGCTGGCAAGGCCAGCAGAATCGCCTCGCCACCAGCGAGCATCAGCAGCACGATGGTGAAATCCGCCCCGGCGTTACACAGGCCAGCGAAGCTCGACTCCTGTCCTGCAACATGTGCCCATTTACGTGCTTGCGTTAACCCGCGATCTTTATTGCAAGCTCAGCGACGTGTTTACCCTGGAAACGCGCAATATCCAGTTCATTTTGTGACGGTTGCCGTTTACCGTCGGCGCCTGCCAGGGTGGTCGCGCCATAGGGCGTACCGCCGGTGATCTCGCTCATGTTGGTCAGCCCTGCGCAGGTGTAAGGCACACCCACGATGACCATCCCCTGATGCAGGAGTGTGCTGTGGAACGACGTAATAGTGGTTTCCTGGCCACCGTGCTGGGTGCCGGTCGACGCAAAGACACTGCCGATTTTCCCGACCAGCGCGCCGCTCATCCACAGTCCGCCGGTCTGGTCGAGAAACGTGCGCATCTGTCCCGCCATATTGCCAAAGCGCGTCGGTGTACCAAAGATGATGGCATCGTAATTGGCCAGCTCGTCAGGTGTCGCCACCGGTGCCTTCTGGTCAAGTTTGACGCCGATGGCTGCTGCCTGTTCGGCCGGGATGGTTTCAGCGACACGCTTGAGCGTCACGTCGGTGCCGGGGACGGATCGTGCGCCTTCGGCCACTGCGCCAGCCATCGTTTCGAGGTGACCGTACATTGAGTAATAGAGAACCAGTACCTTCGCCATGATTTTTCCCCTGGATTAAGTGCCATTCGATGGATTAGGAGGATCTTGGATTACACCACTGCCAACGAACCACAGCGGCAGGTGTAGCGCTTGGTCACGAACAAAACTGCGGCTCACACCCCACCCGACTGCAGAGACTTTGACGGCATGCGGACTTAACACTAGCAGTTCCGTATGCTGCCTGCTGGCAGACAGAGACGCTTTTATAAGCAGTGTCAGCGGCACCATTTCCAACCAGGTCACGTACCCGCTCAATTCCAGGGTTTGGGGAGCATGCCGACCAAGATGTCATCCTTGTCGAGGAAGTGGTGCTTAAGAGCGACCAACAAATGGCCGCCGACGAAGACGTGCTCGAGTTTGCATAGTCATTAAAACAGCGGACACCAAGGTAGTTCGCCTCGCATCCTGCCAGCGACACAGAGGCAAAAAACCCTGACATCGCTGGCAGTCGCTTATCGACTCACAACCACTTCCATTACCCGCCTCGGGCTGTGTGTCACTAGGTTCTATGTCTAAAACACCCTCTTCCTTATTTCGGGGGTCTGAGAAATATTCAATGTCATGATCATTCACCTGATCTTATGGGTGTCTGCGGACGAAAGCCGGTTCAAGTCTCAGGCGAGTACTTTCCAGCCCAATTGCTCACGAGCCTCTTGCAGGTCGGACTGCAGATCGTGATCCCACAGCCAATCGAAACGCTCTGCAAGGGTTTTGCCCAGCAATTGCTCGTTATCGGCTACTGCCGGATCACGCAGTTCATAGAGCTCGCCGGCTTCCCAGGAGGTGCGTTGCACACGACAGGCACGTGGACGACGAATAGCGTCATAGACCTCTAGCACCGCCTGTGGCCGGCTCGCCAGAACCTGTGGGTCGGCCAGCAATCGGGCCAAAAGCCAGGCATCTTCCAACCCCTGCCCTGCGCCAGCGCCCTGGTGCGGCAACATCGCGTGGGCCGCATCTCCGATCAGCCCTACACGGCCGTGCACGTAACCCGACAGCTCTTCAAGTTCATGCAGAGCCCAAAGGGTCGGTGCCGGAATGCACTCGAGCAGCACTCGCGCGGCATCGCCCCAATCGGTGAAGGCCGCAAGCATTTCTTCCTGGCTGGCATTACGAACCCATGGGGAATCACTCGGCCAGGATGGGTCAGGCCGACTGCGGTCGGAAATGAAGGCCACTACGTTGATCAGCCGGCCTTGCTTGACCGGGAATGTGAGGATGTGTGCATCGAGCCCCAGATACATCTGCGGAACGTCGACAAGGTGTTCATCGACACCCCGAGCCCGATAGGCAGCGCGCAACTGTTGGCTGTCGATCATTCCCCGGTAGGCGCAGGTACCGCTGAAGCGCGGCGCCGCAAGGGGCTGGCCGAGGCCTTGGAGCACATGATCACGAATCGAAGACTTGATGCCGTCAGCGGCGATTAACAGGTCGCAGCGGTGTTCGCTGCCATCGGTGAACAGCACGCGGGCCTGTTCGGCATCCTGTTCCACGCTCACCGCACGCTTGCCGAATTGGGCGATACCGTCGGGCAACTGGCTGGCCAGAGCGTCGAGAAAATCAGCACGGTGCACCGAAGACTGCCCTACCCCTTCGGCAAGACTCGCGCCCAGGTAGCCGGCATCCTCGCCGCGGCGCCATTCGAACCAAATATCCTGCCAGGGATCAAGCGTGCGGTCGGCGATCTGCCGGTAGGGTTCGGCAATGCCCAGACCAGCGATGGCACGAACGGCATTGGCGCCGAAGGAAACACCTGCACCGACCTCGCCAAAGGCGGGTGCCGATTCGAATAACTGCACGTTGAGATGGGAGTGGCGGCACAGATCCAGTGCCAATGCCACGCCAGCGATACCACCGCCGACAATACCGATGTGCAAGGTAGATTGAGAGTTATACATAGCAAGGTACCCATGAGGCTGGTTGTTATTGGAGTAACCAGATCATCGCCATCTGAGTGCTATTGATAAATACCGTAACTCCCATACCAGGCATTACCAGTGTGAATATTACTCAGCAGAGCAACGCAAACCCGTCGTCATATCTTCATTTTTTAATCCGGACTTTTCGCCAGCATGCTCTACAAGCTGTATATCTTTCAGACACGACGAGCCCTTAACGGAACTCGTCTTTTTTCTGCTGCTGTTACTGCGGTATAGCCTGCCTGGACGATGTGATCTGACGGCTCGCGGCGTTTTGCGTCAAGAAGACCAGAATGGCGACTGCTCCAACCAATCCTGGTATTGCGAAGATGAGGAAGCTTGCCTGCAGCGGCAACGATGAGGCATGCAGCGCGCCGCCCAGCAGAGGACCAATGATTGCACCCGTGCGGCCAACACCCATCGCCCAACCGAGGCCTGTGGCCCGTATCTGCGGCGGGTAATATTGCACGGTGCAAGCGTTGGCCAGGATTTGCGTGCCGATGGTGCACGCCCCGGCAACAGCGATGAGTAAATAGAGCACAGGTAATGGGGCCTTGAGTGCGAGCAGGCTCAGGGCCAAAGCACCGCAACCGAAGAAGGCGAACAAGACCTTTGCGATGCCTATTCGATCGCCAAGCCACCCACCGGCTACCGCTCCGATAATCGCGCCAATGTTCAGCGCCACCAGAAACGCCAGGCTCGAGTTCAAGCCGTATCCTGCGGCGCTCATGAGTTTCGGCAACCAGGAGCTCAATGCATAGACCATCAACAGGCAACAGAAAAACGCCAACCACAGCATGAAGGTGCTCAACTTGCGCCCGTCCCGGAACAACTGCGAAATCGATACGTTCGTGCCTTTAGCGACTATCCGGTTCAACTGATCGATTGCGCCGGGCACATAACTCGGTACGGCCTGCGTCAGTAACGTCTGGGCCTTGACCGTCTGCCCGGTGCGCAGAAGAAAATCCATCGATTCGGGCAACTGCCGTACCAACAGTGGCACTGCCAACAGTGGAATCAAGGCCACATAGAACACCGCTTGCCATCCCCACTGAGGAATCAGCACCATGCCCAGTCCGGCGGACAGCATCCCCCCTAGCGAGTAACCACTGAACATGACGGCGACCAAGGTGCTGCGGGATTTCCTGGGTGCGTACTCGTTCATCAACGCGACAACGTTGGGCATGACCCCACCGATCCCCAGGCCGGCAACAAACCGGCACAACGCAAATGCCTCTGGGCTCTGCGCCAAGCCGTTGATTGCTGTGACACCGCTGAAAAGTGTTACGCACATCATGATGACTTTACGTCTGCCTATCCGGTCCGACAATGATCCGAAAAACAGCGCACCCAACATCATTCCTACCAGCGCACAGCTACCCAGCGCTCCAGCTTGTAATGAGCTCAGCCCCCACTCGGCCATCAACGAGGGCAACACGACCCCATAGATCACCAGGTCATAGCCGTCGAAGATGATGATTAGCGCACACCAGAACAGTACGCGCGCATGGAAGGCGTTGAAACGTGCCCCGTCAATCAGGGCTGATACATCGATCGTACGCATGGAATCGCTCTTTTTGTCATTGTTATAGAGCCGGAGGATCAGACGTCTCCGGGCGTTGCGCGGTGCCCAACTAGCTGACCGATATGCGCGTTGTTCTTGAGGGACGTAAACCGTTCAGAGTTTGGGCATTGCAGCGATCATGGCCAAGGCATCCACCGTGATAAATGCAGCGATCCGAATACCTACTATTTCGAACGTGAATAAAGATTAGAGATGAGCAAAAGCCAAGCAACTCTTACGATGGACGCAACGGTGTAGCACTTGATAGGCTTGCGGTTCTTGCAGCGGCCATTTCAGAGCGGTGCAAACCCAGCGGCGGGCAACGGTTTATCGCTCTGGTATGAGCCAATCTGCACGAGGCGTTATGGAATTACGTGAGCTGGATCTCAATCTTCTTTTGGTGTTCAACCAACTGCTCATCGACCGTAGGGTTTCGACTGCGGCGGATAATCTTGAGCTGACCCAACCCGCTGTCAGCAACGCGCTAAAGCGGTTGCGTAGCGCCTTGAACGACGAACTTTTCGTACGCACCTACCAGGGAATGGAGCCCACGCCTTATGCCCGGCAGCTGGCTGAGCCGGTTGCGCAAGCCATTCAAACGTTACGCGATGCACTTAGCCGACAGGACACGTTTGACCCGCTCCACAGCAATCGCAGATTCACCATGGCAATGACGGATATTGGTGAAATCTACTTCATGCCGAGGCTAATGGATGCTCTGGCTGAACGCGCTCCGGGTTGCTCGATCAGCACGCTGCGCAACAACGTCGATACCCTGGCCGAAGGGCTGCAAAACGGTGCGATCGATCTTGCTGTCGGGTTGCTTCCTCACCTTCAAGCGGGTTTTTTTCAGCAACGCTTGTTTCACCATCGCTACGTCTGCTTGTGCCGCAAAGGCCATCCCGCCACCAGGGAGCCGTTGACGCTGGAACGTTTTTGCAGCTATGACCACGTTCGTGTTGTAGCAGCGAACACAGGACACGGTGAAGTTGATACGTTCCTCGCACGCGCCGGTATCGAGCGAAAAATACGTCTGGAGGTTCCGCATTTCGTTGCGGTCGGCCACATACTTCAACGCACGGACTTGCTGGCAACAGTGCCTGAACGGTTTGCCACCAGTTGCGAACAACCCTTCGGGCTCGCCATTCTACCGCCGCCGCTGGAGCTGCCAAAAATCGAGATCAATCTGTTCTGGCATGCCCGTTACAACAAGGATCCGGCCAATCGTTGGTTACGCCAGCTCATGTTCGAGCTGTTCTCCGATTAAATGCACTGAATCCTCGGAGTATGACGGTCATTAAAAGTCGTCACGAGCGATAAACCCAAAATCCGTAGGCTGTTCGCCCGCCATCTCGTGCCCCAGCCCTCCCCACCATTGAATATCTGCGATGGCAGATTCCTTCAACACCTGCGCATGAATATTCAATACCCATGCCGTAGCGCGCCCGATGATCAAACCTCAAAAGAAGAACAAAAATCGAGGAGATATAGGCAATGACACCCTCAGATATCCGCAATAAGCAGTATCGGGAAAAAAACACGTCTAAGCTTTGCTGTGCGGCGACCCTGACCGACAGAGCTTTCCGAGTGATTGGATACATCGTGTCCAAGCAGAGAAACCCACGCCGCATTCAAACGCTCGCAAGGCTCACTTGGCACCTCGCCACAAGGACCGGGAGCAAATAAGTAGCAGACTAACGTTTACTGTACCGCGCTCTCATTAGCCTGCTAGGTTCGGGTTTCTGCAAAAAAGATAGAGAGTGAATTCAAGATGAACGAAAAACAAAAACGGCCGCTGTACATTCCTTACTCCGGCCCGTCGTTACTGGAAATGCCCCTGCTGAACAAGGGCAGCGCTTTCAGCTCGCAGGAGCGGATCGACTTCAACCTGCTCGGCCTGTTGCCGCAAACCACGGAAACCATCGAGGAGCAGGCAACCCGGGTTTACCGGCAATATGAGCTGTGCACCAGCGATATCGACCGGCATGTCTTTCTGCGCGGCGTGCAGGACAACAACGAGACACTGTTTTTCCGTCTGCTCGAAGATCACCTCGAAGAGATGCTGCCAATCATCTATACCCCGACCGTCGGCCAGGCCTGCCAGGAGTTCTCCAGCATCTACCGCACCCATCGCGGACTGTTCATCGCCTACCCCGACCGCGATCGCATTGACGATATCTTGCACAGCGCCACCAAGGGCAACGTCAAAGTCATCGTGGTCACTGACAGTGAGCGCATCCTCGGGCTCGGCGACCAAGGCATCGGTGGCATGGGTATCCCGATCGGTAAATTGTCGCTGTACACCGCTTGTGGCGGCGTCAGCCCGGCCTACACCTTACCGGTGGTACTGGACGTCGGCACCAACAACCCTGACCTGCTGAACGACCCGATGTACATGGGCTGGCGCCATGCACGTGTCAGCGGCGAACAGTACAACGAGTTCGTCGAACTGTTCATCCAGGCCATCAAACGTCGCTGGCCCAACGTGCTGCTACAGTTCGAGGATTTCGCCCAGACCAACGCCACCCCGCTGCTGGAGCGTTACCAGGACCAGATCTGCTGCTTCAACGATGATATCCAGGGCACCGCTGCCGTAGCCGTCGGCACCTTGATCGCCGCGTGTAAGGCCAAAGGCGAACGTCTGTCCGATCAGGTAGTGACCTTCGTCGGCGCAGGTTCAGCCGGCTGTGGTATTGCCGAGCAGATCGTCGCGGCGATGATACTCGAAGGGCTGAGCGACAGCGAGGCTCGCCAGCGCATCTTCATGATCGACCGGTGGGGCCTGCTGACCGATGACATGGCCAACCTGCTGCCGTTCCAGCACAAGCTGGCGCAAAAGCGCAGTAGCATGCCGGCATGGGCTGCAGGCAATGGCGATTTAACCCTTCTGGATGTAGTTAGCCACGCCAGGCCCAGCATTTTGGTGGGTGTATCGGCGCAACGCGGACTGTTCACCGAGCAAGTCATTCGGGCCCTGCATGCGGGCTGCTCCAAGCCGATCGTCATGCCGCTGTCCAACCCGACCTCCAAGATCGAGGCTACCCCTCAGGAAATCCTTACCTGGACCAATGGCCAGGCTCTGGTGGCCACCGGCAGCCCGTTTCCACCGGTCAGCCTGGGCGAGCGCAAGATTCAGATCGCCCAGTGCAATAACTCCTACATCTTCCCCGGGGTCGGCCTGGGCGTCTTGGCGGTCATGGCCACCAGGATCACCGATGGCATGATCATGGCCGCGTCCAGAGCCTTGGCCGACTGCTCGCCACTACTCACCGGAGAGGGTGATGCGGTGTTGCCACCGTTGAGCGAGATACAGGCGGTGAGCAAGAAGATCGCCTTCGCCGTGGCCAAACAGGCTCAGGAGGAAGGCAAGGCTTTACAGATCAGTGACGAACGTCTGCACTTGGCGATCGAAAGCAACTTCTGGCAAGCGCGTTACCGGGATTATCGTCGTTCCTCGATCTGATGCATAACGATCTGTGGGAGCACGTCTCACGTGCTCCCACACTGTCCGGGCATACCGAAGTACCCGCGACATCATGCCGCACTGTTACAAAACATGAAAAACACCTTCTCATTTCATTAGCTAGCTATCGTTTTTTTCGATTGTTAGACTCCCCCCGCCACCATGGCTCATCCACCTGGTGCTTCGTGTCCTGCAACCCTGTTACGCCCTGATCGGCCGAATCTGCCCTTCTCGTTGCGTTGACGTACAACCGCGCCAGTCGCCCATGGCCCAGCAACATCCGGATGAGTTGAGCCAACATGTTTGACCGACCTGATGAGGCAGTAATGGAACCAGGAAGCTATCAATTGACCATGAGTGTGCTTATGACCCCGGACAAAGCCAACTTCTCCGGCAATGTTCACGGTGGGGCTTTGCTCAAGTTGCTTGATGAAGTGGCCTTCGCTTGCGCCAAGCGCTATGCCGGCAATTATGTGGTGACCCTGTCGGTCGATCAGGTGATCTTCAAGGAGCCGATCCGCATCGGTGAGCTGGTGACCTTTCTGGCATCAGTGAACTACACCGGTCGTTCCTCGATGGAAATCGGCGTGAAGGTCATGACTGAAAACATTCATGAGCGCAGCGTACGCCACACCAACAGCTGTTACTTCACGATGGTCGCTGTCGATCACAACCACCGCCCCGTAGCCGTGCGCTCTCTGGTTCCGGAGACCTGCGCCGAACAACGCCGGTACGCCCAGGCTCAGCAGCGCCGCCTGCAACGCCAGGAGCTGCAAGCGCGCTACGACTCGCTAAAAGTCTCCCAGGCTTGAACCACGTGAAACCGAGCGGTCAGCCGATAGCTGTCGATGCCACACTACAAGGAACAACACGCATGAAACTATCATTATTGAGTCGTTACTCATGCTTCGCCTTTTGCTTTGTCTTTACCCTCGTCGGTCTGTGCCTGTTCGAGCGCATCGAGTGGCTCTGGTCCTTCACTCTGATCACCGGGATCCTGACGCTGATCGGCCTTAATGACCTGCGTCAGACCCAACACTCGGTGCGTCGCAACTATCCCGTGATCGGTAACCTTCGTTACCTGATCGAACATATCCGTCCAGAGATCCGCCAGTACCTGCTTGAAGGTGATGACGACGAACTGCCCTTTTCCCGCACCCAACGCTCGCTGGTCTATGCCCGCGCCAAGAACCAGAGCGCGGAGAAAGCCTTCGGCACCCTGAAGGATGTCTACAAACCCGGATTTGAATTCATCGTTCACTCGATGCTGCCCAGCGAAGTGCTCGACCCCAAGGAGTTCCGCATCATGGTCGGCGGCCCGCAGTGCCGTCAGCCTTACAGCGCTTCGATCTTTAACATCTCCGCCATGAGTTTCGGCGCCCTGAGCGCCAATGCCATCCGCGCTCTGAACAAGGGAGCAAAACTGGGCGGCTTTGCCCATGACACTGGCGAAGGCAGCATCAGCCCCTATCACCGTGAATTTGCTGGCGACCTGATCTGGGAACTGGGCAGTGGCTATTTTGGCTGTCGCGACCAGGACGGTCGGTTCGATCCCGAGCGTTTCTCCACGCAGGCCTGTAACCCTCAGGTGCGGATGATCGAGATCAAACTCAGCCAAGGTGCCAAGCCCGGGCACGGCGGTATTCTGCCCAAGCATAAGGTGACTGCGGAAATCGCCGAGACCCGGGGCGTGAGCATGGACCGCGATTGTGTGTCGCCGGCTCGCCACAGCGCGTTTTCTACACCGATCGAACTGCTGCAGTTCGTTCAAAAGCTACGTGAACTGTCCAATGGCAAACCGGTAGGCTTCAAGCTGTGCATCGGCCAACCCTGGGAGTTCATGGGGATCGCCAAGGCGATGCTCAAGACCGGCATCCTGCCCGACTTCATCGTCGTCGACGGCGCCGAAGGTGGCACAGGCGCCGCACCAAGGGAGTTCAGTGACAACATTGGCATGCCTCTGCGCGAAGGGTTGTTATTCGTGCACAACACCCTGGTCGGCCTGAACCTTCGAGACAACATCCGGTTGGGTGCCAGCGGCAAGATTGTCAGTGCCTTTGATATCGCCAGTGTGCTGGCTATCGGTGCCGACTGGGTCAACTCGGCGCGCGGCTTCATGTTTGCCATCGGTTGCATCCAGTCCCAAAGCTGCCACACCAACAAATGTCCGACCGGGGTCGCCACTCAGGATCCGTTGCGCCAGGGCGCACTGGTGGTCGAGGACAAAGCCACTCGCGTCTACAACTTCCACCGCAATACCCTGATGACACTGGCCGAAATGCTCGCCTCCGCGGGTATCGAGCATCCCTCGCAATTAACCGCCGAGCACCTGGTACGGCGAATCAGCGACACCCAGATCCGTTTATTTTCCCAGACACACACCTTCCTTAAATCAGGCGAATTGCTCGATGACCGCTGTACCAGCGAGTTCTATTTGCGCATGTGGCACAGCGCCCGGGCCGATAGATTCAAACGCAACGACTCAGGCGATGAGATCGTTGTCGACAGGACCTCATCTGAGACTCGATATACCGCTATCGCGTGAGTATTGCCATCAGTGCACCGCTGAGAGAGAGGGTTGGCCAACGCATCCGCTTAGTGCTCTCCCGGTGACTGGTTTGATAGGGAAGCTGAACCAGAACAAAAAGCACGCATAGCACACTCGCCGTAGCGCTGGTCGCTCTCGGTATCACCAATGCCAGTGTCCAGAATACCGATCCATCTAAAGTTGGCCTTGCGGTGATGGATGCGACCAATCGGGCGACATCGGCCTCGCGCCCCGAAAGCCCTTGTGCATGGTGAGGTAGTGAGGCAGATCGCTACGCAAGCTTGATCCAGCCGGTCCGAGGCCGGTCGAGGGGCGGCATAGTCAGGCTCGCGCCGTGTTCCACTGAAATTCGCTGGCGCTACCGAGATCAGTCTCAGGGGCAGCCTGGAGCACCTGTTGCGTGATCGCGGCATTACTCGTTAACGCAATTTCGCGACGTCCTGCTCGGAGACCTTGGCGGCTGGATTGCCGAACTGGGTTGTCACGTAATTGGCCAACACAGCGATCTGCGCATCGGACAATTCGTTGGCGAACGCCGGCATGCCGACATCATTGCCGGCCGCTTGGCGATGTACGCCATGCAGGATGACCTGCAGCAGGTTGTCCGCAGTCGGTGCGCCGACAGTCGAGTTATGCAGCAGTGACGGGTAGTAACCATCAGGCGTACCGTCGCCCTTTGCCTGGTGGCAGGTCGCACAGTTGCCCAGGTACAGCCGGGCCGGGTCCGGTGTGTCGTTCAGCGCGACTCCGCGCAAACGGCTGACGTCGGTCGCCGGCTTGCCCCATGCCGCCCGAGGGCCCGCGCTGGCGTCAGGCACGGCGGGCACGCTGCGGATGTACGTGGCGATCGCGTCGAGATCGGTATCGGCCATGTGCGAGAAGCTGTGCTGCACCGCTTCGGCCATCGGCCCGGCCGCCTGCGCGAGCCCCGGTACGCTGCCGGTGCGCAGGTACTGGACGAGTTGCGGCTGGGTCCAGCTGCCAATGCCGGCATGAGCGTCAGAGGTTATGTTGTACGCGTCCCAGCCAGCGAGTACCGAGCCGCCGAGGAAACCGCTGGCGCTTTCGTCGAGCGCTTTTTCCTGCATGCCGGTCCCGCGCGGCGTATGGCAGGTGCTGCAGTGGGCCAGCCCCTGCACCAGATAGGCCCCCCGGTTCCACACCGCATTCTGCTCAGGTTTGGCCTGGTAGGGCCCGTTTTTCAGGAACACCCGGTTCCAGGCGGTGAGTGGCCAGCGCATGCTGAGCGGCCAGGGGATATCGCCGGGGCGCTGAGCCTGGTTGACCGGCGTCACGCCGTGCTCGAAATAGGCATAGAGCGCTTTCACGTCGTCATCGCTGATTTTCGCGTACGACACATAGGGCATCGCCGGGTACAGGTTGTGCCCGTCCTTCGACACGCCCTGACGAACGGCACGGTCGAAATCGGCCAGCGTCCAGCTGCCGATACCGGTCTGTGTATCCGGTGTGATGTTGCTGGAGTAGATCGTCCCCAGCATCGGGACGTTCAGCGGCAGGCCGCCGGCGAACGCTTTGCCGTCAGCGGTGGTATGGCAGGCCATGCAGTCGCCGGCGATCGCCAAGTATTCGCCGCGATTGACCAGCGCCGGATCGGACAGGTCATCGGCATGTGCAATGCCAGGCAAGGCGAGCGCACCGGCCAGCAGAAAGAAAAGGGTCTTTTTCGACACGTCAAACCTCCTTCTTCAACTGGTCGGCCATGCGCAGCGCCAGTGCAGCGATGGTCAGCGTCACGTTGACCGTGCCCACGCTGGGCATGGTGGAGCTGCTGGAAATAAACAGGTTGGGGTGGTCGAAGGTTCGGCAGTCCCGGTCGACGACCGAGTCGCGGGCATCGCTGCCCATGATCGTCGCGCCGGTGATGTGATTGTTCGGCGCGAACTCGTCATTGAACTGGATCTCCGTACCGCCGAGCACCTTCGCCGCCGTCGCATACACCTCGCGGGTATGCACGGCGCTGCGCTTCACGTAGTCATCGATGTGGTAGGTGATCTCGGGGCGCGCAATGCCGATCGCGTCGGTCTCGGTCTTGCTTGGCACGATGCGGTTTTCCGGCAACGGCAGGATTTCATGGAAGCAGTCGAACTGGACATAGCGTGCCGACTGGTCGCGAATCCGCGAGTCAAGTTCGGAGGGTTTCAGCAGCTTGCCCTGGTCGAAGATTTTCTGGGTTTCCTGATCGATGCGCGACAGGTTCGACAGGTGGATTTTCTTGCCGGCCTGATGCGCGCGGAACGGGCCGTCGCGAAAGCCGATCAGCGAGGTCATTTCCTGCGGCCCCCGGCCAGGCCAGAGCTTTTCATTCGCATAAAACGAGACGCCGGTGCCGGGGTGGTCCATCAGGTTGCGGCCGACCATGTCCGAGCTGTTGCCGACCCCCTTGGGAAAGTCGTTGCTGGTCGACATCAGCATGATCTTCGGTGTTTCGATGCCATTCGCGGCGAGCACGAAATACTTGCCCTCGACACGATGCTCCTTGCCTTGCGGGTCTTTGTAAAGCGCCGCGGTGATTTGTTTTTTTGGGCCGACTTCAAGCTTGAAGACGACGGCATTCTCGATCAGCTTCGCGCCCGCCTGTTCGGCTTTTTCAACGTGGAAGATACCGTTGTACATCGCGCCGATGGGGCAGATTGGCATGCAATTGTTGTTGCCGCAGCAGGTCGGCCGGCCGTCGTAGGGGCGGCTGTTGCGCGCGACCGGTTCGGTCACCACATGAAAACTTTGGTCGTGCGCGTTGAGCGCGCTCTTGATGGTGTGCTCGTTATAGGAGAGCGGCAGTGGCTGCATGGGATAGGGCTGGCTGCGTGGCGAACCGAGCTCTTCATCGCTGGGCCCCCACACGCCGAGCTCTTCTTCGGCGCGCTGATAGTAGTGTTCAATGTCGTCGTATTGAATCGGCCAGTCGCGGCCGACGCCATACACGGTCTTCGTCTTGAAGTCGTTCGGCAGGAAGCGCCAGGCGGACGCCGCCCAGTGCCAGGTGGTGCCGCCCACCGCGCGAATGTATTGCGAATTGAATTTGTGCTCGCCCTTGAGGATCAGGTAGTCATTGGGCGGCCCGTATTCGGGGTGCGGTGCCCAGGCGCTCGATGGATATGGCGCCATGAAGTCCATCTTGTCGGGTTGGTTGCGAAAGCGTTCGACAATCTGCCAGCGCGGCATGCGTGGCCCGGCTTCCAGCAGGATCACGGACTTGCCGGCCAGCGCCAGCTGGTGAGCGACGATTGCGCCCGCCACACCCGAACCTACAACCACGATATCCGCTTGTTGTGTGTCAGCCATGTCTAGGACTGCCTTTCTGTAGGTTTGGTCGCCCAGAAGCCGGGCTTGTTGGGGCAATAGGAACGGATCACCAGGGTATCGGCGACCACCACGAACATCAGCGCCTGTTCGTAGGTCACCACGACGTTGTCGACGATGCCCAGGTACCAGCCTTTCATGATGTTCAGCGCGAGCGCTTGTTCGGACGTGCCGAGCGAACCGGCAACCAGCGCGTGGGCCAATGGTGGCAGGCGCTGGGGCAAATCCGGCGTGGTTTTTTGCAACGCGGCAAGCAGCCGCGCGCCCACGCCGCGATCGAGCCCGGCCTTGCCGGTCAGCGACTGCGACAGTGTCATGAAAGTATCGAGTGGTGGCGCGCTTGTGTCGTCGGCGAGTGCCTTGAGTGTCAGCGAGCCGATCAGCCCGGCCACGCTCAGCGCAAGCATGCCTTGCAGGCACTGGCGACGATTGATGAAGGGCGCAGCCTGCAGTCGGTTCTCGGCTGGAGCGCTGTCAGAGTCATTTCGATTCAATTAACTCTTCCTCTCTAACAAACATTCTTGTTTTAAAACAAACGTGTTAGCCCAACATAATAAACGACCATCGTTTCCGCATCTGGTGCGTTAAGACCTCCAGTCGTGTAGTCGCTCAGCTAATTCAATTTTCTTGAGTGTCCTTTCTGGATGTGCCCATGCCATATGGTGACCCATCTGAATGATAGCCAACGCTACCAAAAAAGCAGCTCGGCGCTTGACCTGCTTGCCGGCCTCGTCCACGCACTGGATCTTCAGCAGACCGGGCAGGGCAAACCGCGCACCTCGCCGATCACTTCGGTGCGCACACTGCCGCGAAGCACAGCTTGCGCGCATTAGCTCCATCGTGGGTGCGTCATGAGGAGGGCGTGCAATAGGCCCCGCCATCCTCCCTGAGCCCCACCACTCAACTCATCCAATTCCCGCCATCGACGTTGTACGTTTGTGCAACTACGTACTCGCTTTCGTTTGAAGCCAGGAAAATGGCCATTCCCGTCAGGTCTTCTGCGGTTCCCATCCGTCCAAAGGGCACCTCCTGACCCACCAGCCTTTTCTTTTCACCCAATGGCCGATTCTCATACTGGGCGAACATTGCATCGACGCCATCCCAGTGCTCACCGTCCACGACCCCTGGCGCGATGGCATTCACATTGATCCGGTGCTTGATCAGATCCAGACCTGCCGATTGAGTAAGGCTGATAACGGCTGCTTTGGTTGCGCAATACACACCCACAAGCGCCTCCCCTCTCCTGCCTGCCTGGCTGGCCATGTTGATGATCTTGCCACCACGCCCCTGGCTGATCATCTGTCGGGCCGCTGCCTGCAGAGTGAAAAGCGTTCCTGCAACATTGATCGAAAACAGGCGCTCGTAACTCTCACGGGTGATATCGACAATGGGTGCAAGATCGAACAATGCGGCGTTGTTGATCAAGATATCCAGCTTACCCGTCTGCGCTATCACGGCGGCAATGGCATCATCGATAGACGCCTGATTGGTAACATCCATCTCGACAGCGTAAGCATTTGGCCCAAGCTCGGCGGACGTAGCCCGGGCGCGCTCAAGATTGATGTCAGCGATGGCGACTGTTGCCCCTTCACTGATATAGGCCTGAGCAAAAGAACGTCCGATGCCTCGGGCCGATCCAGTAACAAGAGCACTTTTACCTTCTAGTCGTTTCATTGATTGTTCATCCGTTTGCTTGAATATCGGGTTCGCCCAACCGAGGGCATTGGAGTGTCAATAGGGTCAGGCGGCAAGACGTGCCAGCGGGGCTACAGCTTTCCCGTGCTCGTCGAACAAATGGCAATGCTGGACATCCAGCGCAACCCATCGCTGTTCTCCATACGCCACCTCACAATCGCCATTGACTCGTACGGTGAGTGCTTCACCGGACTTGGCGACGACATGGCAGAAGGTGTCACTACCCAGGCGTTCGGTGACATCGGTGGTGATGGGCAGTTGCCCTAGATCATCCAGACTGAGGTGTTCGGGACGTATGCCCACGGTGACCTCATTGCCTACAGCCAAAGTGCTTCCGTCACGAGGGATGAGCAGACGTCGACCGGATGCCAGCTCGACCTCTACGCCCTGATAGTTATTGGCAGTTACCGTGGCTTTGAGAAAGCCCATTTTCGGAGTGCCGAGGAATCCTGCTACGAACAGATTCGCGGGTTGGTGATAAAGCTCAAGGGGTGAGCCCATCTGCTCAATTCGACCACTGTTGAGCACCACCACCTTAGTAGCGAGCGTCATGGCCTCGACCTGGTCATGAGTCACGTAGATCATGGTGGCTTGCAATTCTTTGTGCAGCCGCGCCAGTTCCAGACGCATCTGCACCCGCAGGGCGGCGTCGAGGTTGGACAGTGGCTCGTCGAACAGGAAGATCTTCGGGTTGCGCACGATGGCGCGACCGATGGCGACTCGTTGGCGCTGGCCGCCGGACAGCTGTTTCGGCTTACGCTCCAACAGGCGTTCCAGCTCCAGGATCCGTGCGGCCTCAGTGACCTTGCGCTCGACGTCCTGGTTGTTGTCACCCGCGAGATCCAGCGCGAAGGACATGTTTTTGCGCACCGTCATGTGCGGGTACAGGGCGTAGGTCTGGAACACCATCGCCAGGTCGCGCTTGGCCGGACTGACTTCGGTGATGTCGCGACCATCCAGTTCGATAGTGCCACTGGTGACCTCCTCCAGACCGGCGATTAGCCGCAGCAGGGTGGATTTGCCGCAGCCCGATGGGCCGACGAATACCACGAACTCTTTATCGCGGACTTCGAGATCAATGCCCTTGATGATGGACAAACCTTCGAAACCTTTTTTCAGATTTTTTATTTTCAGAGTGGCCATGAAATGAATCTCCGATTTGTTAGTTTCAGTTCGCACGAACCTTCAATTCGCGCTCGCAAAAATCTCTTGGTTATTTGACGGCGCCGAACGACAGGCCACGCACTAGCTGTTTCTGGCTGATCCAGCCGAAGATCAGGATCGGCGCACAGGCCAGGGTGGATACCGCCGACAACTTGGCCCAGAACAACCCTTCGGGACTCGAATAGGAGGCGATCAACGCGGTCAGCGGCGCGGCTTT
>NZ_JBWKWW010000007.1:0-73949 GCF_059422425.1 Pseudomonas sp. GW821-FHT01E05
CGTCGAAGTATTCATGGTGATCACAACCGATTGGTGACAGGCAGATGAAGATCAAATGTGGGAGCGACGGTGCGGCGATCCCACAGGGGGTTCCGGGTTATTTGGGATAACCGGCGCGTTTCATCTCGCGTTCAGTTGAGGTTTGCGCGGCAGCGAGTGCTTGATCAACCGACATCTGTCCAGTGAGAGCCGCCGAAAACAACTTCCCTACGGAAGTCCCAATCGCCTGGAACTCGGGAATGGTGACGTACTGGATTCCAACGTAAGGAACAGGCTTGATCGAAGGGTGTGCAGGGTCGGCGTGCTGCATCATCTGCAAGGTCACTTGCGCGAAAGGCGCGGCCTTCAAATAGGCCTTGTTATAGGTGGACTGCCGAGTGCCGGGCGGCACATTGGTGATTCCATCTTTTTCAGCGACCAATTGAATGTATTCTTTCGACGTCGCCCAGGTAATAAAGGCTTTTGCGGTGTCTTTGTGTTTGGAGGTTGCCGGTATGGCCAGAGACCACGCATACAGCCACGACGAACCTTTATCGGTCACTTCCGTAGGTGCAGGAGCAAAGCCCACACTGTCGACGACCTTGCTCTGCTCCTTGTCCGTGGTGAACGAGCCCGCGACGCTGGCATCCACCCAGATGGCGCACTTACCGCTGTTAAACAGTGCGAGGGTTTCGTTGAAACCATTGCTAGACACGCCTGGCGGCCCATACTTCTTGAGGGTATCAACGTAGAAATGTGCCGCCGCTGTCCACTCAGGGCTGCTTAGCTCCGGCTGCCATTTTTCATCAAACCACCGGGCACCAAACGCGTTTGCCATGGTGCTCATTAGAGCAATGTTTTCACCCCACCCTGCCTTGCCGCGCAGACACATTCCATACTGCCCCTTGTCAGACTCATGGAGTTTGGACGCAAATTCGCCGAGCTGCGTCCAGGTCGGGTGATCCGGCATGCTAAGACCTGCTTGCTTGAACAGATCAGTACGGTAATAGGTGATCGTGCTTTCGCCATAGAATGGCAATGCGTAGAGCGTATTGTTGACCGACAACCCCTGACGGACTGAAGGAAAGATGTCTTCCAGGTCGTACTCCGGTGGCAACGCCGTGATCGGTTCAAGCCAGCTTTTGGCGCCCCACAAGGGCGTTTCATAAGTGCCAATGGTCAGCACATCGAATTGGCCGCCTTGTGTGGCGATATCGGTGGTCAGGCGCTGACGCAGAACGTTTTCTTCCAGTACCACCCAATTGAGCTTCACATCGGGATGCTGCTGTTCAAAAATTTTGGAGAGTCGCTGCATGCGGATCATGTCGCCATTGTTCACAGTGGCAATGGTCACTGTTTCGGCGGCTTGACTGACGAGGGCGAAGGACAGGCCAGCGGAAAGGAAAAGCGCTTTCGGGATTTTCATCGTAGTGCTCTCCGCTCCGCGCCTTGGACGACGGGAGCTATTATTTTTGTTGTTAACCACCGCTGGGCAATTACAGCTTTTCAGCAATGGGGGACGATTTGATTACAGCACCTTGAAATAGCCACGACAAACGCGCAACGGACGGCCAACTGATACTTTTTTAACCTGGCCAGCGAAGCCTTCTGCGAATCAAAAAAGTATCAGTGATACGCAATCTTGAACTAGCAAGCGCCTGCGCACAGGGCGTATGTTGCTCGCATACAAACAAGAAATAACCAATCCGGGGTCTGCCATGACTGATAGCCGAACAGCGCTTTTCGAACAGCGCCCCGCCGAACTGGAAGTCATCCTTCCCGAGCCCGATCATTGCTTTCGCTGGTATGAGCACGACTACCCCTACTCCCTTGCTCGCTGGAATCACCATCCAGAATTCGAAATTCATCTGATCCGCCAAGGCAGCGGCAAGCTCGTTGCTGGTGATTACATTGGCGCATTCGGCACCGGCCACGTAGCACTTATCGGCCCTGACCTTCCCCATGATTGGATAGGCGATCTGAGACCGGGTGAGTTCTTGAAGGGGCGCGACGTTGTGCTGCAATTTGATGGTGCAGCCATTCTGGCGTTGCGCAGCACAATGCCCGAGTTAGGCGAGCTTCAGCACCTTTTTGAACGTGCACGCTGTGGCTTGGAGTTCACCGGAGCAACCGCAGTACAGGCGGCTCGATTGATGGAAGATATCGGCCCTGCGCAAGGACTTGAACGCCTTATTCTTTTTCTGCAGTTGATCAACGTACTAATGAAAGCGCCAACCCAAGACGCTCATACGCTGGCCAGCGCTTGCTACGCGCCGACCCTGGACGACCGAAGTTCTGAACGCATCCATAAGGCCTTTGACTATTTGTTGACTGAGCTCACTGGCGACATTCGCCTGTCGGTGATTGCTCGGCAATTGGAAATGAGCGAGCCCGGCTTTTCGCGCTTCTTCAAGCGGGTAACCGGCCATGGCTTCATTGATCTGATGCGTAAACTCAGGGTTCAGCGCGCATGCCGACTATTGTTGCAAACAGAGATGTCCGTGGCAGACATCTGTTTTGAGGTTGGCTATGAAAACCTTTCCAACTTCAACAGACACTTCCGTATCGAAATGGAACAGACACCGAGTGAATATCGTCGCGGAACGGCGATGAACCTGTTCAATCGCAACGGTCTCCAGGCTGTCCTGGCGCACACAAAAGCCCATTAAGTAATGAACGCCTGACCGATGCGGGTTAGTCATCCGCATCCCACAACAAGAAGGAAATCACAATGGTGTTGCCTCGCGCAGTCGTATTTGGCGAAGCCCTGACCGACCTGGTACAGGGTCATCCTGGACAATGGCAAGGGTATCCGGGCGGTGCGCCATGGAATGTCGCACGAGCGCTGAGTCGCTTGGGAGTCAGCACGGCATTCGCCGGATCGGTGAGCACCGATTCTCTGGGCGATGAGATTGTCCAGAAATCGGCTGCGGCAGGACTGGATATGCGGTTTATCCAACGAACAGAGCGCGATCCGCTGGTTGCCATCGTTCCCTCTAGTCGTCCGCCAAGGTATTTTTTTGCTGGAAACGCCGATTTGTCTTTCGATCCCGAACAGCTACCGAACGATTGGATTTTGCATGCTGAAGTCTGTCATTTCAGTTGCATTAGCCTGACCCGCCAACCATTGGCGGACACGTTGGTAAGCGTGGCACAACTGGCGAAACGGGAAGGCAAACGGATAAGTTTTGACCCGAACTGGCGTAACCTGATGGACAGACAATACCGAGAGCAAACTTTCCCGTCAGTGACCGCCCTTGCCGACATGATCAAGCTCTCGGACGAAGACATTCGGCATATCTATCCAGGGTTGACCGAAACCCAGGCAATCAATGAGATTCGTGCCATCAACCCGCACGCTCAAATCCTGTTAACGCGCGGTGAATGCGGCATGGCGCTTTACACCTGCGATGGCTACTACGAACAGTCCGCTTACGTTGTAGACGTCGCAGATACAGTCGGGGCCGGAGATGCTTCTATGGCCGGTTGGCTCGCCGCAGACTTGCTTGGGATCTCCGATCTGCAAGAACGCCTTCGTTTTTCAGCCGCTTGTGCATCTGTATCTTGTTGTTATGCAGGTGCCCATGCGCCAGCAATGGCCGAAGTGAAAAAGTTGCTCAGCGCCGTTCCCAGTATTTGACGAAATGGGTCGACTGCTGAGAGGCATCTAAAAATGTTTTTCGCGACAATGAAAAAGGCCCTCAGGGCCCAATGCCAGTCAGTTAAGGGTATGTGTAGGAGCAGCCGGTCGACGCTCGATTGCTCCGGGCGGCGCTCCGACGATGGACCTGAGGGCGACGCGTTTATCCAGCAAACACGCGTCATCGTTAACGTCCATCATGCCCTGAGCCTTTCCGTCAACACGGTTTTGCAGTGTCCGGCTCCATGAACAAAGGCGAGCCGCTGCCAGCGAGGCTGCGGCTGTTCAGATGCTGAGTTGAGCGCCTGACCGGGGGAATTTCCTTGCCAGCCGACGATTGTGAAATATCAATTACCCGCAGTAGTCATGGAGATGGGCATCTATCGCTTCCCCTTCATGCAGACTACGGAAAGATAAGCACCCCAAAGAACACCACATAGGGCAAGTATTAGCTCCGGATTGAAAATGTTCTGATCGACCGGCGCCACCAGGATTTCGCTATAAAGGCACAAGGCACCCGCGATCAACGCAATGAAGTAGCCGGTCTGGGTTCTAGTCCGGCGCAGCAACAGAACCTTTTTCAGACCCTCGTCTTTCCATTCTTGAAGGGGCATGCATTGGATCTCCTCCAGCAGCACCACACCCCACAGCAACGCGCACAACCAATAGCCTATCATCATGATGTCCTCCAGTTAGAACATTGATTCAACATGAATACAGCGCGCACTCCGCGCTTAACTTACGAATATCGATTCCAGAGTCTTTTCTGACTCGTGCAATTTGCTCTCATGCATATTCTGAAACAGGTGAGAAGGTTCGAGCGGCTGCCAGGGACGGCGATGCAGGACCATAGACGGGGAGTCCGAGCGGAGCACGCCCGGTCTCGTTGCCAGTGGTCGCATCCCGCTGGACCAGTTCGGCGGCGTCGAAGTCATATTCCCAGTGGCCTGCCTTATTCCACTCGTGGAGAAAGTAGGTATAAAACGGCACAAACAGTCCCTGGCCCGGTTCAGCGTATTGCAGCCCGAACACGTACTCAGGCTGGTCCTTCATTTCACGACCACTATGGCAATGCTGGACCCAGACACGGTCGTCGAGGACGACAACCTTCCAGAACGGGTCGTGGTCGTAGAACTTCAGCGAAACTTTCTTGCCGCGTCTGCGGCACTCATTAAGGAACGCAATGCTGGCGGCAAGTTCCTCTTGAAAGGTCGAGGTCGTAATTTCTTCTGGAAGTGAGTCGACTCGCTTGCGCGCTGCTACGCCAAGCGGATTGAGCAGCATGACGCGGATTTCATACGCCGTCGTGAAGACGTCTTTCAACACGCTATCTGGGGCAATCAGGGTTTCGTACCCCGTGAGCGAAAGGATGGAGGCGTGACGCGCCGCCGGTAAAGAGCGGACCAGATTCCGTTCGTGAAGGGTCGAAAGCCATCCCTTGCGAGGATGTCTCGCAAAGAGCAGGGAGGCCATCTTCGCGCTTGTCAGACGATGGTGGTTGCCCCATGCGCGTTTGCACAGATAGAACAGAACCATCAAGGTTGAGGCCAGCACGATTTCTGTCGCAAGCAGCAGATTCGAGTTCAACTCCACGCGTGGCCACCATACATAGAGGATGTACCGGGCGGCATCCGGCATGGCAAACGCCATAGCCATTGCGAGCAAGGTGATGACGCCATGTGACATGACGTGCTGCAGTATGGCTAGAAAGTCGTGTTCTTTGCTGATTGGTTCCATGGGGTACTGCTCCCATTTGGTGATGGTTGCCAGCAGGACAAAGCTTCTGGTAACAGGGACTTGGCTAAACGCTCCAACATGCGGCGCATAGCGGCAAGTTCATGGATCTTGTCGTAGGAGGCGTAGGCTCCCGCTTTTGTGAAGTACTTCCAATGTGTCGGATCAGCACAATTGCTGGCCACTATGACTTTTGTCAGCGGATACTCGGCTGCGACCACACGCAATACTTCCATGCCATTACCGTCGCTGAGGTTGACGTCCAGCAAGACGACATCGGGTGGTTCATGCCGGATGGCGGCGATAGCGGTCGATGCGCAGTGGAACGCCCCGGCAAGTGACAGGCCCGCGATCCGCGGCGACACCGTGTGCCACAACGCTCGCACGACGTTCGAATCCTCAACGACAAACAGGCGCAAGGGGCCTGAATCTCTGGCTGGCATCAGTGCAGTCAATGGTTTTGTGTTGGTGACCTGCATGATTTGACCTCTCTTTTTTGACATGGCTGTACAAGACGCTGACGAAGACAACTCCATTCAGCGGACGAAATCTTGCAGAGAGGTAACTATGCTTAAGTGCAACGAATCCCACTATCGACGTTAGCAGGAGTTCTTTGTGGAGATATCGGCCAAGAACTTGTAGTGATTCCACTACAAGCAGGCTGGATCGGGCGACGCTTCGGCGAAGCCGGGCATGTGCTGCGCATCATTGCTGCACAGTTCGTTAAACCGCACATGAAGTTCAATCAGAACGATTCAATGATGCCGAGGCGTTTACCGCAGAGAGTGGAGGATGCCGAAAACGATTGAGTGGCTCGGCTGCGTCGGATGGCAGGGCGTTCTAAGTTAACAGGCCGTTTTCGAGTGCATAGCGGGCCAGTTTTGCGTTGCTGTCGATCCCTGTTTTTTCCAGGATGCGTGCCCGGTACGTCGTGACGGTACTCGGGCTTAAGTGCAATATCTCAGCGATGCGGACAATTCTCTCGCCTGAAGCGAGGAGCTTTAGTACTTCAAGTTCCCGGTCCGATAGCGCTTCGTGGGGTGCCGCGTCGCCTCTGCCGATAGCGTTGACCAGTTTTTCTGCCAGTTCAGGACTGACGTGCTTGCCGCCTGAGGCCACCTTGCGAACTGCCGCAACCAGGGTGGCTGCGGAAATATCCTTGGTGAGGTATCCCGCAGCGCCGTGCTTGATTGCGCGTAACGCATAGGCCTCGACCGAATGCATGCTCAACATCAGAACGGCGAGCTTGGGCTTCTCCGCACGCATGAGCTTGAGGAGTTGGAGGCCGGTCTTATCGGGCAGCTGAATATCTACCAGCGCCACGTCGAAATCTTGCTCCCGGACCAGGAGCATTGCTTCTTGTGCCGTCTCTGCTTCACCCGTTACGTCGATCTCGTTGGCAGTCTCCAGCATGCGTCGCACGCCGTTACGCACGATGCTGTGATCATCCACCAGCAAGACTCTGATTCTGTGGTCAGTCATCTGTATTTTCCATTCGCACCCGCAAGGCCCTGGCCGTATCGTGTCTCGATGTACAGATGATGTTGAACCCGCCGGCACAGTGGCGCGCGCTCATGCAGTCCCACACTAACCCTGCGGCCGGTGGCCGGCAAGCCATGGAATCTGCTGCAGAGTTTGACGTTAGCAGGCAGGTAGCGCACTTGCACTGTTGCCTCAGGCGTTAGCGCTCACTTCTCCGGACTGCCGGTGCAGTCGATTGGAACAGCCTGTCTCCGGAAGCCATCAGTCGGCCACTACCACCCGGCATATTCAATCGGCATCCGCCAGGCAGCCAGGCTGGGATTGCACTGCAGGATGACAATTTCCCCAGGATCTGGGGCATTGCGCCAACCTTGCTAATATTTCGTAAGCCAGCGCTCAGTTTTCAGCATGGAAAATACTGCAAAGCCGGCTCCTGCGGCAATGGCAATCCTGGAGTCGACACCCGTGTGGGCATTCAGTCCGGGGGCATTTCCGGCCTCTGGCGCCTAAGCTCTCAGGTGTGTCTGCATGCGCCCATGGCTAATGCCTTGCGCGTGGCATCAATTTTAACTGGACAGAGACATGGCCACAGTGACGACACCGATCGAAGTTTTCGACATGAAGACATTGCTGGCAGCGCTGAAGTCGTTGCGCAAAGGTGACTTCACCACGCGTATGCCGGAAGACTGGACCGGCATGCCGGGCAAGATCGCCGACACGCTCAATGAGATCATCGACATGGCGGCCGACACCACCACCGAATTCGAACGCGTGGCGCGACTGATCGGCAAGCAGGGCAAGGTCGATGAGCGTATCGAATTGCCGATGATGAAAGGCTCATGGCAAAAGATCGTCAACTCGAGCAATGCGCTCACCAGCGACCTCATCAGCCCGATGAACGAGATAATTCGCGTTGTCGGTTCGGTTGCCGAGGGTAATCTGAGCCAGCAAGTACCGCCGGTACTCGACGGCCTGAAGCTCCGGGGCCAGTTCCTCAAATCCGCCCAGATCGTGAACACCATGGTGACGCGACTGGGCTCCTTCGCTTCCGAGGTGACCCGCGTGGCCCGCGAAGTCGGCACTGAAGGGATTCTCGGTGGGCAGGCCAATGTCAAAGGGGTGTCCGGCACCTGGAAAGACCTGACCGACTCCGTCAACGACATGGCCGCCAATCTGACCACCCAGATGCGCAACATCGCTTACGTGACGACCGCGGTGGCCAATGGCGATCTGGGCAAGACGATTACCGTCGAAGTCAGGGGTGAGATTCTCGAGCTGAAAAACACCATCAACACGATGGTCGGCCAGCTCTCGAGCTTCGCTGCGGAGGTGACCCGCGTGGCGCTGGAAGTCGGTACCGAAGGCAAGTTGGGCGGTCAGGCGGAAGTGCGCGACGTATCAGGCACCTGGCGCGACCTGACCGAATCGGTCAACGGCATGGCGGCCAACCTGACCACCCAGGTGCGCAACCTCGCACAGGTGACGACGGCGGTGGCGCGCGGCGACCTCGGCAAGAAAATTACGGTTGAAGCCAAGGGCGAGATTCTCGAACTGAAAAACACTATCAACACGATGGTCGACCAACTCTCCAGCTTCGCCGCGGAGGTGACACGCGTCGCGCTGGAAGTCGGTACCGAAGGCAAACTGGGCGGACAGGCCGAAGTGAGCGGCGTATCCGGTACCTGGAAGGACTTGACCAATTCGGTCAACGGCATGGCGGCCAACCTGACCACCCAGGTGCGCAACATTGCCGACGTGACCACTGCGGTGGCCAACGGCGATCTGTCGCGCAAGATCACCGCCGAAGCGAAAGGTGAAATTCTCCAACTCAAGGAAACCATTAACACAATGGTGGACCAGCTCTCGACCTTTGCCGACGAAGTGACGCGCATGGCACGCGAAGTGGGGACTGACGGCAAGCTCGGTGGCCAGGCCAAGGTGGCGGGCGTCGGTGGAACCTGGAAAGATTTGACCGACTCGGTCAACAGCATGGCGGCCAACCTGACCAATCAGGTCCGCAACATCGCCGACGTGACGACGGCGGTGGCCAAAGGCGACCTGGGGCGCAAGATTACCGTGGAAGCCAAGGGCGAAATCATGGAGCTGAAGAACACCATCAACACAATGGTGGACCAGCTCAATAGCTTTGCCGCCGAAGTGACGCGGGTGGCGCGCGAGGTCGGCACCGAAGGAAAGCTCGGGGGACAGGCACAGGTGCAAGGCGTATCTGGCACCTGGAAGGATTTGACCGAAAACGTGAACTTCATGGCGGCCAACCTGACCAGCCAGGTGCGAGGCATCGCGAAAGTGGTGACCGCGGTAGCCAACGGCGACATGAAGAAGAAACTGACACTGGAAGCCAAGGGCGAGATCGCCGAACTGGCCGACACCATCAATGGTATGACCGATACGCTGGCGCTGTTCTCCGATCAGGTGACCTCGGTGGCGCGTGAAGTGGGCGTCGAGGGCAAGTTGGGCGGCCAGGCCAACGTGCCGGGTGCTGCCGGCACCTGGCGCGATCTGACCGACAACGTGAACGGTCTGGCGGCCAACCTGACCAATCAGGTGCGCGCAATTGCCGACGTGGCGACTGCCGTGACCAAGGGCGACCTGACTCGTTACGTGGAGGTGGAAGCAAAGGGTGAAGTGGCGGAATTGAAGGACAACGTCAACGAGATGATCCGCAACCTGCGGGAAACCACGCGGCAAAACGCGGAACAGGATTGGCTCAAGACCAATCTCGCGAAATTTACCCGCCTGCTGCAGGGCCAGCGCGATCTGGCGGCAGTCTCCAAGATGGTGCTGTCAGAACTGGCTCCGCTGATCAACGCCCAGCACGGTGTGTTCTACATGATGAACGAGAGCCCGCCCGATCCTGCGAAACTCAAACTGCTGTCGGCTTATGCGTATAAGGGAAACATCAATGTAAACGATGAGTGGCGGCTCGGCGAGGGCCTGGTCGGGCAATGCGCTTACGAGAAGCGGCGCATCCTGCTGACCGATGTACCCGGAAATTACGTCGCGATTTCATCGGGACTGGGTGCGGCCGCCCCGCTGAATATCATCGTGTTGCCGATCCTGTTCGAGAACAAGGTCAAGGCCGTCGTCGAAATGGCTTCGTTCACGCGCTACAGCATCATTCATCAAACCTTCCTTGATCAGCTTGCTGAATCGATTGGTATCGTGCTCAACACGATCGAAGCCAATATGCGTACCGAAGAACTGCTCAAGCAGTCGCAATCGCTGGCGCAGGAGCTGCAAAGGCAACAAGAAGAGTTGAGACAGACCAACGAGGAACTGGAGGACAAGGCTGGACTGCTGGCGGAGCAGAAAGCCGAAGTCGAGAGCAAGAACCGCGAAGTCGAAATCACCAAGCTGTCGCTGGAGGAGAAGGCGGAGCAGCTGATGCTGACCTCGAAGTACAAGTCCGAATTCCTCTCCAGTATGTCCCATGAGCTCAGAACGCCATTGAACAGCTTGCTGATCCTGGCCCAGCAGCTCAGCGACAATGCGGAACACAATCTCACTCCCAGGCAGGTCGAATATGCCAAGACCATCCGTAGCGCGGGCAAAGACCTGCTGGAGCTGATCGACGAGATTCTCTATCTGTCCAAGATCGAGTCGGGTACGGTCACACTGGATCTGAATGAAGCGCTGTTCGCCAATCTGCACGACCAGATCGAACGCACCTTCCGGCCGGTCGCCGAAAGCCGAGGCCTCACCTTCACGATTGAACTGGCGCCTACCCTGCCCCCCGTCATCTGGACCGACGAAAAGCGCCTGTTGCAGGTGGTCAAGAACCTGCTGTCCAACGCCTTCAAGTTCACTGAGCAAGGCAGCGTCAAGATCAGCATCGCGCCCGCTGTGTCCGGGTGGAGCGTGGATCACAGCGAACTGAATCGCGCCGATACGGTGGTCGCCTTCGTGGTCACCGACACCGGCATTGGCGTATCTGGCGGCAAGCAGAAGCTCATCTTCGAGGCGTTCCAGCAAGCAGATACCGGAACCTCACGAAAATACGGCGGCACCGGCCTCGGCCTGTCGATCAGCCGCGAGCTCGCACACCGGCTGGGCGGTGAGCTGCGGCTGATCCCCGGTGAGGGCAAGGGCAGTACTTTCGCGCTGTACGTGCCCTTGCGTACACAGGATGCCCAGCGTCAGACGCTAGACGAATCAGCGACAGAGACAGAGACAGTACCTGGCCAAGTCAAGCGCGACCTCATGTCAGGTCCGTCTGCACAGATACTGGACGACCGCGAATCTGTCCAACCCGGGGACCAAGTGCTGCTGATGCTCGAGGGCGACGCCCGATTCGCCGGCATTCTGCTCGAGGCTGCGCGCCAGAAGGGGTTCAGGGCTATCGTCACGACCCGTGGCGCGGATGCACTGGAGCTTGTCGAGCGCTTCAAACCCGCTGCGATCACGCTAGACCCGGGCCTGACGGACATCGATGGCTGGTTGCTACTCGAGCAGTTGAAGCGAAATTTCGCCACGCGTCACATCCCGGTCCAGATCATCTCGATCGCTGACGACCGCACACGCGGGCTGCGCTATGGCGCTTTCGACTATCTGCTCAAGCCGGTCACAGCCGACGAGATTCAAAATGCGCTGGTCGGCATCGTGGCATTCGCACGGCGCAAGACCAGGAGTCTGCTGCTCATCGACGGCGACGAAGGGAACCGCGCCCGCATCCTCGATCTACTTGGCAACACCGACGTGAAGATCGCAACGACCGACAGCGGCGCTGATGCCTTGAAGAAACTGGCAAAGAAACGCTACGACTGCATGGCAATCAATCTCAAACTGCCCGACGCATCCGGTATCAGGTTTCTCGAGGCGCTGCAGGAAGACCACGCATTGCGTGAATTGCCGATCGTCGTCTATGGTGCAGAAACACTGACCAAGCCGGAACACGAGCGTTTCAGGACACTGCTCGGCAAGGGCGTCATCAAGGCAGTTCAATCCCCCGAGCGCATACTCGACGAAACCGCGCTGTTTCTACACCGCGTCGTAGCCAAGCTGCCGCAGACCCAGCGCAGGATGCTGGAAAAGCTCTATGAGGGTTCGGACAGTCTGGAGGGTAAAAAGGCCCTGGTAGTCGACGATGATGTGCGCAATATTTTTGCCCTGACCAGCGTGCTTGAGTCCAACAAAATGCTGGTGGCCACGGCCGAAAACGGCCGAACCGCCATAGAACTGCTGCAGCAGCAGCCCGATACCGACATCGTGCTGATGGACATCATGATGCCCGAGATGGATGGCTTTGAAACCATGCGCCAGATCCGTACATTCAAAAGATTTGAAACCCTGCCCATGATTGCGCTGACGGCCAAGGCGATGATGGGTGACCGTGAAAAGTGCATCGAAGCAGGAGCATCGGACTATGTCAGCAAGCCGGTGGATACCGACCAACTGCTGTCACTGATGCGCAAATGGCTCTATCGATGACTCTGTACCGCGCTCATTGCGCGACAGCAAAGGTGGCAATGTGCGCAAGGCCCGCTCGATTTTACCGGTGCTGCCGTTATGGCAAGATGCGCTAGCGCAAACCGAAGTGGCATAAATATGCAGCAGGAACCCCCGGTATTCAAAGAGAGAGCCCAGGTGCGGCAAGCGCTCCCGCCTGATGGCGTGCCAGCATCAGTGTTGCTGGTGGATGACAACCCCGCCAAACTTACGGCGCTTGCCGCGGTGATTGCCGACATGGGCCTCGATATTGCCACGGCGACTTCCGGGTTCGAGGCCCTGCGCCTGCTATTGCAGCGCGACTTCGCAGTCATTCTGCTCGACGTGAAAATGCCCGTGATGGACGGTTTTGAAACCGCGGCACTCATTCACGGCCGCCCGAAGTCGGCCCACACGCCCATTATCTTCGTCACAGCTGAGGCCGATACGGATTCCGAGCGTTTCCGCGGTTATACGTCCGGCGCAGTAGATTACATCTTCTCGCCGATTGTGGCCGAGGTTCTTCGCGCCAAGATCCGGGTGTTTGTCGACCTGTTCTACCTGCAGCGCAAACTGACGATGCAGGCCGAAGAATTGCTGCAATCGAAGCTGCTGCTGCGTGAACTGGCCTCCTATCAGGAGCACATCAAGGAAGAAGAGCGAAAGCGCATCGCACGCGATATCCATGACGAGCTGGGACAGAGTCTGCTGGCGTTGCGAATCGATGTCTCCATGTTGCAGGCGCGCACCAGTACCATGCACCCCAAGCTCAACGAAAAGGCCAGCGATGCTCTGAATCACCTCGATACAGCCATCCGCAGTGTCCGCAGTATCATCAATGATCTTCGGCCGCCCGTACTCGATCTGGGATTGCAGGCAGCGATCGAGTGGCAACTTGAAGAGTTCCGGCAGCGCAGCGCGATCGATTGCGTGATGTCGATGAAAGACCAGAATTTCCGTTGCGATCTTAATGAAAAATCCGCCACGACTCTGTTCCGCATCGTGCAGGAATCGCTGTCGAACATTGCCCGGCACGCGCAAGCGACACAGGTGCATATCGAGCTCTACAGGGACGGTCGCCGGCTTTACCTGCAGATCAAAGACAATGGCGTAGGCATGACGGATCGCAAAAAATTGAACTCGTTCGGGTTGGTGGGGATGAAGGAACGCATCAGCATGCTGGACGGGGAATTCACGATCGACAGCGCACCGGACAAAGGAACGAGATTAACGATATCGCTGCCACTCGACTGACCCGGATGGCATTGAAATGCTATAGCCCGGGCCCATCGGGCGGGCCAACCAGACTGCGACCACCCTCTTGATGGCGGTGCAGCCGCCAACGAATATCCCCGCTGCCGCTATCCTCGTCGGTGTTTCGGACGGTGCGACAGATTTCGAAAAAAAAAGTCGCAAACCCCGCGACGTTTCAGGGCTTGCGACTCATTGCCGATACGTCCCTCAAGCTCTCGGGACGTTTTCTACGGGTTTGCCTGCCGTGTTCATTACGGAACGTGCAGGCCTAGTTCTGTACCTCAACCGCGTTGAAATCCGGCGCGTCCGGGGCATCTGGGGCGTCGGCCACATCCGCTCTGGCTGCCCTCGCCTCAACTTTGGCAGCCTCTCTGGCTGCGTTCGCCTCGACTTTGGCAGCGTCCCGGGCCGCATCTGCAGCAGCCCTGGCAGCATCTCTGGCTGCATCTGCGTTTGCCTTGGCGGCGTCCCGGGCTGCATCTGCCGCGGCCCTGGCAGCATCTCTGGCTGCATCTGCGCCCGCTACGCCAGCAGCTTTTGCAGCGTCCCTGGCTGCATCCGCCTCAGCTCTGGCGGCGTCTCTGGCCGCATCTGCAGCAGCTTTTGCAGCATCCCGGGCTGCATCAGCATCAGCTCTGGCAGCATCTCTGGCTGCATCCGCATCGTTTCTGGCAGCGTCCCTGGCTGCATTTGCGGCATCGTTGTTGTTGTCATGCGCATTGCCTGTGCCTCTGTTCCCGGCAATACCACCATGGTCAGCGTCGCCGCGCCCCGGGCCTCCATGACCGTCAGCTCCATGACCTGCAGCACCATGACCGCCACCGCCGTCACCGCCGTGACCACCGCCTCCGGAGCCACCGCCGCCGTGACCACCACCGCCTCCGCTACCGCCATCTTTGGCATACACGCTGGAGAAACTACTGATGTAATCGGGCACCAGGACAGTCGATGCCGACAGGACCCCGCCAATTGCCAGTGCCAACAAACATTTCTTGAGCAGCATGATGCACCTCCGCTTGGAGTTGCGTCGTCATCTGCGTATCGAACGCAATGACCAGTGAGTTCGCAGCCGCCCATAGGAGCGGCCAGCCAACCGGCGCGGCCATACATCTGCAGCATTAACGAGCAGCTGCGGTTTTCGCACGATCCTTCAGAGCCAGTTGGCATTGTTGCGTGGGAAATCTTCCCACACATTAAGATTAGTGCTGTCAGCCCGAGTGTCAACGACCGAATATCAGGACTAAGGCACGTGTTGAGCAAAAACTTCAACCTGACCCATTGGAGAATCGCCTCTCACCCGATCGGCTGGTTTAACGAGACGAGTTTTTTCAATGGAATAGACCAGGAGCTGCCGGTCGGTTTTCCGGAGGGACAGGAGATGTGAGCGGAATGGGGAATTACTTTTCGGCGCTGCGCTGGGGGCAGTCAATAAATCAGGGAATCATCTGGCCGGCTCGATGGCGGAAAATGTGCACATGAACGAGGCCTGGCCAAACATGCCTGGAAGACCGAGGGAGACTGGATATAAACCGTGGTTTGCAATCCGTTTCAGAGGTCCATGCGCTGAGCGCAGCTCCTCTGCATCAATGGCCTGGCAAGTCGCCGGGGCGCGTTGAAACGCCTTCAGGCTTGCTCGCGGAACACCCGCGCCGCGACTGTGGACGAGTTGCTGTGACAGGAGATAGTCGGGGTTCCGGCCTGCGCCGCGCAGGCGAGGCCCAGAACCCTATCGGCGAGCGGATCAGGCAATACTGGCGGGGTTGGCCGGGCTTGCGCCCCACTCGAGGAAACGGATCTTGTGCACCTCGCCCTCGCTGTCTTCGTAGACCAGGGTCACCGGTACCACACCGGTCTTATCGGATGTATCAGTGCGCTGCAGTACCCTCTTCACATCGATGTCCATCCCGTAGTGGTATTCGACGGCTGAGACATGCGCGCCGGGTTCTTGCAGGCCGTTCTGGTCGAATACACTTGGCGCGAGACTGGAAATCACCGCACTTACTGCTGTGGCGATGTTCATTAGGCTGTACCTCTGCTGAAATTCGCTTGACAAGGACTAGATGTGACACGCGGTGAAAGTGAAGTTCACTCCACCCGGACGAACGACCCTTTTCCATTATTGCTTGAGTCGCCGCAGGCCCCAGCGATCCCCCATGGTTGAGCGGTTTCGACCACTCGTCCTTTATCCATGGGCGTTCTCCCAATCTGTCGATTGTTGTACCAAAGCGGCATTCATTTGCGCAGGACGTGGGAGTTGATGTGGTGGCTTGAGGATCGTTTCCCCTCGATTCCCCGAGGAATCAATTTTTTAGCTGAGGATTCCCCTATGGCATTGCCGCGAATGTGCTTTTTTCGAGGGGAAAATGACAGTGCTTTGACCTGGTTTGTTAACCCGGCCAAGGGATTTTTTATGGCTGACCAGGTTATACCCCCCCGATTTCCCCCATGGAATTTGGAAAAAAGACGAAAAAATCGGCGGGGCTCTCATCTGCCTCCCGACTCGCCGGAAACCCAGTAATGGTGCTGGCTGCGCCATCAAAACCGGCAATGCGCCACTATCCATTTCACTGCCGTTTGTCGGGACAATTGATCAAAAAATGAACGGACTCGGACTTTTTCGTTCAGAATACGCAGCAGGTGACACAGGCTCTGATCCTCACCTAGCCCCAGAAGCGGAAGTTAAACCTCATATGCACTAAGTGCGAATGGGGATTTTCATTACCTGAAAATGGAGATAATCGAATGATTAGAAGTTCATTCGCGAAGCTCACTTTTATCTCGACAGCGTAATACCGCAAGACTAATTAATAGAAATTGCTGGATCTTAATTGCAGTCAGTAACTGTAAGTTCCAGTTAAGTCCAACTGAGAGTCATGTACTGATTCACTACTAGAACAAAGAGGTAGCCGGTAACCATGGAGCTTAATATGCTTTCTTCGTCGACCGTGGAGTTTTTGCGTTTGGGCGTTGTATATGCCCACCTTATTGCCTGCTGTGTGGCAATCGGGCTTGTTTTGACCAGCGATATTGCAATGGTCAAGCAACTCCTGAAGGGGGATGCGTCAGGTCACCATGATGACGCGCACATGGAAAGTCTTCAAAAAACCGTAGTGCTTGCCCTTGTAGCTCTTTGGATTACGGGCATTGGTATTGTCGGGATAGATTATGCCGGCAAGGGGATGGAGTATTTCCTCAATCCAAAGTTGCAAGCCAAGATCGGCATAGTTGTACTGCTGACCATTAATGGCGTCGTGTTGCATAGCGCGGTATTGCCTGCTCTGAAAAAAGCCGGTTCGTTGCTCAAGCTCTCCTTCAGCCTGCGCATGCTGGCGCTGTTCTCGGGGGCGTTCTCTGGCGTGTCGTGGTTCTATGCCGCAATGCTCGGTGTTGGTCGTCCGTTGGCCTGGAAATACTCGTTGGTGGAGTTGCTGGCAGCCTATCCGGTCCTCATCGTCGGTGGATTCGGGATGATGGTGATGCTCACCATCTGGGCCAAAAACAAGAGCACGGCAGAATCTACGGAGCAAAGCACCTGGACAGTAGGAAACGCCGCCCTGGCTGGATGGTGAAGCCAGGTTGAACAAGGACGTTCAGCTTTAGCCAATAAATCCCGCTGTTAGCTGTTAACCCAATCTCACTTGAGGATACCCAAATGAAATCCATGAAAGCTCTCTTCGTCGTCGCCGCTCTGACCGTTTCCTCTCTGGCTATGGCCACAGGTGGCGGTGGTGACCGGACCATCGCACGCATGGAGAAAGCCCGGAAAGTCTCGATGGAAGCCTACCAGGTTGCACAGAAACAGAAGGCTGAAGCCGCTGTAGCTCAAAGCAAAGCCAAGGCGGCCGATCACTCCAACTCCTGATCTGTCTGGCGCGTCCCCGATCTGACAGACATATGCGGTCTCAAGCTTCAAATGCAGCACCCAAGGTTCAGCCTCTGTGCTTCTTGCCCGGCAGTCGTTTCAATCTTGGCGTTTTCGAGGGATGTTGCGCCGACTTCCAGCCGGCTTTGCCCCTTGGAATCTAAGGCAGATGAAGCCTCGCATGAGCGGTGAGCTTATCTAGAAACCGGCTTACCGTACTCTTTTGCTCTACCCCTTGACGGGTAATGCAATGAAAGGCAGAACGATAAGCCAAGCGTTGCGGCATGATCGATCGAAGCCTGCCTCGCTCGACCCAGCTCGCGGCGTAGTGGGTGGGCAGGTAACCGATGTAGGTGTCGGAAAAGACCAGCAGCGCAATGGCCTCCATCGAAAACGCGCTGACCGCGCTGGCGAACCTGAGCTCGCACGGTCGTTTGTTTTCGGCGACATAGCCTCTGTCGACATAGTCCGCTGCGCTTAACTCTTCATACGTCAGGTCCTGATCAGGGCGCTCGAAAAACGGATGCCCGTTGCCGCAATACAGGTGCTGCTCCTCTTCGAACAGCGCCTGATAATGAAGCCCCGACAATCGGTGGTGGAAGGCGCCGACGGCGACCTGGATGCGCTCTTCAAGGACCGCTTGTTCAAGTTCGTCGGGACGCATGACTTGCAAATCGATGTGGACACCGGGTTGCGCAGCACGTAACTGGGCAATGGCCGCCGGTACAGGGCTGTGCTCGAGGGTGATCAGGCTGTCGACCGTGCCGATGCGCAACAACTCCCGATGGCGCCCGCTGAGCACCGCCGTGCGCTGGCGGAAATGTCCGATGTTGGCGAACAGCTCCTGGGCTGCCGCGTAGGTTTCTTCGCCTTCTTCGGTCAACTGGAAACCGCTTTTCCCGCGTTTGCACAACGAGTAGCCGAGCCTGACTTCAAGGTCTCGAACGAGCACGCTGAGGCGCGACAGACTGGTGTTCAACGGGACCTGTGCAGCCGTAAAACCACCGGCATCCACGATCGCACAGAAGATCCGCAGCATGCGCAGATCCACATCCGTCAAATTCACCAGCATGCCGCCCTCTCCTCGTGTGTTTGCTTGCGACCGCAATCAGCCGTTCATTACACCGCCGCCATTGACGCCCAGTATCTGCCCGGTCATGAAACTGGCCTGCTCCGAGGCCAGGAAAATCACCGCGGCGGCAATTTCCTGCGCCGTTCCCAGTCGCAGCATCGGGTAACGCAGCGCTTCTTCGCGAATATAAGCCTCACCCAGGCGTTCGACCATCGGCGTCAACGTGCCGCCGGGGGCAACCCCGTTTACCCGTATACCATGGGCCGCCAACTCTCGCGCCAACGACTTGGTCAGCGCAATGATTCCACCTTTTGCAGCCGAGTAATGGCAGAGATTGGCGCACCCGAGCTGCCCAAGGTCAGAGGCGATATTGACGATGGTGCCGCTGCCCTGGCGGGTCATCAGGGCCGCCGCCGGTTTGCAGAAAAGGAACGTCCCATAGAGATGAACACGGATCATCCGGTCCCAGGCCTCGACACTGAGTTCGCTCAGCGGCGCCTCCTGCAAGAACCCCGCGTTGTTGACCAGCACATCCAGGCGTTGCAGCCCGGCAAATGCACGCTCTGCTGTTGCGGGGTCCGAGACATCACCCAGCGCAAGACGCACCTCCACGCCCCGCGCCTGCAGCTCATCGGCCAAGGCCAGCAGCACCGGACTTTCCTGCAAATCATTGAGAACGGCAAGACTGCCTTGCTCGCCAAGAGCAAGCGCGACCGCATGGCCGATGCCCTGTGCAGCACCGGTTACCAAATAGGTTTTCATGAATGACCTCAGCCTTCAGAGAATTTAGTAAGGATGCTGTTCCAGCCACTGCGCATACATGGCAATGCCTTCATGCAGGTCGAACCGGGGCCGGTAGCCCAGTTGTTCGCCCGCCGCCGAAATGTCGAAGCACGCATTTTCATCCAGTACGCTCAAAGTACCGGGGCCGATGCTGAGCTGGGCATGGGGGTAGACCTTGCGAATCCGCGCCGCGACCGCCCGGTAACTGTCCTGCTCACCAGCCGTCACATTGAACACCCGTTGTTGCAACCGCTCTTCCTGAACAGTGGCCGCCAGTACACAAGCGTGGGCGACATCCACGACGTGCACGTACTGAAAGCGGTAATCGCCGCCCTCCTCCTCATGCCACGGCTCGTTATCGATCGCGCTTCTGAGCATGCTCTTGAGGTAGCACTGCATGAACTGGCCAGGACCATAGATCCAGCCCGGTCGCAAAGACACCACGCTGACCTGGTACAGGTCGCTGTAAACCTGACCGAGCTTTTCGGTGAACACCTTGGTACAGCCATACGGCGTGGTCGGTTCAAGGGGCGCGCGCTCATCGACCACATCCATTTCCCGGTTGGGCCCGTAGGCGCATTCGGAACTGAGGTTGACCACCCGAGAAATACCGCTGAGCCGGGCGCACTCAAACACATGGGTGGTGCCCAGTGCATTGGTCAGCACCGTTTGCAGGGGAATACGCCGAGAGTCCACCGGGTGCGAGATCGCCGCGGTATGAACGATCGCGTTGACCGGACGGCTCCGGCAGCTCTCCAGCAAACTCGCCAGGTCAGCCAGATCACCTTGTACGTAACGATACGCAGCGTGCTCGATGGCGCACACCAGGCTGCGGTCGTAGCCCACTACTTCGTTACCCTGAGCCAGTAACTGACGCACCACTTCCTGGCCAAGAAATCCGTTGGCCCCGGTTACCAGTATGTTCATGATCCGTCCTCAGTAAGGATGCAGCGGCAGTGTCAAATCGCCCGCCTGCCAGCGTGAGTAGACATCGTCAGGCGTGCAGATCCAGACATCGTCATAGCGTTGTATCTGTTGGATCAGCCGCTCCAGCATCGCAATGCGTGATGCGCGACCGATCAATTGCGGGTGCATGGTCAGGATGAAATGGCTGCCGTAGTGACGCATTCCTTCCAGCTCCGCCGACCAGAGTCGAAAGACCTTTTCCGGGTCTGCGATCACACTGCCCAACGCAGGCTCTGCCGAATAGGCGAACTGCTCCCAGTCGTCCAGCAACCAACTGACGGGCAGCTCCAGCAGACTCTTCTCAGCGCTGCCGACGCGGTACGGCCGGTCATCGCCCATCAAGCTACTATCGCTGTGAAAGCCCAGGGCAATGAGCGAGTCAACGACGTCCGGGGTCAGCTCCCACAACGGTGCGCGGTAATGGGTGACCGGCCGATCCAGGAGGGTTTCGAGCAGCGCCTTGGAGTCCTTGAGAATCTGCAGATTCTGCTCGGGCGTCTGTTCATCGACACGCTCATGGAAGTAACCGTGGCAACCAATCCCGTGGCCGGCAGCTGCGATGCTGCGTACCACCTCCGGGTCGATCTCGGCCACGCGAGCGGGAATGTAGAACTGCGCCCGAAGGCCGTAGCGGGCCAGCAATTCCAGCAGGCGCGGCACGCCAACGCGGCGTCCATAGGCGCCCATCGACAGCAGCGAGAGCCGGCGCCCGTCGAGGCTGGATGGCTCCCAGGCGCTTTCTGCATCCAGGTCAAAACTCAAGGTCACAGCAAAACGTTTGTTCGCAGGCCAGGCAGTCATCAATGGATTCCTTCTACGAGCGACGCTTGATTGAGTCGGCGAGAATGCACAGCAACTCAAACATCATGGTCGCGCCCACCAGCGCCGTGGCCCCGCCCACATCAAAGGGCGGCGACACTTCCACCACATCGGCACCGATCAGATTCAGGCCTTGCAGGCCCCGGATCAGTTGCTGCGCCTGCAACGTGGTGATGCCGCCGATCTCGGGTGTGCCGGTGCCCGGCGCAAACGCCGGGTCCAGGACATCGACATCGAAGGTGACGTAGGTCGGCTCGTCGCCCACGATGCGTCGCGTCTCGGCAATCGTCGCGGCAACGCCGATGTCGGCGAACTCCTCCATATGGATCACCCGGATACCGCAGTCCTTGGCGAAGTCTTCGTCTTCTGCCGAATAGATCGAACCGCGAATACCGATCTGTACCGTGCGCGTGGGGTCCAGCAGCCCCTCCTCGACCGCACGGCGAAAAGGTGTGCCATGGGTGTAGAGGTTGTCGCCGAAGTAACGGTCATTGGTGTCGGAGTGAGCATCGAAATGGACCATGCCGATAGGCCGGTCCCGGGCGATGGCGCGGAAAATCGGCAACGTCACCAGATGATCGCCACCGACGGACAGCGGCACCGTACCGACCTCATGGACCTGCCGATAGAACGCTTCAATTCGCTTGAGGGAATCGAGCAGATCAATTGGGTTGACCGGCGCGTCGCCCAGGTCGCCGACCCGCACCAGATCATAGGGTGCGATATGGCTGACGTGGTGAACCTTGCGCATCATGCTCGACTGGTTGCGCACCTCCCGTGGACCATGCCGGGCGCCTGCGCGGTTGGTGGTGCCGCCATCCCAGGGGATACCCAGCAAGGCGATCTGGACGTCTGCCGGATCGGTGAATATCGGCAGGCGCATAAAGCTCGGTATGCCTGCAAAACGGGGGATGACGGCGGCGTCCAGAGGTTGCGGAAAGTCATTGGCCATCAAGATTACTCCTGGGTATCAGCAGATGAATTGACGATAAAAAAGGGATGTTCAGGACGTATCACGCCTTCGCCGGCATCGCACCGGCACCTCTGCGCCGGCGTTTACCCGAGAGCACGATCAGCGCGCCACTCACCAGCGACAGTGCTCCCAAATACCAGGCGGTATAGAGATCGTCCGGGGAGACCGGGTTGGCGCCTGCGGTGTAACCGATGTAGGCGAGTACAAAGAGCGCCAGCAATGCGGGGATCGACAGTAGTGTTGCGGTGAGTGCCTTGTGTTGTTTCCAGGTCATGACCATGAAGGCCGCCAGCGCCGAGATGTAGGACATCACCAGGGTGATGGTGACCACGTCGTAATACCAAACGATCTTGTCCAGCGGTTTCCACCAGAGCAAGGCAATGCCGGCGAGCGACACCAGCCCCAGGGTGAACCACGGCGCCTTGAAGCGGTTGACAGCGCTAAACGCACCCGGCAGATGCCCCTCCTCACTCATCCGATACAGCGTGCGCGCCGACGAATTGGAGGAAATCTGCAAGCCGGCGCACGCCGAGGTAATCACTACGAACAGCGCCAGCCAGGCCATGGCCGGTGGCAGGTAGACATTGGCGACAGCGGCGATCGGCCCGCCGTTGCCGTTTTCAACAATGGCAGCCAACTGCTCCACCGGAACCGCGTATTGCCAGCCGATGGCCGCCAGACTGTAGATCACGAAGGCCGAGGTCAGCACGATCAACAGTGAGCGCTGCACGGTGCGAACCGGTACGCGTGCCTCTTCGATGTAGTTAATGGCCGAGTCGAAGTTCGCCAGCATCCACACACCAAACAGCACTCCCGGGCCAATCGCCGCCAGACCACCGGCGCCTTGCAGCGAATACATCGAGGCAAACGACAGGTTCTCGACTTGAGGATGGATGAGCCCCATGAAACCGAGCCCGGCGACCACGGCTATTTCGAAAACCAGAAAGGTACTGGCAAGCTTCGCGGTCACTCCGACCCCGCGCACCGACACAGCAAAGAAGGTCACGATCAACAACGTACCGATGATCTTCGCGTTGAGTTCGCCAGCGAGCGAAGGAATCAGCGCCTGGAGGTACTCGGAGCCAATCAACGCACACATCGGCGTGACGGCGATGCAGGCAACGGCATAGGTCCAGCCCAGGATGCAACCAATATCCGGATGCAGGAAACGCGAGCAAAAGGTGAAGATGCCCCCTGCCGACGGTGCCTGACGTGTCAGCGAAACCATGCATACGGCCAGCACCAACATGGGAAAGAAAAACGCAATCAGGATCGCCAGGGGTGCCTGGTGACCGGAGATCGAGTAGAGGATCGACATTGACGAGGCGGCCACCCAGGCCGGTGCGTTGAACCCCAACGCGGAAAAACTGACGTCCTTGGTGTTGAGCTTTCCTTTGTTGAGCGCCGTGTCGAGCTCGCTGATTGCACCGTGACGGTCGTAACCGAAAAGTTCGTAGAGTTTCATGATTGTTCCCAGGCTCGTTTTTTATTGGCAGGTAGCGAAAACGCTTCTTGTAGGACAGAGCTCTTGAGCAACACCCGATCGTTGCCGGGTGTTATCGCCAACTCAAGATAGGGGGATGGCTGCGAGGCACCAATTACCAAAGACGAAAGCTGACTTGCACAAAACCGCACGGATGCCGGACGCCGGCAGGATTTATCGACAAAAAAAAGCCGAAGCCCTTAAAAGGCATCGGCTATTTTTATCGGTTGATCGTTCCCACGCTCCCGCGTGGGAATGCATCCTGTGACGCTCTGCGTCACCTCTACAGCGGACGCAGAGCGTCCGGGGCGGCATTCCCACGCAGAGCGTGGGAACGATCAAGACCATGAACGTCGCCTAAGGCGAGTTCAGCGCCATCGAGCGTTAGGGTGAAACAGGTGTAAACCTATTTCAGGACTAGACGGTCTATTGTGATTTCAAGGATTGGAAGGTGCCCGGGCACTACTCGCCACCCCGTCCAGCGGACCTTGATTGACCTGCAGTTGCCCCTTTGGCGCGCGCAATGTCCATAGCAGGTAAACTCCCACCAACCCCGCTGCCGACAGCGACAACATCCCAGCCCGTGGATCGGTGAACCAGACCTCCATATTGGCCTTGAGTATTGGCGCGACAAAGCCGCCGATGTTGCCCATGGATCCAATCAGGGCAATACCACCGGCCGCGGCAACCCCACCGAGGTAGCCGGTCGGCAGCGTCCAGAACAGCGGTTGAACGGTCACGAAACCGGCGGCTGCGAAACAGAAAGCCAGTAGTACCGGTGCAAAACTGTTGAGCAAGGCCGAGGCCGCAATACCCAGGGCAGCCATGCCCAGCATGCACATCGCCATCTTGAGATGAGCCCCATGCCGGTCGGCATAACGCGTCACAAAGTACATGGCGATGGCAGCGCACAGCCACGGTAATGAAATGAACATACCCACCTCTAAGCCGACCTTGGTCCCCAGCAGCTCCGAAATTCGGGTCGGCAGATAGAAGATGACCCCGTACACACTGACCTGAACGCTGAAGTAGATCAGGATGAACTTCAGCACCCGCTTGTTGCGCATCAGACTCAGCAGGTTGGTCGGGCCATGGGCCAGTTTCAGCTTGTCTTCAGCCTCGATCTCCTGGCTCAGGGCCGCTTTCTCTTCGCGGGTGAGCCAAGGGGCATGCTGTGGCTTACTCTTGAGGTAGAACAGCGCAATGATCCCTACGACGACCGCCGCCAGGCCTTCCACCAGGAACATCCATTGCCAGTTGGTCAGGTTGAACATGTCATGCATTTCCAGCAACCAGCCCGACATTGGACTGCCCAGCATCAAGGCCATTGGCAAGCCGAAATAGTAGATGCCGATAGCCTGGCCGCGACGCTGGGCCGGAAACCAGTAGGTCAGGTACAGGATCACACCCGGGGAAAAACCCGCTTCGGCCACGCCGAGCAGAAAGCGCAGCACGTAAAACGTTGTTTCATCCCGGGTGAACATCATGGCGGCGGACACCAGCCCCCAGGTGATCATGATCCGGCTGAGCCAGACTCTCGCGCCGACGCGGTGCAACATCAGATTACTCGGCACTTCGAAGATGGCATAACCGATAAAGAAAATACCCGCACCCAGGGCGAAGGCCGCATTGCTCAAGCCGATATCGGTCTGCAGTGCCGCCTTGGCGAAACCGACGTTGGAGCGATCGATCATTGCCAGGGCAAACATTAAAGCGAGGAACGGCAACAGCTTCCATCGACACTTGGCAATGGCGCTCTCGATGGCTGCCGCGTGATCCGGTCTTGTGGTGTTTTTGGTCATCATTTGTGTGCCTTATTATTATTGTCCAGCGATCACTGTTTTTATCTGCCAGGAACCTCTGGCAGGCAAATCAGTGGAGTGATTTACCTGCCACCAGACCCCGAGCGGCCAGGTTGCCCATCAATGCACGCAGGCCAAACGTCCAGGGTGTGGCTTCATTGCTGTAGGTGACGCGATTGTGAAGCGTGCCCAACAACGGGCTCCCGATGCTAACGCTATCGCCCGGCTTGTGAGTGAAGCCACTGCCCGGCTCTTCACGGTCTTGTGTCGGGGCGAACAGCGTGCCGAGAAACAGCATGAAACCGTCCGGGTACTGGTGATCGCTGCCCACAGTCTGCGCGACCAACTCAAGCGGGTCGCGACTGATCTGCTCCATCGAACTGCTGCCGCACATGATAAAACCGTCATCACCCTCAACGACCAGATCGACCACGCAGCGGCGCACATCATCCAGAGAAAAGCCTTCGTCGAACAGGCGAATAAACGGGCCGATCGCACATGACGCATTGTTGTCCTTGGCTTTGCTCAACAGCAATGCGCTACGGCCTTCGAAGTCGCGCAGATTGACGTCGTTGCCCAAGGTTACGCCTTGTATCCGACCACGGCTGTTTACCGCCAGGACTATTTCCGGCTCAGGGTTGTTCCATTTCGATTTGGGATGAATACCCACCTCATTACCGCTGCCGACGGAAGCGAGGACGGGGGCCTTGGTGAATATCTCGGCATCAGGGCCGATGCCGACTTCCAGGTATTGTGACCAAAGCCCCTGCTCGATCAACAAGGCCTTCAGCCGGGCGGCTTCGGTTGAACCCGGTTTGATCGAACTCAGGTTGTCGCCAATAGCCGCTTTGACGAGGCTGCGTACACTCTCGGCCTTGACTGCATCACCGCCCGCCTGCTCTTCAATCACGCGTTCAATCATGCTGGCGGCGAATGTCACACCGGCAGCCTTGATCACCTGCAGGTCAGCCGGCGGCAACAGAAAAGCCTTGGCGGGATCGGACCCGGGGCCCGTATTGGCCAACAATGCCTCAAGACTCCCGATGTATTCACCGCGAATGCTACGAACAGCCTCAAGCGGTGAAGCACTTTCCAGCAGATCACTCAATGTCGGGAACACCTTCGACAAATCAAACACACCGTCGGCGCGCAGCACTACCGGCGAGGGGCCAGCGGCCTCCCCCGGCACCCAGGCACGACCGATCAGAGTGCCTTCCAGCCCATCGATCGGCAGGGTGTTTTTACAGGTCAATTTCAGATGGGGCATATATAGGTCCAGGTCAATTCGATGACGACCCGGCAAAACTAGTGGACTTGTCTGATAAATCCCAATGACATATTTTCAGTGTTTGATATCGTTTCGTTATCAACCAGATCGAGCCTCTTTATGGAAAACGACGAGATTTCATTCGCCAGCGTGAGCAAATGGCTGAAGATCAAGCATTTGATATTGGTCGACACTTTGGCCAAGACCCGCAACATGCACACCACTGCCGAACTGATGAATCTGACACAGCCAGCCATCAGCAAGATGTTGCGCGACGTCGAGCTGTTACTCGGTTTTGCGTTGTTCGAACGGCAAACCCGCAGCATGGCCCTGACCGAACTTGGCGAGTTCGTGGTCCGCTATGCCCGGATGACGCTCGACGACACGCAGTCATTCGTCGATCAGCTCAATAAATTGCGCAAAGGTGGACATGGTCATTTGAAAGTCGGCGCGATTTTCGCCGCGACCTCGGTCGTGCTGCCCGAGGCGATCACCCGGATCAAGCTGGACCGCCCCATGCTGTCCATCGAAGTGATTGAGCAAACCAGCAATCAACTGCTGGAAATGCTTGAGCACAAGAAGCTCGATTTGATCATTGCCCGCTTCACGGATGAGCGTTATCAGCAACCGTTCGACTTCCGTGCACTCGGACCTGAACCCTTTTGCCTGGTGGTCAACAGTCGCCATCCCCTCGCGCAGTTCGACGAAGTGGCTACCGAGCAACTGAGCGATTGGCCCTGGGTGATGTACCCCTTCAATGCGCCCATACGGCGCCGGATGGAAAGCGCCTTCACCGAATTCAACATGCGCACGCCCACCAACACCGTCGAAACCATCTCGATGCCCACCTTCCTGCAACTCCTGCAATCGGGGCCGATGCTCGCGATGTTGCCCGAATCCATGGTGCAGTCGCAGGTTCAGAGTGGCTTGCTTAAAGTGCTCAACACTCCGTTCAAGGTCGAACCTCAGGACTACGGCATCATCACGCGCAAGGATGAACCACTGACCGAAGCGGCCCGCGAATTCGCCGACACCTTGCTGGAATTCGCCAGGCTGCGACGGGAAACTGCCGATCACTGAGGACTTTTTTTGTCAATAACGGCAAATAAGATGAGAAAAAGTTATCGATCAATCCAAAGGTCTCATTAGGCAGCAGCATCCGGGGGCTCTTATAGTGCAGCAACAAAGGCATGGCGCGGCCTGTTGGCCAGCGACCTCCCACGTCTCATAGCCAGAGAGTTTCCGATGGAATTGATCATGAAAACCGGTGCAGCCGCCGTCCTGCGCCTCAATCCTCTGGACGATGTGCTGATCGCCCGTCGGCCGTTGGTACCGGGTGAAGTCCTCGAACAGGAAGGCATGACCGTACGTCAACCTGTACCCGCCGGTCACAAGATCGCCGCACGTCGCATTGATGCAGGCCAGGCCCTGCGTCGCTATGGGCAGATCATCGGTTTTTCCACCGAGGTTATCGAGGCCGGTGACCACGTGCATGTGCACAACCTGACCATGGGCGATTTCGCCCGTGATTATGCGTTCAGCCTCGATGTGAAACCCGACAAGCCCTTGAACAGCGAGCCTGTGTTCATGGGGATCGTGCGCCCGGACGGTCGCGTGGCTACCCGAAACTATATCGGCATCCTGACCTCTGTGAATTGCTCGGCCACCGTCGCCCGCGCCATAGCCGACCACTTCCGACGGGACATTAACCCCGGCGCATTGCTGGCATACCCCAACGTCGATGGCGTGGTCGCCCTGACCCACTCCGCCGGTTGCGCCGTAGACCCCGCCGGCGAAGGCCTGGCGTTGCTGCGCCGTACATTGGCGGGCTACGCGACCCATGCCAACTTCGCCGCTGTGCTGGTGATCGGGCTGGGCTGCGAAACCAACCAGATCGAAGGGCTGCTCAGCACCCAGGGTCTGAGCCGCAGCGATACACTGCGCACTTTCAGCATCCAGGACAGCGGCGGCACATCCAAAGCGGTCGCCAGCGGCATCGCTCAGGTCAAGGCGTTGCTTGAGGAGGCTAACCAGGTCAAACGTGAACTCGTCAGTGCCAGGCACCTGATCATTGGCCTGCAATGCGGTGGCTCGGATGGTTATTCCGGCATCACCGCCAACCCTGCGCTGGGTAATGCGGTGGACCGACTGGTCGCCTGTGGCGGCACGGCAATCCTTTCTGAAACGCCGGAAATCTATGGCGCCGAACACCTGCTGACCCGCCGGGCAGTCAACCGCGCAGTGGGCGAAAAACTCATTGCACGGATTCATTGGTGGGAGGCGTATTGCGAGCGCATGGGTGCAGAACTGAACAACAACCCTTCGGCCGGCAACAAGGTCGGAGGCTTGACCACCATCCTGGAGAAGTCACTGGGTGCTGTCGCTAAAGCAGGGTCCGGCAACCTGGTCGATGTTTATGAATATGCCCAGACAGTCAGCGCCAAAGGCCTGGTGTTCATGGACACCCCCGGCTATGACCCGGTATCGGCCACAGGCCAGGTCGCCGGTGGCGCCAATCTGATTGCCTTCACCACCGGACGTGGCTCGGCCTACGGTTGCGCCCCCTCCCCATCGATCAAGCTGGCAACCAATACCGCGTTGTGGAACCGCCAACGCGAAGACATGGACATCAACTGCGGCGAGATCGCTGAAGACACCATGACCATCGAAGAATGCGGTGAAGCCATCTTCAAACTCATGCTGCGCATCGCTTCGGGTGAACGCAGCATGAGCGAGCAGCACGGTTACGGGCAGAACGAATTCGTGCCCTGGCAGATCGGCGCCGTTACCTGAATCCCTGCCCTCCTCCCCTATAGCCCTGAAATCCCCGCAAGGGGATTCGAACATCCTTTTCTGGAGCCAGAAATGTCCACGATTATCGGCCACAACTACATCGGTGGTCAGCGCAGCGCTACTGGCACTGTCATCGTCAACAGCGTTGATGCCAACACCGGCGATAACCTGCCTTACAGTTTCCACCAGGCCACCCTTGAAGAAGTCGACGCCGCTGCCAATTTTGCCGCTGCCGCTTACCCGGCGTATCGCAGCCTGAGCGCCGAACGTCGCGCGCAGTTTCTCGATGCCATTGCCGATGAGCTGGATGCATTGGGCGATGATTTTGTGGCGCTGGTCAGCCGCGAAACCGCGCTGCCCGCCGCCCGCATTCAAGGCGAGCGCGGTCGCACCAGCGGCCAGATGCGCCTGTTCGCCAAGGTCCTGCGTCGCGGGGATTTCTACGCTGCGCGGATCGATCGGGCGTTACCGGACCGCCTGCCGTTGCCGCGTCCGGACCTGCGCCAGTACCGCATCGGCCTCGGCCCGGTTGCGGTGTTTGGTGCGAGCAACTTTCCCTTGGCGTTTTCCACCGCCGGTGGCGACACCGCCTCGGCATTGGCGGCTGGCTGCCCGGTGGTGTTCAAGGCCCACAGTGGCCACATGGCCACGGCCGAACTCGTTGCCGATGCGATCATCCGCGCCGCGGAAAGAACCGGGATGCCGGCCGGCGTGTTCAACATGATCTACGGCGGTGGCGTCGGTGAAGCGTTGGTCAAGCATCCGGCGATTCAGGCGGTCGGTTTTACCGGTTCGCTCAAAGGCGGACGGGCATTGTGCGACATGGCTGCAGCCCGTCTTCAACCCATCCCGGTGTTCGCAGAGATGTCAAGCATCAACCCGGTGATCGTGCTGCCGCAGGCGTTGCAAGCGCGGTCAGAATCGGTCGCCCGTGACCTGACCGCTTCGGTGGTTCAGGGCTGCGGCCAGTTCTGCACCAACCCCGGTTTGGTGATCGGCATTCGCTCACCGCAGTTCAGTGCGTTCGTGCAGCAGGTCGCGGTTTTCATCGGCGATCAGCCGGCGCAAACCATGCTCAATGCCGGGACGCTGAGCAGCTATGGCAAGGGCCTGCAAAAACTCCTCGCACATCCGGGCATCGAGCATCTGGCCGGCCAGGCGCAACAGGGCAACCAGGCCCAGCCGCAGTTGTTCAAAGCCGATGTCAGCCTGTTGATCGAGGGCGATGAAGTGCTGCAGGAAGAAGTCTTCGGACCGACCACGGTGTTTGTCGAAGTGGCGGATCAGGTGCAATTGAGTGCCGCACTGCAGGGCCTGCATGGGCAGCTGACGGCGACGATCATAGGCGAATCGGCAGACTTCGAACAGTTCGGTGAGCTGACGGCGCTGCTGGAACAGAAGGTCGGACGGATCCTGCTTAACGGCTATCCAACCGGTGTGGAGGTGTGTGATTCGATGGTCCACGGCGGGCCGTATCCGGCGACGTCCGATGCGCGCGGTACATCGGTGGGCACGCTGGCCATCGATCGCTTCCTGCGCCCGGTGTGCTTCCAGAACTACCCCGATAGACTGTTGCCGGAGCCATTGAAGAACGCCAATCCACTACGCATTCAGCGGCTGGTGGACGGCCAGCCCTCCCGCGACGCCCTCTGACGGTCGAGCAGTGTCCTCTGCAGGAGCAAGCTTGCTTGCGATGATGGCGGCATCCATGTGTCTGTCACGCCGCTATCGCAAGCAAGCTTGCTACAACCTGGAAGGCACCAACGGCGGGCTGATCAGCTTCGGTGGCTGCATTGTTCTGCGAGACCCTCAGGGCAAGGTCATAGGCGGACTCGGGATTTCGGGCGCAACGGTCGAGGCGGATCAGGACTTTACGCTGCGAGCAGGACGGCCATAAGCCTGGCCACAATGAAATTCACACAGCTACCAATTTGAGGATTGACTCATGCAGCCGTCTACAAAAAAACTCGGCCGACAGGGCTCTCACTGCGCTGGAAACATCGCGATGAGTTTGTGATCTCCACAGGTCAGGCGCATTCTCAAGGCCAAGCCGCACTCGCAAATCGACTTCAGTCCCTGGAGCAACGCAGCCCCAAACAAATGACTACAAAAGTCGTGCTTTCACTGCTCAATGCCTGCGTATCTAATGTGCTGCCGAACCAACGCCAACTCACATTTTGAAGTTAGCGATGAGCGCATGAAGTTTGCGCGTCATCCCGACGACCTCATTGCTGATTTTCACCGTGCTATCCGCTTGACTCGCGGTGCTCTCACTCAGATTTTTAATCTCAAAAGTATTTTGCTCAATGCCCTGTACAACACAGGCGTGCTGTACTGTGGCTGAGGCAATCTGGATATTGTGATCGATGATTTGATCCATGCCGCAGGTAATGTCGTCAAAGAACCCGGCCGCTCGAGATACCTCCTCAACCGCCGCGGATGCATTCGCATGGCAGCTACGGATGGACATTTTCAAGGACGGTCATATGTGCAAAGGCGTTCCATTGCTGGAACACGAATACCCAAATGGCTAACAACATTCCTCTGAGCCGTTTGGACGCGGCGAATAAAGTTAGTGAAATCGTACAGCGGAGCAGTTTACCGGGCATTGGCTCAAGGAATCTGCAGCGATTTTCGCAAGCTACTGGAGCGTTCGGTTGAAGATGATCTACTTGACAAGGAGGTACAACAGCACCGGAGTGTAACGACCGAGGGGCGTCTTGCCGGGCTTCGAGGGATTTCGGCCGAGGACTGCAAGCTGATCGATCATCTAATGACAAAGTACAGTTGCTTTAAACACACCAACAGCGCTTCCCTCAGTAGCTGTTGAAGGGGCTTTGGTTAGCATTTGTACATTTGTAATCACGGTCGACTCACCACTAGATAACTGCCCTTTTCAGGGCAGTTATCATGGGAGATTTATATTGAAAGGGCTAGCTACCACTTATACGTGGTTTCCACGTCTAGGCTTTGGGCGTGGAGTTACTCAATACCTGCAACATCCACAGATCGTTGTGCATCGCGGCGACAACTTGCATGCCAATGGGAAGCCCGTTCACATGACCTGCGGGAAGATTAATAGCGGGCAGCCCCGTGAGGTTCCAAGCGATGGCCAGGCTCAACACCGCATCTCGCACGCTCGCTACTGCTCCGTTTATTTTAATATCACGCTGGTTCAGTTCGGGGGCAGTGATCGGAAGCGTTGGCATTACGAGCAAATCGTACTTACAGAACATCTCTGCCATTTTCTGCATAAGCGCCTCACGGGTTTTCATAGCGCTAACATACTCCCAGCCTCGCACGTCAGCCGACATTTCCAACCGCTCAAAGACCTCTTTCTCAAAAAGCTGAGGGTGGTCAGCGACACGCTGGGAATGTACTTCATACACTTCGGAACGTTGGATCGCGGCCATTGCCACCTTTAGGCCAGGCATAAGCTCTTCGAACCCACTTACCGTTTCCAAGCGACCGCCAAAGTGCTTTTCAGCGTTCAACTTAATCGTAGCGTTGATTAGCGCATCAACGGGGGCAAACGCCAGGGCATCAATCCAGCCAATACGTGGAGAGGCAACAGTGGAATTGTCCAATTGAGAATGTCCGCTGAGGGCTGCAAAAAGCAGTGCCGCGTCTTCCACATTGTTGGCAATAGGTCCGACATGGTCCAGAGTCTTGGACAGAGGGAAAACGCCACCTGCGGGTACAACGTCATAGCTAGGTTTGAATCCAACAGCACCACACATGGCTGTTGGAATCCTGATGGAGCCACCAGTATCTGTACCAATTGCCAGGGGTACCAGACCCGCCGACACCGCAGCTGCGCTTCCTGCGCTTGACCCACCCGTCATGCGTGAAATGTCCCAAGGGTTACATGAAGCACCTTGCAAAGATCGGTCACCTGTCGGGCCGTAAGCAAATTCATGCGTCAATGTTTTGCCGAGAATTACGGCACCTGCCTCTCGTAACCGTTTGACACAGATAGCATCCTCGTCTGGGCGGTGATCAGCGAAATGAGCTGAGCCATAAGTGGTTGGCATGTCAAAAGTATCGATATTGTCCTTAATCGCTACGGGTATACCGTGCAATGGCCCAGCATCTTGACCCGCCGCCAAGGCTAAATCAGCTCGTACCGCTTGTTCGAGCGCCCCTTGCGTGTTGACGTGTACAAATGCATTAAGCATTGGATTAAGTCGAGCGATGCTCTCCAGCGCTGCCTGCGTCAACTGCAAAGACGTAAGCTGGCCGTTGCGCAGGCGTCTACCGAGATCAACGACCGAGGTTCCGAAAAAATAGCCGGCAGAGTGAGGGAGTATGGATTGCATTTTTAATTTACTCTGTGATTATGCGGGAAACTATTGGGCTTACTTGGCGAACTCCAGGACGTACGAGCAACATGGCGGTCATACCAATAGTTGTTGCCACGGCCGCTGCGCTGAACATGGCGGAGTAACCGTAAGAAACAGTCAAATAGCCAGTTAACATGGGTGCAATGAAAGATGCCGTGTTGGCGATAAAGTGGGTCAAGCCACTATAGGTGCCAACGCGATTAGTGGGCGAGCTATCAATGACGACAGCCCAGTAGACCGAGTTTGGCAAAGCGTTAAATGCATTACCGAGGGTCATTAAGGCGATGACACCAAATACGCTATGAACTTGGGAAACCATAACGAAGCATGCTGTTGTGAGCATAAGGCAGCCAGCAGCAAGGAAGCTGCGGGCGATAACCAGACTTCCGGTACGATGAAGTAACCAATCGGAGAGCTTTCCGCCTAGAAGGACAGTGAAGCAGGCGCCTACCCATGGAATCATCCCCATATACCAAAGTGAGGACATGTTGTAATGAAACTCATCTTGCAGGTATTTCGGGGTCCAACTCAGCAGCAGAAATGTCACGTAGACGAACGAGAAGTAACCAATCGCATTCAGGATCAAGTTTTTATTTTGAAAGAAGCTCCACCACGGCAACGTCGGTGTCAACTTGTCATTAGCCTCTTGCCGCGTACCACGTTCCTGGCGAAGGTAGTCACGCTCTGCCTGGCTGACCCGTGGATTTTCATCGGGGTGGTCGGTAAAGCGACGCATGAAAAAGACCAGAAGGACCAGGCTCGCTACCCCGAGTATGACGAACATGCTGCGCCAGTCGCCGGTCAGCGTCTGTAGGCCCACCGCAATGGGTGCAGTCAGCAGTGCTCCCAGCGGTGTGCTGAGCAGTCCAACCGCCACTACAAAACCGCGCTCCTTGGGCGTTGCCCAGTTCCCTATACTTTTGTTGATCACTGAGTAGGCAGGGCCCTCGCAAAAGCCAAACAGGACTCGAATGGTGGCAAAGCCAGCCAGAGCAGATCCCCCCATTACGGCCAAACCAAGATCTCCAGCAAATGCGGTGGCGATCTCAAACAGCGACCATGCTCCACCGGCAACGAGCCAAATCCGCTTTGGCCCGAAACGGTCAGCCAAGATCCCACCACACAAAGCGCCGACGATGTATCCGTATCCGAAATATCCCAGCAGAGTGCCCCAGTCCGACTTATTGAAGGCGTACTCGGGAAGGATGCTGGCTGCTGCGTAAGAGATGGCCCCGCGGTCGATGTAGTTGAAGAGAGCCATCAGCATGATCATGAAAAAAATGCGATAGCGGTAACGGTTAGGGGGTTGACGGTTCATTGGCGCTCCCAGGATTAGGTAACGGCAGATGTCAAAGCCGGCTGATGCAGCTGGCGGACAAGCTGGTTTGTTATTTTTATGGCTAACCCAAACGTTTGGGTGCTGGCGAATCTAGCAGTGAAAATTTGCCTAGTCAAACGTTTGGGTAAGCTGATTTCTTGCCTTTTCGGTCAGATTGCGGTAGAAAGCGAGCATATTCCTTGGCTGATACCGACCCTATGCTTGACCGCTCAAAACCGCCCACCTTGAAGTCCATGGCTGCTGAGCTAGGTATCCATGTCTCGACCTTATCCAGGGTTCTCAATAGCGATTCGGACGCCGCCAGCAAGGCAGCATCGCCAGAGGTCGTCGCACGCATTCGCTCGCTGGCGCTGGAGCGGAACTACAGGCCAAACGTCCAGGCCACGGCGCTTCGTACCCGACGTAGTCTGGAAGTCGGTGTGTTGATGCCGCGCATATCCGATCTGGTTATGGCGACTTTTTACGAGGGGATCGATACGGCTGCCGATGTGGCGGGTTATGTGACGTTCGTTTCGAATACTCGAGATGAACCCCTCAGACAACAAGCGTTGGCAGAAAGAACCTTACGGCGGCAGGTGGCGGGGTTGATCATTGGTGATTCACACTTGGGTGACAGTCAACCGTTACTGTGCCACTTGGCCGACCGCAAAGTGCCATATGTACTGATTAGCCGCCGCCAGCCAGGCCATCCAAGTGTGACATGCGATGACTTTCTCGGCGGGAGATTAGCGGCAGAGCATTTGTTTCAAGTGGGGTGTCGGGAGGTCGCGATATTGGCGGGGGAAACCTTTGCCTCCACTGGCGCAGACCGGGCGAGCGGTTTTGTAGATTATTTTCGCGAGCAAGGCATCGATATCCCGCCGAGCCGTATTTTGCATGGCCGTTTCGACTCCAGAGAGGGGCATGTTCAGGGGCAGCGTCTTTTACAGGAGAATGGAAAATTAGATGGAGTATTCGCAGTAAACGACTTCCTGGCTATTGGTCTGATGGGGGCAATTCGCGAAGCAGGGCTCAACTTGGGGAGTGATATCGCTGTCGTTGGTTACAATGACACGCCGCTTGCCGCTGAATTACCTATATCCCTTACAAGCGTGCGCCTTCCTCTTCACGAAATGGGAGAAATGGCGTTTCAAGCGTTACTTGCCAGGATTGCAGGAAAAACCGTAGAACCTGTGTTAGTCCAACCTGAGCTCATCATCCGTGCAAGCTCTACTCTGTTACAGAGGCCCTAAGGAAGGTCTGAAATACCCAATGATTTTTATGCCCTCTCTGCTTTGTGCGTTATAGCCCCCTCCTACAACCCAGCCACCGGGCGGTGTGACAAGTTTTGGTGTCGAGATTCTCGGCCAGGGCAGTCACATTGAAACCGACGGGCGCCTTGGGCATGTCACTCCCCGACCAACCAACCGCCTTGGATACCTTTAAGGTGGGGATCAGCAATGTAGTGGGTTCAGGCAACCGGGGGGCCGGACCGACACTGGCCTGAAACGGTAGTTTGGAGGATTCACCACAAGCAGTGAGCAGCGCAGCAGTCGTTATCAAGAGCGCAAGTCGGTTAGACACATTCATTGTTCTAACCTCGCGATGGCCATCCGTGGGCCAATTATTGGACAGGCAAAATCCCGGCGAAGTATTACGGCGCAGATCAGTTTCAAACACTGCGCCTAGCGCAAATCAAATTTGCCTGAATAGCACGAATGCGGGCATCCAAAGCCGGGCACTATCGCAAACGCCCGCTTCTATCGGCCCGGAGCTTAAACAGGGTTCAATAACGCCTCTCGTAATAACCTGGCCGCCGGCGAGTCCGGCACGCCTTTGCGCGAAACCAGTTCATACGGTTCGCTACGCGAGGTTGTGGGTAGTGGCAGGGTGGCGGTGAAGCCGCAACCGGAGCAGAAGTTCGCCACGTCAGTCGACACCAGCGCCACGAGGGTCGGGTTTTCCTGCAGCAACGACAAGGTGGCAAAGGCCGATGTGGTTTCCAGCAGGTGCACTGGAAAACGCAGGTTGGCCTCATGAAATTCCCGCTCTAACAGCAAACGCATGGGCATGTTGGCGCGATAAACGACCCAGCGGTAATCCACCAAGTCCTTCAGTGCCAGTTGCCTGGCATAGGCGACAAGACGACGTCCGGTGACAACCAAAAGGAATGGGAGCGGGACATCAGCCTGGATTACGTGATTCAGTCCGGAGCTCTCAAGGGCGTCGGATTCGGCTGGCGTAACGGTGAGTCCCACAGTGAAGCGTCACGTGACCAGGATCAGAATCGACCGTTCGTCAGCTACAGCGTTCCTTTGCTTTAACAGCGTGGTCACAAGGAATTGCGCGCACTTCGAGGGGACTGGCCTGCCCTCTTTACCTCAGCGCTGACACTTAGTCAGCGCTTTATTTATGTCCGGTGGCCTGCCGGTACTTGAAACCGGTCAATGCCTTGAACTGTCGGGTGAAAGCGCTATGGTCGGTATAGCCGCACTGCAATGCGACTTCGGTGATGGGAATATCGGTATGCAGCAGACGATGCGCGTGCTCCAGGCGAACCTTTTGAATCATCTGCCGCGGAGTCAGGTGGAACACTCGCTTGCAGTATCTTTCCAGTTGCGCCGCTGAGTAGAAGCAAGCGTTATACGAAGGGTGGAATGGGCTCGATGCCTCAGCCAGGAGGCTGGAAAGCGATGACGCGAGAAGGCAGCAATCTGACCAAGATCGACTGGCTAGGACGCGTGGCTTTGCTGGCGAACTTGGTTGCTGTGCAGCTCACGCTGGTTTTCAGATTTTGGGTGAAACGCGTGAATGCGCGGTATGTAAATCGACTACCCAGCACCAGGAATGTCCTGTAAGGGGTTGCTGACGCAGAATGCGTTCGATTTATACGTCTACTTCTACCTTGTCGCCCTTCCCTCGCGGCTCACCTACCCGAACCCATTCTGAGATAAGTAAATGCCCCGCGCGGGTTACTACGTCGGTGACCTGAGTGAGTAGCATTGAAATATCAAGGTTGTGCATGGGGGACCTCGATGCCGAAAGGAGTTTGCGTCGTAAATTCGTTATGTTCGCATCGCACACCTTCGTAAAAGAAAATCGGTTTCACGCTCTCAAGATGGGCGGCTGTCGCGACCACCTTGCCCCCGCAGTTTCTTTCTAATACGGATCAAGGACTTGTAGCTCATTCTGCACGTGATCTAGAAAGGTCCCGATATCGGCTGAGCTTTCCTTTCGCATATAGCACGCCGCCACCAAGGTAACCGGATGAACTCCCGGTACTGAACACAGTTCCTCTAGCTTCTCAAGCGTTGGGTGGGCGCCGAAGGTCTGAGCCATTACGCAAAATGGCTCGCCGGCGCGTCGGAACTGACGATGCCGAGAGAGTTCGCATAAGCACATGCTGACTCCAGATGCTCAAGAGGGATCTGCTCCTTGCGCACATCACGCTTCAGCGCGGTCACGGCCCTGAGCCTTGTCGCAAAGTCTCGTCGTTCTTCCAAATTGCGTTGTACGTAGAGGTGAGTTGCTGGGCCAGTGGCTTCAGCCCACTCCAGCAAGGCTGGCAGTTGAGAGCCCTGAAACTGGTGGTGATTGGCTGCTAAATGCTCTCGCAGGGTGCTGATACCAGGCGTAGGATCGATACGATGACTGCTAATCACGCGTCGTTGGAAGGTCACTTCCAACCAATCGGCATTCACGCGCAAACGCAAGACATATACCGCTGCACTGTAAGGCCGCGCGCCCCTTCGCAGTACAAGGGCCGTGTTCTCACAACAACAAAAGCGAGGTGAAAGCATGTCTGGTAATCGTGGTGTCGTGTATCTCGGCGCAGGCAAGGTCGAGGTGCAGACCATCCCCTATCCGAAAATGGAAGACCCGCGCGGCAAGCGCATCGACCATGGCGTGATCCTACGCGTGGTTTCAACCAATATCTGCGGCTCCGACCAACATATGGTGCGTGGCCGGACCACGGCCCAGGTCGGGCTGGTGCTTGGCCATGAGATCACCGGTGAGGTGATCGAGAAGGGCCGAGACGTGGAAAACGTGCAGATCGGTGACCTGGTCTCGGTGCCGTTCAACGTCGCCTGCGGCCGTTGTCGCAGTTGCAAGGAACAGCACACCGGCGTCTGCCTGACGGTCAACCCGGCGCGCCCCGGCGGTGCCTATGGCTATGTGGACATGGGCGATTGGGTTGGCGGCCAGGCCGAATATGTGCTGGTGCCGTATGCCGACTTCAACCTGCTGAAGCTGCCCGACCGCGACAAGGCCATGGAGAAAATCCGCGACTTGACCTGCCTCTCCGATATCCTGCCGACCGGCTACCACGGCGCGGTGACCGCCGGTGTCGGCCCTGGCAGCACGGTGTATATCGCCGGTGCCGGTCCGGTCGGAATGGCTGCCGCCGCCTCCGCCCGTCTGCTTGGTGCGGCGGTGGTGATAGTCGGCGACGTCAATCCGCTGCGTCTGGCGCATGCCAAGGCTCAGGGCTTCGAGATCGCCGACCTGACCCAGGACACTCCGCTGCACGAGCAAATTGCCAACCTGCTCGGTGAGCCGGAAGTCGATTGTGCGGTCGATGCGGTCGGTTTCGAAGCCCGTGGCCACGGCCATGACGGCGCGCAGCACGAAGCCCCGGCCGACGTGCTCAACGCGCTGATGGGCGTGGTGCGGGTCGCTGGCAATATCGGTATCCCCGGCCTGTATGTTACCGAAGACCCGGGTGCGGTCAACAAAGCCGCCAAGCATGGCAGCCTGAACATCCGTTTCGGCCTCGGCTGGGCCAAGTCCCACAGCTTCCACACCGGCCAGACCCCGACGATGAAGTACAACCGTCAGCTGATGCAGGCGATCATGTGGGACCGGATCAACATTGCCGAGGTCGTCGGCGTGCAGGTGATCAGCCTGGACGATGCGCCGCGCGGCTACCACGAGTTTGATGCCGGGGTGCCGAAGAAATTCGTCATGGATCCGCACAAGCTGTTTAGCGCGGCCTAAGGAGTAGGTTGGGAAAACGGCAGCTTTGAGCTTAATGCCAGTCAGTTAAGCTGACTGGCATTAAGCTCTGCGCCAATAGCTCATGCACAGGGTCTCCGACCGCGCGGGATCAGAGCAAGACTGGCGTATAACGCCATGCTCCGTATTGCCTTCTGCTTCGCTTAACAGCATCGGCATCCCGGATTCCTGATTACGCGGCTCAATGGCTGGCCCATCGGTTTCCCCTGTCAACGCTTCACCCTGTACCTCACGGTGCAACATGCATGACTCGGGGTCTGGTTGATTCGCCATTTCTTACCAGTATCGAACTTTCATCGACGATCCTCCGCCAGCTTTAACTGGCGCACCAAGCGTCCGGCCAACACACCTTTCATGGTTAAACCGGCGCTCACCTGTGCGGCAGCAGTTCGGTAGTCTCACTCTCCCGCTGCAGTACCCGGAAGTAATTTTCCGAAATTCGAGGAACTAATTATGCGAAACCGGGAAATTGTTCCCCGTTTCGGAAAATTACTTCCGGGTACTGCTTTCTCGAGGCGTCTGAATGACTGACTTCACCTTCCTCACCCGTCATTGGCCAGCCGGCTGCCCATGACCGGCGCTATGATTATGAACAAGTGGTTGTGTCGTTCGATGAGGTCATGCAGCGCTGCACCAGGGATTTGTACGTAACATTGCATAAGCCATGCGGTGGCCAGAATAATCCGGGAGGCGACCGTATTATCGTGACCAAGGCGGTGAGCAATACAACATATCAGGAGTCCCATCATGAGCTATGGCAAGAACAGAGCGCAGGCCCTGGATGACCTGGAGGAAGCGACAGATGACATACGCCGAACTGACAATCATGCCGAGCGCCTGGAAGCGTTGTACAAGGCTCAGGGCATGCTGTACATGCTATGGCGTATTGATTGGGTGAACAGCGAAGACTTCGAAAAACTGAAGTTAAAGCTTCTCCGGGCTGATGCGGAGGCGGTGCGGCAGATAGAGGAGAAAGTGAAGCCCGCGTGAGCGCGAATGACGAATAGAAAGGTGTTCCGCCCGGTAACGTAGATGCACTCGTAGTCTTCCGATGGCTCAACCAGCAAGCGGCGAAGCTTGTTGATTTTGAATTTAGCTTCGAGCGTCGGTTGCAGGTCTGAAAACTCTGGGCTGGCGGTGATCAGGTGTAAATTGTCGTATTGCGTTTCTACGACCCGTCCCAGGCTTCTCTTACTGGCTGGGCTCCGCCGGGCTTTCTCTCGCAGCCAAAGCTGCTTTATCTCACTGTCCATCGCTTTTTCCACTGGAGTACATCGTTACTCTTCAGCTTGGAGGCCTGCCCTGCCATCCGATCCATCAATCAACATTTGTTGTGCGTTACAGCTCCCTCCTACAACCCAGCCGCCGCCGGGCGGTAATGATTTGGGTGAAGCCCACATGAAAACGGTCACGGCCCTTTTCACCTGTCTGCTCGCTGCCAGCGTGTGCGCGGCGACGAGCACCTGTGCAAATGCTGCGTCCCCCTCGCCTTCCATACCCAGCATTACGAATGCGAATATTGCTCGCCGGAGCAATGGGAATTCCTTGCATATTCATCATCTTATTAATGATGATTCCTCGCCATCATGCCCATCAAAACACCGCCCTTATCCGGAAAAATGGTGCTTGAACGCAACGCCCTTCACCTGAAACGGATATGGGTGAAGGGCGTTGCACTAATGGTTCAGCCAAGGTGGCTCGTGCCAAATAGTACATTCGGCAAATGGGGTTTAACTGGATGCCAAAACACCATTCAACTTCGCCACTTGCGTAGCCAATACGTCCATCAGATCTGGCGACAAGCAATCATAAGGTTCCAAACCAAGCGCGCGCAGTTTTTCGCGAATTCCCTTCATGTCCTCCGGCGGTGTGCCGGTTTCGATGATCGACGAAACGAAGGCTGCAAAGCCCGGTGCAGCCCAACCTTTTTGCGGAGAAAGCTCGGTATGCACGAAGTCCAGGCCATAGAACGCGTGGTCTTTATTTTCGATGCGGCCGTACATATGTGCATGGCACTCTTTGCAGGCATGTCGTTGAATAGTCGCGCGCTCGTCGACGATGACCAGCTTCTCAGCGTTCGCGGTGACGCTGACTTTATCGCGTGGAACAACTGCAATGACCGCGAATTTCGCACCTGCGGGCTTCCAGCATTTGCTGCAGCCACAGGCGTGATTGTGCAGGGTCTGGGCGTCAATCCTGATTTCAACCTTATCGGTCGGACACAGGCATTGCAGGGTACCTCCAGAGAAGTTTGCAGCGCTTGGCTCTATTCCGTTATCCAGTGAAGGATGAAGCTTCAAGTTGCTCACGATAAACCTCCAGTATCAGGGAGTATTCGAACTGTATCTGGAGCCTGAGCTCCAGGGCACACATCAGTATTTGACAACGGTGCGGACCGATTTACCTTCATGCATCAGATTGAAGCTCTCATTGATACGTTCAAGTGGCATGGTATGAGTGACGAAGGGAGCCAGACCGATTTCGCACGTTCTGTATCAGCGCCTGTTTTAGAAGGAACACCCTCAGGGAGCGCTCTTCGACGCCGTGGGTTTTCCGACCCGCCTCTTGCGCTTGGCGACGGGAGCCCGACGAAGCTGCGTCAGTTGCTTCTCCAGCGTGTCGGCCGCCGGGCGGTGTGACAAGTTTTGAGCACTGACTTACACTGCGGATGCACCCAATGCGAACGAATGACTGTTTAACGGATCGATAGGTCCCACGGTAATCAGGGCATCACGTAATGATCTGGGTGAATCCAACATGAAAACGGTCATGGCCCTTTTCACCTGTCTGCTCGCTGTCAGCGTGTGCGCGGGGACGAGCACCTGTGCAAATGCTGCGTCCCTTTCGCGAACTTTCAAGACCAGCTTCGACTGCGCCAAGGCAAGGGCATCCGTCGAAAAGCTTATCTGTCGCGATCCCCAACTGGCCCAGATGGATATCGAACTGACGCGTCTTTATCGCCTGGCGCTCACGGATGAACATTCAGTACCGCGTCCAGACAAAGTCATGATCGACCAGCAGTTCTGGATCGAGGCCCGCAATCAGTGTGCCTCCGAGCCTGCGCCCAAGGCGTGCACGATCCGAAGTTATGCCGAGCGCGCGCACCAGCTACGCCAAGGCTCGGCGATTGTGAGAACCAAGGATCCAGACAGACTCACCGAAGGCCCCCTGGCTTTTCGTTGTACAGGGTTTAACGCGCTGATTGCCGCCACCTTCTTTAGCACGCAGCCTGGCGTCGTGTACCTGAAATGGGCGAACACCTCGATCACCCTGAGCCAGGTGCAGAGTGATTCGGGAACCCATTACACCGGCAAGGATTACCAGGGGAACTACAGCTTCTGGCAAAGCGGCAACGTGGTATTTTTCCAGAAACCAGGCTCTGGGGAAATGAGTTGTACGGCCGAGCCGGTCGGCTGATTTCTCTGGCGCAAGTACGGTATACACAATTTCCGTCAGATCGATCGTGAAGAGTGAAGTCGGCTCCGCAGTTGCAAGACTGATGCACTTAATGTCCCGGTTGAGGAACCGAGCAGATGTCGCCGCTAACAGTTGACGTCCATGACCAATCGATTTTCAGCCCATCGCACAGGCACTGGTTCCAACTGCGCGCCTTTGCAGGGTCCGTCGATGCAATGCCCGTCTTCAAAACGAAACATTGCGCTATGGTGAGCGCACATCAGGACCTTGCCGCGATACGTGCAGAATGCTTGCGGACGATAGTCCAGCGGCACCGAGAAATGTGGGCATCGGTTGATGTAGACCCACACCTGCTCGCCTTGCCGCACCGCAACCAGCCCGGCGGGATGTAGCTGCTGGTGTTCGGGCAGACCCAGGGCCAGGTAATAGGCGAACTCCGCTACCAACCGCAGGCTTGAACGATCCGCCCAGAATGGCGCACTGATCAATACCAAAACACAGATGCCCAGCAACGACAGCCCAATCATGCTGCTGGTGGTCGTCCTTTGTACGCGATAGGTGAGCGCGGGATTATTCATGGCATTCATCAGTCGACACTCGTCTTGAAGAAGCGCGCATCCTTGCCGTATAGCGTCGTGACGTTGAAACCCCAGTCAGCCTCTTGCGGCATGGGTCCCGGGAACGGCCCTACCCGACCAATCAGGTTGCTCTTGGGTTTCTTTTCCACGGCAAGGGCGAACTGGTTGAGGTTCGCGCCTTCGTCGGAGCTGAAGAAGTTTTGTTTGCTGACGTCATCCGTGCCGTTGTTGTAGCTCGCACCCACCTGGCCCCAGCCGTAGACCTTGATGCCATGTTCGCGCTCAAGGCTATCGCCGAAAATCCCGCGAACCAGCGAGCCCATCGGATCGCCCGCCGCCGAAGCCATCGAGGGAAATAAAACACCCGCACCCAGAACGGGAGCGAACAGCGTTGCTGCACATGCCCATGCACGAATACTCATACCTGCCTTCCTTATTTTTATTAGGAGCCAACCCCCCGAAAGGGCAAAAGTCCAAAAACAAGGTATGACAAGAAGGAGTCTGTCTTGATGGACCCTGGCTTGGGCTCCACTCGATCCTTGGCAGATCGTAGCGTTCGGCGTAATGCAGGCTACAAGCCCGTCACTACCCCAACAATTCCATTCTCAGCGACTTCAGTGTTTGCGAATCAAGAACAATCTCGCGCGTATTGATCGATAAAGGCTGGGTATTCCGATGCTGAAGGCTGAATTGGCTCAAGCCCCCACCGACACCATCAAGAAATATCGCGTGGTGTTTGCCGAAGGCAATGGCGTCGCCTGGGATCAGGCACTGTCGTTCAATGCCCAGCAGGATATCGAAGTAACAAATGTTGACCGCTGGATTCGAGGATTCGAGAGAACCTGGTTTAAGACAACGCCTACGCGCCATCGAGCGCAGGTTACCTGTCCGATATCCCGATCGCTTGATGTCAGCGTTATGGATACCGGACAGGGAGTTTGATGCCTAGAAGTCGTCCTCCACCTTACCGTTCTTGACCTTGAACTCGCGGCTCTGCAAGAAGGCGTTGCGGATGAAGGTGTATTTATCGCCGGTGATCACTTTCTCGCCCGACAGGTAACTGGCGCGGGTGTCGACGGTCTCGACCGCGAAGGCGGTATTACGGGCAGGGATATCGTTCATGTAGCGGTACGGTGCGGTGTAGGTGTCCGGGTACTTGGCGATGCCATCGCGCACCGTGCTAGGCCCCAGCAACGGCAGCATCACGTACGGACCGGTCGGTACACCCCAGTGCCCGAGGGTCAAGCCGAAGTCTTCATCATTGCGCTGCAAGCCCATCTTGGTACCGACGTCGAAGAAGCCCGCCACACCCAGCGTGGTGTTCAACAGCAAACGAGCGGTGTCGACACCTGCGGCATGAGCTTTGCCCTGCAAAACATCGTTGGCAAAGTTACCAATGTCGCCGATGTTCCTGAACATGTTATGGATGCCGTCCTCCAGAAACTGCGGCGTGATGAACTGATACCCCTTCGCCAACGGCTTCAGTGTGTAGGTGTCGAGGGTGTCGTTGAAGCGGTAGATAACGCGATTGACGTCTTCCCACGGGTCGTCATCAGCCGCGTGAGCGGCGATGGGAACCAGAGCGGCCCCGGCAACGAAGCACAGCTGGGTCAGACGACTGGTAAGGCGTGCGCCGGTCACGGGCATAGCCGGAACTCCTGCGAAATGGGGGACGCTATGCTCAGCGACTCGAGCGAGTATAAGGCCTTCTGTCAGGATCTCAGGCAAAGTATTGGGCTGAAAATACTCGTACCCCTCCCCTTAAACGCTCTATACGTCATTGAGGCTGTGACCGGTCAGGCACGGATAGGCTATACAACAAGGCCGGCAGAAACACGAAGGTCGACAGCAGCACGGCGAACAGGCTCAGCAGCAACACCAGGCCCATGCTGGCTGTACCAGGATGGCGGGCGATGGCCAGGCAGCCGAACGCAGTGCCGGTGGTCAGCGCCGAAAACAAGATCGCGTGCGCGGTGGGCGATCCCAGGAACTGGCGCATGCCACTGCGCCAGTTCATCACGAAATAGACGTTGAAGGACACGCCGACGCCCAGCAACAACGGCAATGCAATGATGTTGGCGAAGTTGATCGACAGGCCGAGCAAGCGTATCAGCAGTGCCGTCAGCAAGGCCGACATCAACAAGGTAACCATCACCAGAACGGTGTCGCGGACCCGCCGCAGGGCCACCATCAGCACCACAGCGATGGCCAGCGTGGCATAGACAGCGGCCTGCTCAAACGCCTCCAGGACCGTGTCGGCCGACTTGACGGTATCGAACGCCGAGCCGACGGCCAGGGGTGCCACCGCATGAACCGCCTCGACGAACCGGCGTAGCCCGGCGGTCGTTTGCGCCTGATCGCCCGGCGTCAGTTGTATCCGCACCCGACCGTCGGCAGTAAACCAGTCACGTTTGAGTTCGTCCGGCAGCCGCTGCAGGGTGATGCGTTGAGCGGAAAGCGAGTCATTCAGCGCCTTGAACGTCTGCGGCAAAAACCGCGCCAGTGATTGGTTGGCCGCCAGCAGAACGCTGTCCGGTGCCTGCGCCAACCGGCCCAGTGACTGACCAATGTGCAGCAACGGCGCATTTGGCGGCACGTCGCCGGAGACGCTGGTAATCGCGGCGCTGGTGTCACGTGCAGTGGCGCGCAACTCGGCGACCGTGGCGGGCGGTCTCAGCGCGTGGGGACTCAGTACCGAATACATCAGGTCCGACGCCTGCTTGATCTGTTCGAGCTTGTCGTCCTGGCCCTCGGGAACGAAGTCCGAGCCTGAAACCACCTGCGCGACTTCGGGCAGCGCACCGAGACGTTCACTTAGACGGCGAGCGGTCGGTAGATCCGCCGCCAGCACGTTCAGGGTGAACGGGTTGGTGTTCGGGTCGTTCATCAGCGCGCTCAAGGTCTGCATGGCCTCGCTGTCCGCGCGCTTGGTATGCAGCGGATTGGCGTCGAAGGGCATGCTGACGGTGCTCCACAGGCCGGCCACCGCCAGCAACGCGAAAACCACCAGCACCGGCATCCGGCGATGTGCCAACCAGCTATCGGCCGCCGTGCCACCGGGCAGCACGACGTCAGTGTGCTGCGGTCCCTTTGCCAGCAGGCCCAGCAGCGCGGGCAATACCGTCAAGGTACACACCAGCGCCAACAGCATGCCGACGCCGGCGATGATGCCCAGTTCGGCCATGCCGCTGAAAGGGGTCGGTGCGAAGGCCAGGAAACCGCAGGCGGTTGCCGACGCGGCCAGGCCGATTTGCCCGCCGACCTGAAGGCCCGTTAGGTGCAGGGTGTCGGCGAAATCTCGGTCGCCGCGCTGCAGTGCCTGAAAGCGCACACCGAACTGGATACCAAAATCGACAGCAAGGCCAATGAACAGCACCGCGAAGGCAACCGAGACCAGGTTCAGGCGGCCAACCGCGAACGCGGCGAAGCCCAACGTGTAGACCAGGCCCACGGCCAGGGTCAGCAACACCGGCACAATCAGTCGCCAGGAACGCAGGGCCAATACCAGCCAGAAAATCACCAATAGCGCACTGCCGATGGTGATGGGTGCCGCTCGGTCGGTCAGGGAGCGAAACTCCTCATCGGACAATGGCACCGAACCGGTGTAATTCACTCGGACCCGCCCTGCTTTCACATCGGGCAGGTTGGCAACGATGTTCAGCATCGCCTGAGTGGCGTCCTGGCCAGGTTCGAGGGCATCGTGGTCGAGCACCGGTTGGATCAGCACCAGTTCCAGACCGCCGCTATGACCAACCAGCTGGGGTGTCAACAACGCCTGCCAGGACAACGGCGAAGCCTGCCCATTCAGGCTGTCGTCCAGAGTCTTGGCAATGTTGCCCAGCGCGGAATCGTAGGTTGAGAGGTAGTCGCCCATGCCGTAGCTCACGCCTTCGACCAGCATATTCAGGCCCTTGAGCAGGCCACGGGCGGAGGGATCGCTGGCCAGCGGATCCAGTAGCTGACTGCCCTGCACCATGCTGTCGAGGACGTCGAATAAATCACTGGACGACTGCAGCATCAAGCCTTCGCGGTCGAAGAATGGGCTGATGCCTGGCGTGGACACCGAGCGTATGTGGCGCGGGTCGGCCGCCAGACCATTGGCCAATGTGAGGGCATTTTCACGCGCCTCCTCCACCGTTGGTGCATGCACGACGGTGATGAGGGTATCGCTGAACTGCGGGAACAGGCCGGCGAACACCAGGCTCTGCTGACGCCACGGCAGGTCTGCGGAAAACAGGTGATCAGAATCCGTATCGATACTTAGGCGTGTGGCGGCGCCCATCAGACTCGCCGCCGCCAGCACTATCGCCAACAGCAGGACAATAACCGGGTGACGACCACTGGCATCCACCAGCCACACGATGCAGCGCTGCGCGATGCTGGTCATGACCAGCTTATTGCGTAGACGCCGAGTGCGACTGACGGACGCGGAGGATTCAGCGACGGCTTTTATCATGTCGTTGTACACCGCAAGGAGGTTCGCGCTTCCAGGTTCGGGCTGCCGTCGCGGCTGCGCGCAATGCACCGATGGCCCTGTTCATGCGTGATGAGAGTCCGGGCAAACCAGCCAGCAACCAGGGGCGGCGGGCCAAGGTCACGATCAGTTGCGGCACGCGGGGTCGACCCCAAGGATCAATCACAGCCTGCAACGCCTCGGGGAGTTCATCATCGCGTTCATCGATGACGGCCCTGAGCACGATGAATGGCAGATCGCGACTCGCCGCCACCGCCGCCACCGCCGCGCTTTCCATATCCACCGCCGCTGCGGTGTAGCGCTGCTGCGCGGCCATTTTTGCCGCGGCGGTGGAGAGCGGTCCGGGCAGGCTGAGCAAGGTGACATCAAACACCGTCGGCAATGCCGCGTCGGTCAGTCGCCGCTGCAATCGGTCGCGCCAAACAGGATCCACCGGGTAAATATGCCCCTGCTCGTCGAGTACGCTGTGCGGACAGAGCAACATGCCGGTGCGCAAGCTGCCATTCAGAGCACCGGCAACACCGAATGTCGCCAGCGCCTGAGCCCCGGCATCGGCCAAGGCCAGCGCCGCCTTGCGAGCAGCGTCCTGCCCCATGCCGCTGAGCCACAGACCGCAGCCCTCTGACAGGGGCACGATGCAGTCGGGGTGTACTGTCTGGGTCGTCAACGCAGCCGCTTCAGCCTTCAATGCCACCACGATACCCAGCGAGTGCAGTCTCACCTTTGCGCCCTTGACTGGCTGAGCAGGTGTCGAAAACGGGCCAACGCGTACAGCGGGAAATACGCAGCGTAGCCGTGATATTTGAGGTAATACACCCGTGGAAAACCGGGTGCGTTGTGCGAGGGATGAGACCAGAGTCCTTCATGCTGCTGGCAGGCGAGCAGCCATTGGATGCCGCTGCGCACCGAATCGGACTTGACCTCGCCCATCGCCAGCTGGGCCAACACCGCCCACGCGGTCGAGTGAGGTGTACTGACGCCACCGTTGGTGCCGGCCAGGCTCGGGTCGATGTAGCTGTCATTGCTCTCGCCCCACCCGCCGTCATCGTGCTGCCGCGTGCGCAGCCAGTCCACGGACTTGCGCAAATAAGGTTGCTGGAGATCCTCACCTGCCAGCGCCAGTCCAGACAGCGCGCTCCAGGTGCCGTAGATGTAATTGTTGCCCCACCGCCCCCACCAACTGCCGTCGGCCCGCTGGGTGGCGCGCAGATAATCGACGCAGCGACGCAGGCCGCCACGGTCCTGATCGCGCCCCAGCACGCCGAGGCACGCGGCCACACGGCCAGAGACATCCTCGGTCGGCGGGTCAAGCAGTGCGCCATGGTCGGCGAAGGGAATCGCGTTGAGGTAGTAATACGTGTTGTCTGCGTCGAAGGCCGCAAAGCCACCGTTCTTCGACTGCAAGGCCAGCATCCAGTCCGTGGCCCGATCGATGCTCTGGCGATAGTGTCCGGGCTGACCGCAGCGGCGATCCAGCACGTGCAACAACGCCGCCACCAACGCGGTGTCGTCAATGTCGGGGTAGTAGGCGTTGGCGTACTGAAAGGCCCAGCCACCCGGCGCCGCCCGGGGTGAACGCGCCACCCAGTCGCCCTTGCATTCCAGCTCCTGTCGCTGCACCAGCCAGTCGCAGGCCCGCACGATGGCCGCCTCGGTCGCCGTGTTGTCATCGCTGTGAATCAAGGCCATTGCACTCCAGCCGGTATCCCACACCGGCGAAACGCATGGCTGGCAATACGCTGATCCGTCGGCGCGATGGACGACCAGTTTTTGGATCGAACGCAAACACGTATGCCGGGCCGGGTGATCCTTGGGGTAGCCGAGCAGGATCATCGCTTCGTAGCTATTGACCATCGGCGGAAAAATGGCCCCGAGGCCATCCTCGCCATTCAAGCGCGGCAGGAACCAGGCTTCCGCCTTGCGGATTGCACGCCGGCGCAGCCCCCCCGGCATCCAGCGATCGAGTCCGCGCCCCAGCTTGTCCAGCCCGAGGAACAGCCGGTTCAACAGGCCACCACGGAGAAAATAGTTACGCTCCTGTTCCGGCGGGGTAACGAACAGCTCACGAATACTGACTCGCCCGGGATTGATCGCACGGGCCTTGAGCGAACAGAGGATGGTCAAGGGCACCAGGGTCGTCCGTGCCCAGTATGAGGTCTTCTCGATGTGCAGAGGCGCCCAGCGCGGAAACAACATGATCTCGACCGGCAAATAAGGGACCGCGCGCCAGGGCACCTGCTCGAACATCGCCAGCAGGATGCGCGTAAACACATTGGTTTTGGCGGCGCCACCCAGCGCCAGTATCGCTTCCCGGGCACGGCACAGGTGTGGCGTATCGAGCGCGTCGCCAGCGACCTTGAGTGCGTAATACGCCTTGACCGTGCACGACAGATCGATCGCACCGCCCACATACTGTGGCCACCCGCCATGGCCCTCGAGGACCTGAGTCGAACGCAGGTAGCGGGCCATCTTTTCCTGCAATACCTCGTCGATCTCATCCGTGAAATGCATCATCAGGATGTATTCGGCGGTGATCGTGCAGTCGGACTCCAGCTCGAAACACCAGTGGCCATCAGCACGTTGACGTGCCAACAGCGCAGCACGCGCACGGGCAATGGCCGAATCCAACACAGTGGTTTCGGGTACCCGCGCGCTGTTGCCAACGACAGCGTCAATAGAGGCGGAACACTCCCTCATGGCTGCACATCATCGGTGTCGGTGGAGGTGCACCAGATCGTTTCGGTGCAATAGGGAATGGCACTTTTCGGCCAATTGATTTTCCCCCCCGAGGGGGCATTCCACTCTGCAGACAGCAGTGTCAATGGAAGCTTGCGGGCGGCCGTTTCGAACAGCCAGCGCAAACCGCTGTTGGAGTTCCCACTCAATCGGGTGAGCGCGATGATACTGGCCACCGTTTTGTGTGAGATCTTGACTTGCTCACCGGCGCGAAAATTGAGGTTTTGCTGCAACTTGCGCAGCGTCATGACGGCCAGGCCGATGCTCCACAGGCAAAAACGGCGGAACCCCGCCTGCTCGATCGGAATGGCCAGCGTGTACTCCAGCGCGTTGCGCAGGTGGGCATGGGCCACGCCGATCAATTCGGACATCGCCCCCTTCTGACCCTCCTGACCCTCCTGACCCGCCTGCATGTCTGCCAGATGCACGCCATACCGGGCGAAGACATCCTGTGGCAGCCAGCACACGCCATGGCTGTAGTCTTCCCATTGGTCCTTGAGGATATTGGTCATCTGCAGGCCCTGGCCGAAGGACACCGCCAGACGCATCAGCCGCTCCCGTTGGCTGGCCACGGAAGGATCGAAATCGATGAGCAACTCGGTGAGCATTTCGCCCACCACGCCGGCCACGCAGTAGCAGTAGCAATCCAGATCGCGCAGCGTTTCCAGTCCTTGCTGCCCCACGCAGCACTGAAAGTCGCGCATGCCGTGGGACATGATTTTCAGGCATTTGATAATCGCCAGGCGCTGCGCTGGCTTCAAGTCCTGAGTGACTTGCAGCACCAGCGGCAACTGGCTGACCAGCTCGCGCTCGGCCAGCAAGGTCTCCTGTGAAAACAGCGGCGCCAGTTCGGCCGCGAAGCGCTGCGGGTCGATGCGGCCAGTGACGGCATCGATGAACCCATCCTCGTAACGCAACTTCTGCTCGGCAGACAGGGCCGGCTCGTCTTCGATGGTGTCGGCGACACGGCATAGCAGGTACGCATTGGTGACTGCACGGCGTAAGGCCGGCGGCAATTGGGGAATGGTGAGTGCAAAGGTTCTGGATACTTTGGGCAGAATGGCGTTTTGGTATGCGTCGGCAGCGCTTTCGGTGGCCTCAGTGGCCGGCTGGGATTCGATCATAGGCATGCCTTAGCCTTCCTCTTTTTGTAGAGTTAGGGACGGTCGGAAATAGCCCCCGACCGAAAAACAAGGGCGCGCCTATCAGACGCGGCCAATGTCACGCTTCCGAAATCAGTGTTCTACCCCCAAGGATGCGATGCGAGGCGTTTGCCTGCCTGGCAGACGCGCCTGAACCCTGTTGCTCAGGGCTCTCTTTTCGCACAATCCTCTGGCAACAATATAGTAGGAAAATTTGGTCCATACTGAAAAACGAACTGTTTGGAAATTTCAGTATCCTCTTCCCACAGCAAGCTCTGGCAGAGAACTCAAGGATTATTTACCGATGGTAGTGCCGTGAAAATACTGGTGAGCGGAGCCACTGGCTTTGTCGGCTCGGCCGTAGTGCGACGCCTCCTGCGAGATGACCACCATGTTCGGGTGCTGGTGCGGGCGACCTCGGATCGTCGCAACCTGCACAATCTGAATGTGCAAGTCATCGAAGGGGATCTCACCCAACCGACTTCGCTGCAGCGCGCCTGTGATGACTGCGACGCTCTGTTCCACGTGGCGGCCGATTACCGACTGTGGGCGCCAATTCCCGCGCAGCTCTATCAGACCAACGTCGACGGCACGCGGGCAATACTCGAAGCGGCCAGGCTGGCTGGTGTGCCACGTATCGTCTATACCAGTAGCGTCGCCACCCTTGGCAATCCCGGGGATGGCCGCCCCGGTGACGAGAACACCTCGGTGACACTGGGCGACATGATCGGACACTACAAGCGTTCCAAGTTCCTCGCCGAGGCGCTGGTCCGGGAGCTTGCCGCCGAGGGGCTGCCGGTGGTGATCGTCAACCCCTCGTCCCCGATCGGACCGCGCGACATCAAACCCACCCCCACCGGCCGGATCGTGCGCGACGCCATCGCGGGGCGCTTGCCCGCCTACGTCGATACCGGCCTCAACGTCGTGCATGTGGACGATGTCGCGGAGGGCCACTGGCTGGCGTTCCAGCGTGGCGTGGTGGGCGAACGCTATATCCTGGGTGGCCATAATCTCAGCCTGCGCGACCTGTTGATCGAGATCGCCGACATTGCCGGGCGGGCTCCGCCGCGCTGGCGATTGCCGCATGCCGTGGTCATGCCGGTGGCTCATCTGGCAGAAGCCTGGGCACGGCTGACCGGCACCCAGCCGATTGCCACCGTGGAGGAAGTTCGCATGTCCAAAAAACGCATGTTCTTCTCCAGCGCCAAGGCCGAGCGCGAGCTCGGTTATGCCCCAGGCCCTGCCCGCCTGGCACTGGAAGATGCGGTCAGGTGGTTCGAGCAGCACCGGTAGCCATCAACGCATGAACCGGCGTGCCAGACGCGCGAGTCCCGGTACAAAGGTCGGACGCAGCAAGCGCTTATCGTAGCCGTCCATCCGCCGCCGATCCTCGGCTAGACACAGGTCCAGCAACTCGGGCAACTTGAGATCCAGGCCGATCTGCTGATGCCCGGTGAGGGTGAAGTTGGCGTCCTGCATTTCGTCGTTGCTGTCCAGCCCCTTGGCGATGCCGATGCGCTCCCAGATCAGGAAAGCCCAGACGCGAGCAACCTTGAACTCAAAGGCCACGCGTCGCCACCACGGCAACTGACGCCGGTACCAGGCGACCCAGTTGGCGAAAAACAGGATGTGCCGGGCCTCCTCCTGGATCACCGGTTCGAAGGTGTCCACCAGTTCCGCCGGAAAGTAACCGGTCAGCTTGGCCGACTCGAACAGGCCAAAGGCAAAGAAACTGTCGATGCACTCGCTGTAGCCGGTCACCAGCCACCCCCATTCGGGGTCCTTGGGCACCAGATAGTCCGGTTCCGGCTCCAGGGGAATGCCGTAGGCCTCGACCAGTTTGCCGAGCACCACCTTGTGGCGCGCTTCTTCGCCGCCATCCATGTTCAGCGCCTCACGCAGCAGCGGGTCCTTCACCGTATTGGAGTAGGTCTGCACTTGCAGCTGCGCGCGCCCCTCGGTCTGCACGGCGATGTCCCAGATCGGCAGTGACGTAATGCGCTGCAACACGTCGGGGCTCAGTTCGGGCCAGACCATTACCGCGGGCTTGTAGGGATTGTGGGTGTCCAGCAGCATGCGACAGAACAATCGCTTATGCGCCTCGGAGCCGATCCTGATCCGGCCGGGCTCCTCGCCCCGCCAGTGGCGCATGGCGTGATCGGCAGCGTCTGTGAGGGCATTGCCAAGCATCGGACATTCTCCTCTCGTCACTCAACGCTATAAACAGTCGGGCATCATTGCGCAGCTTGATCGCACTGCCGTCCTGCCTGACGGCGCACTTCCATCCAGTGCCAGTAAATCAGCGCCGGCACGCCAACCCCCACCTCGCGCATGCGCTTGACCAGTGACAGCGCCAGACTGACATCAGGCGGAACTCCTATCATGCTGCCGAACAGGATCAGACCGCCCTCCTGCACCCCCAGACCGGCGGGCACGATGAAGATGATGTGGCGCAGGGCCTGGGTCACCGCTTCGATGGCGATGGCATCCCAAACGCTGATCGAATAACCCAGCAGGTGCAGCGCCAGCCAGGTCTCGACGCTGCCCAGCAAGAACCCGGCAAACTGCCAGGCACCGGCGCCGATCAGCCGCATCGGGCTGGCACAAAGCGCGCGAATATCCTGGTCCAGATTAGAACCGTCGATCAGTTCGGTCAGGCGATTGCGACCGCCAAGGACTTTCTCCGCCACCCCCTCCAGACGCGAGAACACCTGGCCGTGGCGCAGCAACATGAACAACCCGAACGGCAGCGGCAAGCTGGCGGCCAAGGCAATCAACAGCGAGTCCAGCGCGCCCACCTGATGGGTCAACGCAATCAGCAACACGATGCCCAGCGCGGTGAATAGGTACTGGTTGACCAGGGTCAGCAAGACTTCGATGACGATGCTGGCGGTGGCGGCTGCACCGTCGATGCCGCGCCATTTGACCAGCCGGATGCCGACGATCTCGCCGCCGATGTTAACCACCGGCAAGAGTCGGTTACAGGCTTCGCGAATGGCGGCGATCCAGAACAGGGCCCAGACACCGGCGCGTCGTTGCGGGTCACGCGGTGCCAGCAGCATGCGCCAGCCCAGTACATCCAGCAGCAACGGCAATGCATGAAAAGGCAGCAGCCACAGCAAGGCCCAGCCGGCATGGTCGAGGGCACCGAGAATGGCGGCCCCGTCCTCATGCACCACCATATAAATGATTGCCGCCAGCCCAAGCAGCCCGGCAAGGTAGCTGAGCCGTTTCATGCTGCAGCCGCCGCCGGATCGCAGAAACCGTGGCACAACTGGCAGCAACCTTCGATGGCGCTGCGCACCCGTGGTGACAACAGCGCCGCCAGTTCGTCGGCATGGCGGTAGTCGGCCATGCCGGCCGTCAACCCGCCGTGAACCGCCGGGTGCAAATACAATTCCGAAAGACCGCTGGGCAACTGCTGCAACATCTCCAGCAGCACGCCCTCGTCCATGCCGCCGGTGTGCCGAAGGCCAAAGACATGATCGTTATAGATCACCCCGGCCCGCTCCAGGCGCTGGCGCATCAAGCCCAGCCAAGGGCGCAGCCACGGTCCCATGCCTGGCTCGGCGGGCAGCCGCACGGCGTGCAGTCCGAAGTCTCGGCCAATAGAGAGCAACAGTGATAAGACGGTCGGATGCAGATGGAAATGCTTGTGCGCATTGACGTGGTCTAGCGTCAAGCCGGTCGCCGCGAAGGCCTCGAACTGGGCGCGGATCTCGGCGGCCAGTTGGCGCCGTACACGGGGCAGGAAAAAAAACCGGAAGCCGTTGCGCACCATGGCGCTGTCGAACCAGCCTTGGGCATTCACCAGATCAGGAATACTCGCCGTTGGCAGCATGGCCTTGCCGTCAGCCAGTACCAAGTGCAGGCCAATGGCAAGACCGGGCATACGTCGGGCACGGTCGACGGCATCGGCCGCTGCGGGCGCCGCCACCATCAAGCTGGCGGCCCGCAACACCCCTTCTCGATACGCCTGTTCGACAGCCTCGTTGACCGCCGTGTGCAGCCCAAAGTCGTCCGCGGTGACGATCAGGCGCGGCCGCCCGACACGCATCGCGCTCAAGCCTCGTGCTCGCGCAGGAAGCGGAAGAACTCCACTCCCTCACGCAGGCGGCGCTTCGTCATGTCCCAGCTACCCAGCATTTCTTTAACGATCTCCCAGATCTTCGAGGGCCGGAAGTAGAAGCTTCGGTAGAAGGTCTCGATGCCGTGGAAAATATCTTCTTTGGACAGGTGCGGGTAACTGATCAGCGCCAGCTGTACGCCTTTCTCGTTGACCAGGTTCATGTCCCGGTTGGGTTGCAACCAACCGTTCTCCACCGCCTGCTTGTACAGCGTGGTGCCAGGGTACGGTGCCGCCAGCGACACCTGGACGGTGTGCGGATTGATCTCTTTGGCGAAGGCGATGGTCTTGGCGATGGTTTCCTTGGTCTCGCCGGGCAGGCCAAGGATGAAGGTACCGTGCACCTGAATGCCCAGCTTGCGACAGTTTTCAGTGAAGGTCCGCGCGATATCGGTCCGCAGGCCCTTTTTGATGTTGTGCAGTATCTGGTCGTCGCCGGACTCGTAGCCTACCAGCAGCAAACGCAGGCCGTTGTCCTTCATGATCTTCAGCGAGGAGTAAGGTACGTTGGCCTTGGCGTTGCAACTCCAGGTCCAACCCAACGCGTGCAGGCCCCGGGCAATCTCGTGCACGCGGTCCATGTTGGAACTGTCGGTGAAGGTGTCGTCGTCGAACATCAGCTCCTTGACTTCGCGCATGTTCTCCTTGATCCACTTCGCCTCGGCGATCACGTTGGCGGCCGAGCGAACGCGGTAGCGATGGCCGCCGACGGTCTGTGGCCAGAGGCAGAACGTGCACTTGGAGCGGCAGCCGCGGCCGGTGTAAATGGACACGTAAGGGTGTTTCAGATAGCCAATGAAGTAGCGGTCGATCTTCAGGTCGCGTTGGTAGACGGGCGCCACGAACGGCAATTCGTCCATGTTCTCGATTATTACCCGCGGCGGGTTGTGCTGCACACTGCCATCGGCGAGCTTGTAGCTGATGCCGGTGACGTCCTTGAACGCCCGGCCCTCGGCAATTTCCTTGCAGGTGAAGTCAAACTCCTCGCGCGCCACGAAATCGATCGCCGGCGAGGCAGTCAGTGAATCAGAGGGATCGACCGCCACTTTGGCGCCGACCATGCCGATCAGGATCTCGGGACGGCGCGCCTTCAGCAGTTCGGCGAATTTGGCATCGGTGGGGAACGAAGGTGTGCTGGTATGGATGATCACCAGCTCATATTCGGCGGCAATCGTCAGCGATTCCTCCACCGTGAGCTCTTCCACCGGCGCATCCAGCAAACGTGAGCCGGGCACCAGCGCGGCGGGCTGGGCCAGCCAGGTGGGGTACCAAAAGCTCTTGATCTCGCGTTTGGCCTGATAACGTGAACCGGCACCACCGTCAAAACCGTCGAAGGACGGCGCCTGCAGAAAAAGCGTCTTCATAGGAATTATTAGCTCCAACGGTCACTGGACCGAGATTTGCCAACCGCCTGCGAACGCACTACAGAAAATCACGGTCAACTATAGCGTATGGGTCCGCCCTTGCGCGCATGCAGAACGTTGCCGCGCCACTTCACCCGCCGACCGGTCAGGGCCACTGCCCACTCCATTAATAGCAGCAGGTCGCGCAAGGGGGTAAACGGCACGCAATACCAGGGTGTCGATAGGCGTCTGACGTTGCGCCCGAGAAAAAACTGCGCAACCCGCGCAACACCCGCGACCACCGCCAGGCAGACGTTCAGCGTCGAAGGCGCCAGCGTAAGACCCACCAGCGACACCGGCCAGGTGAAACAGACAACGCTCATCGCAAAGCCGCCTGGCGAGATGGAACGGATGGTCCGCAGCCAACGCAGTTCGTGCATCCATAGCTCGCTCAGGCGGGTTTCGCTGACTTCAGTGCCCACCCATACCTCCGACAGCACGGTCCGCAACCCGGCTTCCCGGGTCAGCTGGCCCAACCAGAAATCATCGGCCAAGGTATCGCGCAACACCTCGAAGCCGCCGACGGCTTGCAACGTTTCGCGGCGCAGCGCGATCGTCGAGCCGAACGCGAAACGCCTGGAGCCGAAGGCATGCGCCAGGCAGACCGAAGGTGCAAACCAGTCGTCAATGAAAAGGCAGCCCAGACGCGACCAGAACCCGCCCTGCGGGACTCCGTGATATAGGCAGGTGACGATTCCCACACTTGGGTCCGCCAACGGCGCCGTCACCCGCGACAAATAATCCGCAGGCACACTGATATCGCTGTCGGCCAGCACCAGCCAGTCGTGACGGACCAGCGGCATCATGTTCAGCAGGTTGCTGACTTTCAAATTGACGCCCTGCACGCGGGGATCGACGACCAGGTCAATGGCCAGCTGCGGGAATTCCGCGCACAGCCTCTGCACCACAGCAATGGCGGGGTCCTGAGGCTCGCGCACACCGAATATCAATTGATCACCCGAGCGGATCTGCTGACAGAATCCGCGCAAGTTTTCGTACAGCCGCGGTTCGGCGCCATGCAAGGGCTTGAGCACAGACACCGGGTGCGCCCGCCCACCGACGCCCGTCAGAGGAGTCGGTGCGCGAAGGTGCTTGAGCACAGCGCCCAAGGCGACGACGGCATAGCCGGCGGCGGCAACGACCAATCCGCTGCCCAACCAGGTGGCGAACGTGCTGACGAAGTAAGGGGTCGGCATGTGGGGTTGATTACAACAATTGCTCGTTGATAGCAATCGACGTTAGATCGAAATCTGCGCAATGGAGATTCTGCGCTACGCTACACTGCCAAAACGGGATCTCTCGAGGAGGTTGATTTTGGCTAGCCAGGAACAGGAATGTCGCCAGTGGCGTGAATCGACGGACGTGGTTTCCTTTAATGACGAGCAGCTGGTTCTTGTCGACAGGTTCGATCAGGAAATCGGGTTTCTCGACAAGGCCTCCGCGCATCAGGGGCAAGGCTTGCTGCACCGGGCCTTTTCGCTGTTGGTATTTAATCGCAAAGGCGAGTTGCTGTTGCAGCAACGGGCAGCGGGTAAGCGCCTGTGGCCGGGCTTCTGGTCCAACACCTGCTGCAGCCATCCACGGCGTGGCGAGACGCTGGACGTAGCCATTGAACGACGTCTCGGTGAAGAACTGGGCATGCAATGCTCGCTACAGTTTCTCTTCAAATTCGAATACCAGGCACAGTTCGACACAGAAGGCGCCGAGCATGAGTTGTGCTGGGTGTATGCCGGGCGCAGCGACGAAGTGCCCACGCTCAACCTCAACGAAGTCTCGGCGCTGCGGTATATTTCTCCGGAAACGCTGGACACGGAACTGGCGGAACAACCACACCATTTTACGCCTTGGTTCAAGATCGAGTGGGAGCGCCTGCGTCGAGAACATGCCGACCTGTTCACGCCGCTTTCTTAAGTTCCCGATGGTAGATGGCAGACAGAAATCGCGGAGACTTCCTTGGGCATTCCCCTTATTCAACAGGCCAGGATTGCACGCTACATCCTCGGCAAGAAGCTAAGAGGCCAGCACCGCTATCCACTGGCGATGATGCTGGAGCCCCTGTTCCAGTGTAATTTGGCCTGCGCAGGTTGCGGCAAGATCGACCACCCCAAGGACATCCTGCGCAAGCGCCTGAGCGTCGAGGATGCCTTGCGCGCCGTGGACGAATGCGACGCGCCCGTGGTCTCCATTCCCGGTGGCGAGCCCCTTATTCACAAGGAAATGCCGCAGATCGTGCGGGGCATTATTGCCCGCAAGAAGTTCGTTTATCTGTGCACCAACGCGATTCTGCTGACCAAGCACATCGATGAATACGAACCGTCCCCCTACTTCACCTGGTCTATCCATCTGGATGGTTTACAGCAGCGCCACGATGATTCTGTGTGTATGGAAGGCGTGTTCGACAAAGCCGTTGAGGCGATCAAGCTAGCGCTTTCTCGCGGCTATCGGGTGACCATCAATTGCACCTTGTTCAATCAAGAGCCGCCGGACAACATCGCTGATTTCTTCGACTACGCCATGTCCCTGGGCATCGAGGGCATCACCGTGTCTCCCGGTTTCAGCTACGAGCACGCACCGCGTCAAGACGTGTTCCTTGGCCGCACCGAGAGCAGCACCCTGTTCCGCGAGGTGTTCAAGCGCGGCAAGGAACGCAAGAGCAAATGGGTGTTCAATCAGTCCTCGATGTTCCTCGACTTTCTCGCCGGCAACCAACGCTACCAGTGCACGCCGTGGTCCAACCCGACCTTCAATATTTTTGGCTGGCAGAAGCCTTGCTACTTGCTGGTCGATGAGGGTTACGCGCCGACCTACAAGGTATTGATGGAAGAAACCCAGTGGGAAAACTATGGCGTCGGTATTAACCCCAAGTGCGACAACTGTATGGCCCACTGCGGCTTCGAAGGCAGCGCCGTCAACGACACCTTCGACCATCCACTGAAAGCGATGCGTGTGGCCCTGTTCGGCCCCCGCACCGATGGCGCCATGGCGCCCGCGCTACCCGTGCTCTACAGCGAACGTGTCGAGACCCCCTCCGCACGCATCCCGGTTCGCATCGTCGAACCCACCGGTGCGGATCCCGGTAAAGGCTAGTGGCGACATTGACCCTGTCCGCGTACGGCTGGGCGCTTACACTTCTCCCTGCCGTGATCTGGGTCGGACTGCTCGTGGCGCCATGGCGGCCGTGGAGCACCCGCGAACGGCTTGAGGCCGACTCACACACCGGCGGTACGACTGATCTCAGCGACATTACCGTGTTGATTCCGGCACGCAACGAAGCCGACACGCTCGGCGTTACCCTGACCGCCTTGCAGGCACAGGGCACAGGGTTGCAGGTGGTGGTCATCGACGACCAGTCCAGCGACGCCACGGCCACTATTGCTAGCGCCTTTCCTGACACTCGCGTCGTCAGCGGCCAGCCATTACCGGAGGGCTGGGCCGGAAAACTGTGGGCATTGGAGCAGGGAAAGTCCCACGTGCGTACGCCCATGACGCTGTTGCTCGACGCCGACATCCAGTTGCAGCCTGGCCTGCTGTCGGCGCTGCGGGCGTTCAAACAGCGTGAGGGGAAGCAGTTTGTTTCGTTGATGGCAGACCTGCGCCGCACCAGCTTTTGGGATCATCTGTTGTTGCCGGCGTTCGTCTATTACTTCAAATTGCTGTATCCGTTTGCCCTGTCCAATTCTCGCCATCGGTACGTGGCCGCGGCAGCGGGCGGCTGTGTACTGGTCGATACCGAGGTCCTGCAAAGTATCGGTGCCTTTACCTGCCTGCGGGATGCATTGATCGACGATTGCTCGTTGGCACGACAGGTCAAAAACGCTGGCTATCGTACCTGGCTGGGCCTTAGCCGTGGGGTGATTAGCCGGCGCCCTTACGGCACCCTGATCTCTATCCACGATATGGTCGCGCGTTCAGCTTTTACCCAGCTCGGCTACTCCATATGGATACTGCTGACCGTGACGGTGATGTTTGTCGTCGCCTATGCGGCACCGTTCGCCTTGCTGAGTTTGCCACTTGCTCGACCGTGGGCGCTGACTGCCTGGGGGGCAATGACACTGAGCTATCTGCCGATATTACGCTACTACCGGATGTCTCCGTTCTGGGCCTTGTTGCTGCCACTGGGCGCAGCGTTTTACCTTGGCATGACCTGGAGTTCGGCGATCCGCTACTGGCGTGGAGTCCGTTCTCATTGGAAGGGACGAGTCTATAGTGCCTGATTCACGGGGCATTGATCCTTGGCGTCATTCGCCCTTCGACGACGCGCCGGTTGTAGCGTTTGCCGCAGAGCAATCGCTCTGCTAGTGTCAGTATTGAGTTGTTTTTTGAACCGCTGCCGACACTGGTTTCTGCCCATGGCCCCCAAGAAAGCCACCGTCGATTTCGAAAGTCCTCCCCTAAAACCGTGGCAGCCGGTTGCCCCTGATACAGACCGAGCAGAGTGTGCAGAACCTCCTCAAGCACGGCGTGCTCCTCGAACAGCGCCCTTCGGCGTGGACACTCAAGCATGATCGCGACCTACCAAAAACAATGCCAGGCGCGCGTCGATGCCGCTCTGGAAGAACTCCTGCTACCTCCACGCGACGAACTGCAACGCCTGTACCAGGCGATGCGCTACAGCGTCGTCAACGGCGGTAAGCGGGTCCGCCCGATGCTGGTCTATACCGCTTGCGAAGCCCTCGACGGCGCGGCGGAACAGGCCAAAGGCGCCGCCTGCGCAGTGGAGCTGATCCACGCTTATTCGCTGGTTCACGACGATCTGCCAGCGATGGATGACGACGACCTGCGTCGCGGCCAGCCAACCACCCACAAGGCGTTCGACGAGGCCTGCGCGATCCTCGCAGGCGATGGCCTGCAGGCGCTGGCCTTCGAGGTGCTCGCCGATCCCCGGCACAACCCTCAGAGTGCCGAAGTTCGCCTGGAAATGTGCGGTATCCTGGCGCGTGCCGTCGGCCCTGCCGGCCTGGTCGGTGGCCAAGCCATCGATCTCGAGGCGGTCGGTCACCAGCTCGATCAGAACGCTCTGGAAACCATGCATCGACACAAGACTGGCGCATTGATCGAAGCCTGCGTGCAGCTTGGCGCGCTGGCCAGCGGTAACGCAGACGAAGCCTCGCTACGAGCCCTGCGCGACTATGCTCGGGCCATCGGCCTGGCCTTCCAGGTGCAGGACGACATTCTCGACGTGGAGAGTGATACCGCCACCCTCGGCAAACGCCAGGGCGCCGACATTGCCCACGACAAGCCGACCTACCCGGCCCTGCTCGGTCTCGATGCGGCCAAGACCTATGCCCGCAGTTTGCACGACCAGGCCCTTTCCGCTCTGCATCCGTTCGGCGTCGGCGCCGAGCCGCTGCGCGCCCTGGCCTGCTATATCGTCGAACGGCGCCACTGAGCCAACCGGCGTCACCTGCGACCATTGGCCAAGTCCGCTAAAGGATCCTCCGATGTCCAAGACGTTCCATGAGATCCCCCGCATGCGCCCCGCCACTCCACTGCTGGACCGCGCCGCGACGCCGGACCGACTGCGTCTGCTCAGCGAGGCGGAGCTGGAAATACTGGCCGATGAGTTGCGTCAGGAGCTGTTCTACATCGTCGGTCAGACGGGCGGCCACTTCGGCGCCGGGCTCGGTGTGATCGAACTCACCATTGCCCTCCATTATGTCTTCGACACGCCCAACGACCGCCTGGTATGGGACGTCGGCCACCAGGCCTACCCACACAAGATCCTCACCGGTCGCCGGGGGAGGATGCACACGCTACGCCAGAAGGGTGGCATAGGCCCGTTCCCGCGCCGCATCGAGAGCGAGTACGACACCTTTGGCGTCGGTCATTCCAGTACCTCAATCAGCGCCGCCCTGGGTATGGCCATCGCCTCGCGCCTCAAGGGTGAGAGACACAAATCCATTGCCGTGATCGGCGATGGTGCACTGACGGCCGGGATGGCCTTCGAGGCGCTCAGCCACGCGTCGGATGTGAAGGCCGACATGCTGGTGATCCTGAATGACAACGACATGTCGATCTCCAATAACGTCGGCGGCCTGTCCAACTATCTGGCGAAGATCCTCTCCAGCCGCACCTATGCCAGCGTGCGCGAGGGCAGCAAGAAAATCTTGTCGCGCCTGCCCGGCGCCTGGGAGATTGCTCGCCGCACCGAAGAATGCGCCAAGGGCATACTGGTGCCCGGCGCCCTGTTCGAGGAACTCGGCTGGAACTACATCGGCCCGATCGACGGCCACGATCTGCCGACCCTCCTCGCCACCCTGCGCAACCTGAGCGATCTCAGGGGGCCGCAGTTCCTCCACGTGGTCACCAAGAAGGGTAAGGGGTTTTCCCCTGCCGAGGTCAATCCGATCGGCTATCACGCCATCACCAAACTGGAGCTGGAGCCCGCCGGTGCGCAGCAGCCGCCGAAGAAGGCGAGCGGACCGAAATACTCTAATGTCTTCGGCCAGTGGCTGTGCGACATGGCCGCCACCGATTCGCGCCTGACCGGCATAACTCCGGCCATGAAAGAGGGCTCCGACCTGATCGCCTTCAGCGAACGCTACCCGGATCGCTATTTCGACGTCGCCATCGCCGAGCAGCACGCCGTGACCCTTGCCGCCGGCATGGCCTGCTCTGGCCTGAAGCCGGTTGTGGCGATCTATTCAACCTTCCTCCAGCGCGCCTACGATCAGTTGATCCACGACGTCGCGGTGCAAAATCTCGACGTGCTGTTTGCTATCGACCGCGCCGGTGTGGTCGGTGAGGACGGTCCGACCCACGCGGGCAGCTTCGACCTCTCCTATCTGCGCTGCATTCCCGGAATGCTGGTGATGACCCCCAGCGACGAGAACGAATTGCGCCGCATGCTCACCACCGGCTTCCGCTACCCAGGCCCGGCGGCGGTGCGCTATCCCCGTGGTTGTGGGCCGAACGCGGCCATCGAACCTGGCCTGGAACCCCTGGAAATCGGTAAGGGCGTGCTTCGTCGCCGCGGCAAGCAAGTCGCCCTGCTGGTGTTTGGCACGCAGTTGCCGGAAGCGTTCAAGGTCGCCGAAGAGCTGGATGCCACGGTGGCTGACATGCGCTTCGTCAAACCGCTGGACGAGGCCTTGATACGCAAGTTGGCCTCCAGCCACGAACTCTTGGTCACCATCGAGGAAAATAGCATCATGGGCGGTGCCGGCAGCGCGGTGGCCACATTTCTCGCCAACGAGAACCTGGTCCAGCCGATCCTTCATCTGGGCCTGCCGGATCGCTACCTGGAACCCGCCCAGCCCGCCGAAATGCTCGCCGAATGCGGGCTCGACGCCGCCGGCATCGAAGCTGCGGTGCTCGGGCGCCTGGCACTGTTGCACTGGGCTGACGACGGGCAGAAACAAGGGGTTCTCCCGTAAGGGTCAAACACATTAAACTTTGCCCTCGCCTGAAGCAGATAATGGCAAAAAGAGAAGTCGGCCACACCCTGACGGAAAGTCAGGGGCGCTACAAAATCGTGGCTGAGAGCAACGTCGCGGCGGACGATATCATCGAGGTCCATAAGGCTGCGGCTGGCAGCAAGGTGTCCTTATATCAGCGAGCCCCGTTAGCGTCGCCGTTTGGCCTCAGCGCCCTGAAAAAGGCTGCACGTGACTGCTTGTAATCCCCCTGAATTCGAAGCGAGGCTGCGAGGATTGTTAATCCCGTCGCCACGGTTGGCTGAAGATCGCCGGGCTTTTCTTGGCGTATCTCTTGGTCTTGGCCTTCTTGGTACTGGATTTGCGTACATTCTTTATTATTTCATTGTGCAACGCCTTGGTGCACTTGCAGCGGCCTCGGTGACTTACATTCCACCGGTTGTGGCGTTGCTGATCGGATTTTTCGTGGCCCGGGAGCCAGTACATGTGATTGATCTTCTAGCCATCGCAGCAATTCCTGGTGGCGTGTACGTTGTGCAAGTCGGACGGTGACAGGCACTGGTGCTCCCTTCTCAGAACAGACCAGGCCTGGAGCGTAATCGCAGTCACTGACACCTCTGGCTTGGTGTACCAGAGGGTTCGTTAGCCCTCCTCTCCGCCACCATCCGTCCGGTTTTTCTACGCCACAAAAATAGAGACTTGCAGCATGCAAGCTGCCAAATCATATTATGACTGTAATATTGTTGATGAAGCGCAAAAAAAATCAGGCCTATCGGAGTTGATCCCATGAATGATGCAACCACCCTTCACAAGCTGTTCCTGGACGATTTATCAATCGGCGACACGTTCCGCAGCGGCACATACCTGATCGATGAGCAGCAAATAAAGAGTTTTGCACAGCAATTCGACCCCCAACCTTTTCATCTGGACAATCAGGAGGCTGAGCAAACTTTTTTTGCCGGGCTCGCTGCAAGCGGCTGGCATACGGCCGCCATCACCATGCGCTTACTTGTCTCATGCCTGCCTTTGGATGCGGGTCTTATCGGCGCTGGCAGCGAGCTGAGCTGGCCTACCGCTACTCGCCCTGGAGACGAACTGCGCGTCGAGACCTCCGTCCTGGCCATCAACCCTTCGAAGTCCAGGCTTGATCGCGGTCTTGTTACGTTCCAGACTGACACGCTCAACCAGCACGGTGAGTTGCGTCAACGCTCAGTCGCCAAATTGCTGATCTTTCGCCGCAGCACCTCCGCGGCCCACTGAAGCGTTTCAACTAAAAAGCTACGTGTTCGCGAGAGAACCTCCATGCCTCACGACCTGAGTCACCTTGACACCGCGCTTGCGGCCTACCCCCGGGTGGCGCTGCTGGAAGGCCCCACACCGATCCAGAAACTGTCTCGATTGAGCCAAATGCCCGAGCTGAACGGATGCAATCTCTACGTAAAGCGAGATGACCTGACTGGCCTCGGCGGGGGTGGAAACAAACTGCGTAAGTTGGAGTTTTTGCTCGGCGAGGCACTCGCCGAGGGCGCCGACACCCTGGTGACCTGGGGCGGTCTTCAATCCAATCACGCTCGGTTGACCGCTGCAGTAGCCGCCCGCCAAGGCCTGGCCTGCGAACTGATTCTGACCCAATCTGGCGTGCGCACAGATGATGACTATCGCCTTAACGGCAACGTCCTGCTGGACGCTCTTTTTGGCGCTGCGATCCATCGGCTACCCCTCGGGGCTGTTCCCGACACCTATGCAGCAGAGCTGGTCGAGAAGCTCAAGCGACAGGGTAAAAGGCCCTTTGTCATGCCGTTGGGCGGTTCAAGTCCCAGAGGTTGTCTGGGCTATACCGCATGCGCGGCCGAGGTTCTTCGCCAGGCGGATGCTCTGGGACTCCATCTCGACCGTATAGTCGTCCCCAATGGCAGTAGCGGGACTCACTCGGGCTTGCTGGCCGGCGTCACCCTGGCCCGAGCATCAACGCGAATTATCGGATACACCGTACTCGGAACAGAAGAACAAGCTTTCGGTATAACCCTGGAAAAAACCCGACAAGTTCTACACCTCCTTGACCCGTCCACCATACTGGCTGAAAGCGCGCTCAGCGTGGATGGCAGCCAGCGTGGCGACGCCTATGGCGCCCCGACCGAAGCCATGCTGGAGGCTACCCGTCTACTGGCTTCCCATGAAGGGTTGCTCATTGATCCCGTATACGGCGGCAAGGCATTCGCCGGATTGCTGGCATCCGTCCGCCGTGGCGAATTCCCGGCCGGCAGCAATTTGCTCTTTCTGATGACTGGAGGAATACCGGGCATTTTCGCCTACCGTGCTGCCTTCAGCTGACCGGTCATCGGCGTTCTCCAGCGGTCGTAAAACCCTCCCTGCAGGCGAGCACCGGGAGGTTGGAACAACAGAGACGTATCAGCCCTTCGCCTGGCTCATGCGAGTGAACAGTTCAATGGGCATTTTCTTGCCGTTGAAGGTGTACTGGTTGGTCCTGAACGTGTAGACCTCGGCTTCGGAGAGGTAACCGTCTTTGTTGGTGTCCATGGCTTTGAATTCCTCACCGCCCTTCGGGGCCACGGTCAGGAGTTCCTTGAGCGAAGCGCGGCCGTACCGGGGTGCTAGACTCAATCACGCCTTGGGCACTGATCAGCGTTGCTCCTTCGCGGCACCTGAGCTGCCAAAGCCCCTGTCTCCTGATCTGGAGGTATCCAATGAGCGATAGTACCGAACTCACTTCCTTCACCGGCTGGGCCGCAACGGCAGCCGGTGCTCCACTGGAGCGCTATAGCTACGATCCCGGTCCATTGGGGGACGAGGAGGTGGAAGTCGCCGTGGAGTATTGCGGCGTCTGTCACTCCGACCAGTCACTGATCGATAACGAATGGGGCATTAGCCACTACCCCTTTATTCCCGGCCACGAGGTGGTCGGCAGTATCGTGCGAGCGGGCGCGCAAGTACGCGGTCTTGAAGTGGGACAACGGGTGGGTATTGGTTGGTACAAGGGCAGTTGCATGCATTGCTCCTCGTGTATCGGAGGCTCCCATCACCTATGTGGCACAGTCCAACCCACCATCATCGGCAGCAACGGAGGCTTCGCCGACCGCCTGCGTTCGCACTGGGCCTGGGCTCTGGCGATACCGGATGGACTCGACCCGGCCATGGCCGGCCCTCTGTTCTGCGCCGGTTCGACGGTGTTCAACTCGCTTGTGGAATTCGACGTCAAGCCCACCGACCGGGTCGGTGTGGTGGGCATCGGTGGCCTCGGTCATCTGGCACTGCGCTTCCTTAACGCCTGGGGCTGCGAAGTCACGGCCTTTACCTCGTCGTTGAGCAAGCAGGACGAAGCCAGACGCCTGGGCGCGCACAAGGTAGTCGCCTCGACCGACAGCAATGCGCTGAAATCCATTGCCGGCACCCTGGATTTTCTCTTGGTCACCGCCAACGCCGACCTTGACTGGCCGGCCATGCTCGCAACCCTGCGCGGCAACGGACGCCTGCATTTTGTTGGCGCAGTGCCCGGCGCTATTCCAGTGCACGTGTTCGACCTGCTTGCGCAACAGAAGACCTTATCTGCCTCGCCGGTGGGTTCGCCCAGTACCACGGCGACCATGCTGGAATTCTGCGCTCGTCATCAGATCCTGCCGCAGGTCGAGCACTTTCCCATGAGCCGGGTCAACGAAGCCATCGATCACTTACGCAGTGGCAAGGCGCGCTACCGCGTCGTGCTCGACGCCGGCAAATGACAGACGGGCGCGTCGGGTAACGCCGCACGCGCCCTCTACCGCCGCTACTACAGCCCCCCCTCATCGGCTCGAGCAGAGCAGACACAGACCTTTCCATTAGAAGCTCCCAGCTGTCGCAGCGCAGCGACTGTGCCGCCATGGACATGACTGCTCGAATGTTTGCTGGTTAGCTCAAAGCGCCGAAATGCTCGATTGCGGACATCGACGTCCGAAATGTTCGGACCTGTACTGATCGACGCCATCGAGATCTCCAACCGCGACGGTGTGCGCCTGACGCTGAGGGCGTAAGCAATCAGATGCGCAAGTGCGCACTCATGTAGTCAATGAAAACCCGCAACTTGGGCGAGGCATAACGGCTGGCTGGCCACAGCATCCAGAAGACGACCTGGCGGTCGATGTAGTCGTCCAGCACCGTGACCAGCTGCCCGCCTTCCAACGCTTCGCGCACCAGGAAGACGGGCAGAAAGGCAATGCCTCTGCCCTGGATTGCGGCATAGGCAAGGGGCTCGATCGTGTTCGACGTCATCGTGGCGGGCAGCACTAATTCAGCCTCGGATGCTTCGAGCCGCAGCGGCCAACGCTCCAGCTTTCCCGTTGCGGGAAATTTGTGTTGCAGGCAGAAATGACTTTCCAGTTCACGCGGATAAGTAGGTACACCCTGCCGCTTGAGATACGTGGGCGATGCCACCAGCACATGTGCGCAGGAACCCAAGCGGCGCGCGGCCAGACGAGAATCGGTTTGCTCGCCGGTCCGAATCACCGCGTCGAACCCCTCCTCGATCACATCGACCATGCGGTCGCAAAAATCGATATCCAGTTCGACTTCCGGATACCGCTCCATGAACCCGTCAAAGGCCGGCATCATCAGGTCGCCCAGTAGAGGAGTGCCCACGCGAAGCCGCCCACGCGGGCTGCCAGCCAGGCCTGACAGCTCGGACTCGGCAGCGGTGACCTCGCTGAGGATGCGGCGGCATCGCTCAAGGAACACGGTCCCCTCGGCAGTCAGCGTGATACTGCGTGTGCTGCGATGAAACAGCCGTACACGCAAGCGCTCTTCCATCCGAGCGATGGTTTTGCCCACGGTCGAGGACGACACCCCCAGCTGCCGGCCGGCCTCGGTAAAGCTGCGCGTTTCGGCAACTTGCACGAACATTGAAATGCCACTCAGGCTTTCCATCACTTTTCCTGCTTGCCCCCGGTAGTACCCCACCAACAAGGCGGGATTACGGAAAAACTATCCGAAATGTTCGGCATCGCGGGATATTTTTCTTCACGCACTTTACGCCTACATTGCCCCCATCCCACCACTGACAGGTATCGACGTCATGTCCAAACTGCATACGAACATCCAAATAGGCCCATACCAAATTGCCCACCGCGTCGTTTTAGCGCCACTTACCCGCATGCGTGCCGAACCAGGCGCCATTCCTGGCCAGCTGATGGCCGAGTACTACGCCCAGCGTACCACCGCCGGTGGCCTGCTGATCGGCGAAGCCACTATCGCCGCAGCCAATGGCAATGGATACCTCGGTGCTCCCGGTCTGTATGACGACAGCCAGATCGCCGGCTGGAAGCTCGTGACCGACGCAGTCCATGCCAAGGGCGGCAAAATCTTCCTGCAGCTCTACCATGCGGGGCGCCAGTCCAATAGCCTGCTGCAACCGGACGGCGGCCAGCCGGTGGCCCCTTCCGTCGTGGTCCACGGCGGCGTGGCCTACACCGAGCTCGGCTGGACCCCCGGCACCCCGCCGCGTGAACTGACCATCGCTGAAATCCGCCAGCTGGTGGAAAGTTTCCGCGCAGCGGCCGAACGCGGTATCGCTGCCGGCTTCGACGGTGTCGAGATCCACTCGGCGAACGGCTACCTGTTCGATCAGTTCCTGCAGGACGGCAGCAACAAACGTACGGATATCTACGGTGGCTCGTTCGAGAACCGCAGCCGGTTCCTGCTGGAAGCGGTAGAGGCTGTGATCTCCGTCTGGGGCAGCAATCGGGTGGCGGTGCGTCTGGGGCCGAGCGGCAATTTCGGCGATATGTCCGACAGCGACCCCGTTGGCCTGTTCACCTATGTCGCGCGCGAGCTGGACAAGCTGGACCTCGCCTATCTGCATCTGATCGAGCCGCGCATCCTGGGTGTCGTCGAGGACGAGAGCCGGGACCAGAATCCGGTGGCGACCCAGCTCCTGCGCAAGCACTACAAGGGCACCCTTATCGCAGCGGGCGGCTTCTCCGGTGAATCGGCCAAGGCGATCCTTGAGGCCGGCGATGCTGACCTGGTCGCTTTTGGCCGTCACTTCATCGCCAACCCTGACTTGCCAGAGCGCCTGCGCAACGGCTGGCCGCTGAACCCGTACGACCGCGAGTCTTTCTTCGGTGGCACGGAGGTGGGTTACACGGACTATCCTTCCCATACCGAAGCTGCATGATAATCCGCACTGCTGGCAACTGGGGTCGTAGTACCCCAGCTGTCCAAAAAACCTGACTCACCTCAGCAACGGGGTTGAGTGCATTCTGGCTGATGAGTACCCGGAGTGCCGGCCGTGCCTTGATCGAACATCTTGTAGCGAGTCTTCCTTCGGTCGACCTGTTCATCCGGACAGCGCGCTGGACGGCCTTATTTCCATCCTTCCAGGAGAAGTGTCATGCGTATGACCGGCAATACTATCTTCATCACTGGCGGCGGCTCCGGCATTGGCCGAGGCTTGGCCGAAGCCTTCCACAAACTCGGCAATCAGGTGATCATTTCTGGCCGGCGTATGGAGCGGCTGCAGGAGACGCTCGACGCCAATCCCGGCATGGCCGCCATTGAACTCGACATTACCGACCCGCACAGCATCCAGGCGGCAGCACAGAAGCTCATTTCCAATTACCCGGACGTGAATGTGCTAATCAACAATGCCGGCATCATGCTGCTGGATCACGCGGACGGGCCGGTGGACGATGCACTCGCACTGTCGACCGTCACCACTAACCTGCTCGGCCCGATCCGCATGACCTCGGCACTGGTCGAGCATCTGAAGGCGCAGCCCGATGCGGTGATCGTCAACGTCTCCTCCGTTCTCGGCTTCGTGCCGATGGCGGTGACGGCGGTCTATTCAGCGACCAAGGCAGCGCTCCATTCCTACACGTTGTCACAGCGCTACCTGCTGCGCGGACATGGCATCCAACTGGTCGAAATCGCGCCGCCTTGGGTACGCACCGAGCTGCTCAATAGCAGCGAGGAAGAGCGCGCTATTTCTCTCGACCAGTTCATTACTGAAGCGATGAAGCAGTTCGAGAGCGGCGTGGACGAAATCCTCGTCTCTCCAGCCGAGGCTATGCGTGCCAACCCCGGCCCGAACGAGCATGCGTGGGTCAATCAGTTCAACGACATGATCGCAGCCGGGCCGGCTTTGGGCTGACCGCGACGACGTCAGAACTGGCCAGGCCCACGCTGACACATCACTGGAGCATCTCGCTGGTGGCGCGATGCTCCGGCACTTGCGCTCCATCTTCAGGGGGACGCTGATCGCCAATGTCCGGATGGACGCCGAAACGCGGTAACCGGCTCATCGCTGTAGGCAGCGCCGATGGCCGGCACTTCATCTCCAATCCGGATCTGCTCATCAAGGCGCTGGATATGGCTTACGAGCAGCGAGGGCGGCCTCAGGGGCAGCTGTTTCACCCGGATCAGGGTTCGCAATATGGCAGCCGTCAGTGATGCATCGGTACAATTGGATTCGGCCCCATCAATTCAACGGTGGGCTGGCGCCAGCTCAGGCCGGGAAAAAACTTAACGTCGTGTCCAGGATTAGCTGACCACTACAGGTGTGTTGGCCTGCTTGTGGCAGTCCGCGTGGAGGCTTGACGCGTAAAGCTATCGAGGCTCAAACCCTCGCAAGACGTTGTAGCGTCTGCAGTAGCGGCATAGGGTGAACGGGAAAGGCGGCGAACAATGGAATATCCGCAGGAAAGACTATTTTGAACACAACCTCCCCTCTCAATGCCCGCGAGGTCTACCAGGTGCTAAGAGACGTTGCGCTTGGCACGCGTTCCATGAAAAGAGCCTGCAGTCAGTCTTGGAATGAAATCTGCAACGGCCCCACGTTCGTTGAGGTCGACGGCTGGCATCTCACGCTTTTCAACGATTGCGACGCGTTGGACTACTGCGAGCATTGCAGGGCACCAGACGGTCGAGTCGGGACTCTTGAAACCTGGCAGCGCTACGGCACTGATCCTGTCGACCTATTGAGTGGCTGGGAACGTGAGCAGCTTGAGCAGCTGTTAAATGCGCTCTGACCGTTACTGCCAATGCTCACATAATTGAATCAGCTCATCGACCACGTATCTAACCTTCGGGTTGATGCCCCTCTCCCGAAAACAAGCGAGGCCGCATCGACAAAGAGGGCTCGCACGCAACCGGCCCTCTTTGTTCGAGCGATGGATGACGCGCCGTTTTCATTGCTGGGGCCCTTGCTGCTGAGACGGAGACTGCTGTCGTTGCGATTTCTGTTGCGGCTGCGGCTGCGGCTGCGGTTGCTGCTGCGGCTGATGCATTAGCTGTCCCGCCTCGTGCTGCTGTTGGGGCGGTCTCTGTTGCGGCAGTGGCTGCGGTTGTAGCTGCGGCTGATGCATTAGCTGTCCAGCCTCGTGTTGCTGTTGGGGCAGTCTCTGTTGCGGCTGCGACTGCGGTTGTTGCTGCGGCTGATGCGGCAGCTGTCCAGCCTCGTGTTGCTGTTGGGGCAGTCTCTGTTGCGGCTGCGACTGCGGTTGTTGCTGCGGCTGAGGCATTAGCTGCGGCTGATGCGGTAGCTGTCCCGACTCGCGCTGCTGTTGGGGCAGTCTCTGTTGCGGCAGCGGCTGCGGTTGTAGCTGCGGCTGAGGCATTAGCTGCGGCTGATGCGGTAGCTGTCCCGACTCGCGCTGCTGTTGAGGCATTCTCTGTTGCGG